>DASSUW010000091.1:0-5802 GCA_035706585.1 Solirubrobacteraceae bacterium | reverse complement strand
CGCCACCGCGTTGGCGATCGCCGCGCCGGCGGCGGAGGTCCCGCCCTCGCCGGCGCCCTTGGCGCCGAGCGCGGTCAGCGGCGTCGGCGCGTCCTCGGTGATCAGCACGTCGACCGGCGGCACCTCGTGCGCCGTCGGCATCAGGTAGTCCATGAACGAGCCGCTCACGAGCTGGCCCGAGTCGTCGTAGGCCAGCTCCTCCAGCAGCGCGCCGCCGATGCCCTGGGCGGCCCCGCCGACGACCTGGCCCTCGACCAGCTGCGGGTTGATCGCGCGCCCGACGTCGTAGCCGACGACGTAGCCGTCGATCGCCACCGCGCCGGTCTCGACGTCGATCTCGACGGCGACGCAGTGCACGCCGTACGGGAAGCTCATGTGCTCCACGTCGGACCGTGCCGTCTCCTCGAGCGGCTCGCCGACGAGCTCGGCGACCGCGATCCCGGCGTGCGGCGAGCCGCGGACCGTGATGCGGCCGGCCTCGATGACCAGGTCGCCCGCCGACGCCTCGAGCTCGTCGGCGGCGAGCGCGAGCAGCCGCTCGCGCAGCACCGTCGAGGCCTCCATGACCGCGGCGCCGCCGAGGCTGGTCGCGCGGCTGCCGAACGAGCCCATGCCCTCCGGCACGACGTCGGTGTCGCCGTGGACAACGGTGACGTCGTCGTAGGCGATGCCGAGGTGCTCGGCGCAGATCTGCGCCAGCACGGTCTGGACGCCCTGCCCGACCGACGCCGAGCCGACGTGCACGCGGGCGCGACCGTCGCCGGCGATTCCCACGCGGGCGTACTCCCAGCGCGCGATGCCGCTCTTCTCGACGAACAGCGCGACGCCGAGCCCGCGGCGCCGCCCGGGCCCGGCCGGCGCCGCGCGCCAGCGCCGGCGTTCGGCGTAGCCGAAGCGCTCGAGCGTCCGCTCCAGCAGCCGCGGGTAGTCGCCGCTGTCGAACACGACCGGGTGCTCGTCGGTGTGCGTGCCGACCTCGTAGGGCATCTGCTCGGGCCCGATCAGGTTCTGGGCGCGGAGCTCGGCGGGATCGCGGCCGAGCCGCCCAGCCGCGAGGTCGATCATCCGCTCGCGCACGAAGTTGGCCTCGTACCGGCCAGGAGCGCGATAGGTCCCCGCCGGCGTCTTGGTGGTGAGCACCTGGCGCACCTCGCAGCGGTACGCGTCCCAGCGGTAGGGACCGGGCAGCAGGCCCGCGGTCATGTTCGGCACGACCGTGCCATGCGTGCGCACGTACGCCCCGGTGTCCATCACGAAGCGGTCGCGCAGCGCGAGGAACGTGCCGTCGGCGCGCAGCGCGAGCGCCACGTCGTGATGCTGCTCGCGCGAGTGGTTGAGCGCGCGCAGGTTCTCGCTGCGGTCCTCGGTCCAGGCGACCGGGCGGCCGGTGCGCAGCGCGCAGAACGGGATCAGGAAGTCCTCGGGGTAGAACTCGCCGCGCGCGCCGAAGCCGCCGCCGACGTGGAGCTCGACGAACCGGATCTCGGCCTCGTCGCGGCCGAGCAGCCGCGCCAGGATCGCGCGGTTGGCGTGGACGACCTTGGCGGCGCCCCAGACGGTCAGGCGGCCGTCGGCGGCGTCGACCTCGGCGACCAGCCCGCGCGGCTCGAGCGGCACCGCCGCGTGCCGCCCGCAGACGAGCCGCTCCTCGACGACGAGGTCGGCCGTCCGGAACGCGTCGTCGACGTCGCCCCACGCGATCGTGTACTCGGCGGCCACGTTCGTCCCGGCGTGCGCGTGCAGGATCGTGCCGCCCGGCTCGGCGGCGCGGCCGGCGTCGACGACCGCGTCGAGCGGCTCGTACGCGACGTCGACGTGGGGGAGGGCGTCCTCGGCCGCGTACGTGGACTCGGCGATCACGACGGCGACCGGCTCGCCCGCGTAGCGGGCGACGCCGTCGGCGAGCGGCGGCTGGAGGAAGCGCTCCATGCCGGCTCGCCGGTACATGCGCATCGGGATGCGGATGTCGCGGTCCGGCAGGTCCGCGGCGGTGACGACATCGACCACGCCCGGACAGGCGAGCGCGGCGCTGGCGTCGATCCCGGCGATCCGCGCGTGCGCGTGCGGGCTGCGCACGACGGCCGCGCGCAGCGCACCCGGCCGCGTGAAGTCGTCGACGAAGCACGCGGTGCCCGTGAGCAGCGGCCGGTCCTCCTTGCGCCGCAGCGAGCGCCCGATGACGCCGCGCGCCGGAGCCGCCGTTTCGCTCATCGCGGCCAATGGTAATACATACTGCGAGCCGGGCGGCCGGCGCGATCGGCGTGGTCGCGACCGCGCTCAGGCGGGGATGTAGGCGTCGACGTCGAGCGCCTGGCTCTCGGCCCGCCGGTGCATGCCCTCGACGATCGCCTCGAGCTTGGCGGCGCCCGCCCCGCCCGTCAGGTAGGGCATCTCCGCCGCCGCCGCCGCCCGTGCGCGGGCGAGCATCTCGCGCTCGTCGACGCGGGTCAGCCTGCCGTCCTCGACGGTCACCTCGCCGGCGACGACGACCGCCCGCAGGTCGCGCGCACCGCCGCCGTAGACGAGCTGGCGGAGCGGGTCGTGGACGGGCGTGAACGCGATCCCGTCACCGCGCACGACGAGCAGGTCGCCGTGCGCGCCGGGCTCGATCCGCCCGAGCCGGTCCCCGTGACCGGTGCAGATGCTGCCCTCGCGCGTGGCCATCGACAGCGCGTCGTCGGCGGTCGGCCAGTGGCTGTGATGCTCGCCCTTGGGCTTGTGCAGCAGCGCCGTGACGCGCGTGAGCTCGAGCAGGTCGAGCGTCTCGTCGCAGCCGCGGCCGTCGGTGCCGAGGCCGATGCGCACGCCGGCGCGCCGCATCGCCGGCACGCGCGCGATGCCGTCGCCGATGCGCAGGTTGCTGAACGGGCAGTGCACCGCGGTCGTGCGCGTGCGCGCGAGCGCCTCGATGTCGCGGTCGGTCAGCCAGACCGTGTGCACGAGCGAGGCGTGGTCGCCGAGCATGCCGCGCTCGTCGAGGACCTCGACGAACGAGCGCCCGTCGTGCCAGGAGCGGGCCGTCCACGCCTGGGTCTTGGTCTCCAGCACGTGCGTCTGCCACGCCAGCGACCGCGAGCGCGCGAGCTCGAGCGTCTCGACGAACAGCCGCTCGCTGCAGCGCTGCGGGGCCGACGGCCCGAACCCGATGCCGATCAGCCCGTCGGGCTCGTGCCAGCGGTCGATCGCCTCGCGCCCGACCGCGAGGATCCGGTCGACGGTCGGCGGGCTCGCCTCGTCGCTCCAGCTCGCACGCTCGGCCGCCTCCAGCGGGAGCGACTCCGAAAACGGCTTGTCGGCCACCCCGAGCAGGACGGTCGCGCGCATGCCGGCGTCGCGGTAGGCGCGCACGATCGGCTCGAGCGTCTCGACGCTGATCTCCGGCGCCTCGAACACGAAGTCGACGACGGCGGTCGTGCCGGTGCGCAGCATCTGCATCGCGCCGAGCATCGTGCGCGCGTAGATCACGTCCGGCGGCGGCGGCGCGGTGCGCGTGACCTGATGCGAGTGGACGAACCAGAGGTCGAGCGGCAGGTTCTCGTACAGGCCCGGGTTGAAGTTCTCGTTCGAGTGGTAGTGCGCATTGATCAGTCCCGGGACGACGTAGTCGCCGCGAGCGTCGAGCTCGCGGGCGCCGTCCGGCGCGTCGACGTCGCCGACCGCCGCGATCGTGCCGTCGCGGACCAGCACGTCGGCGCGGCGCGGCGGGGCGCCCGGCTCGATCAGCTCGCCCCCGCGGACGACGAGTGTCCCATTACGCGTCATCGGACCCCCAGTCGCTCACGAACGTCGTCGGGCGTGGCGACCTCGCGTCCGGCCGTTCGCACGAGGTCGACCGCGCGGCGGACGAACTGGGCGTTGGACTCGGCGAGCCGCCCGCGCTCGATGTAGACGTTGTCCTCGAAGCCGACCCGGACGTTGCCGCCGAGCGCGAGCGCCGCCAGCGACAGCGGGAGCTGCGCCCGGCCGATGCCGATCGCCTGCCAGATCGCGCCCGCGGGCAGCATCGAGATCAGCAGCGGCAGCAGCGCGGGATCGCCCGGCATCCCGCCGCGGACGCCCATGACGAAGCTGAACTGCAGCGGCTCGCGGATCAGCCCGCGCCGGACGAGGTCCAGGCAGAGCGCGACGTGCCCGGTGTCGTAGACCTCGAGCTCGGGATGGATGTCGCGCTCGTGCATCGCCTGCGCGAGCCGCTCGACGAACTCCGGCGGGTTGCTGAACGTCCCGCCGGCGAACGTCATCGACGCCGGGTTGAGCGTCGCCATCGTCACGTCGACGGCGCCGGACTCGACGATCGCGAGCCGCTGTTGCCACGGCACCGTGAGGCCGACGCCGGTCGACGCCTGCACGACGATGTCGCAGCGGCTGCGGATCTCGGCCGCGATCGCGGCGTACACCGCCGGGTCGGCGGTGGGGGCGCCGCGCTCGTCGCGCGCGTGTACGTGCGCTACGGCGGCGCCCGCCGCGGCGGCCTCGGCCACCGCGATGCCGATCTCCGCGGGCGTGAGCGGGACCTCGGGATGCTCGTCCCGCGTGGTCAGCGGCCCGGTGGGGGCGACGGTGACGACGACCTTGTCGGCCACGCGCGGGCGTCAGCGCTCCTGTGGGACGACCGCCATCGCCTCGATCTCGATCATCAGCTCGGGGAACATCAGGGCCTGGACCTCGACGAGCGTGCTCGTCGGATAGGGCTCGCGCAGGAACTCGCGGCGCACCGCCGCCATCTTCGAGAACTCGTTCACGTCGGTGATGTAGTTGACGATCTTGACGACGTCGGCGAACGTCGCGCCGGCCGCCTCGAGCGCGGCGCCGATGTTCTCCATCACCTGACGCGTCTGGGCGACGATGTCGCCCGCGCCGACGACGTTGCCGTCGGCGTCGAGCGCCACCTGCCCGGCGACGAAGACGAGCGTGCCCGGCGGGCTCGTGACGACGTTGGAGTACGGCCCGACCGGCGCCGGGAGCCGGTCGGGGTTGAGCGCCTCTTTCGGCATGTCAGCGGGCCCCGAGCTCGTCCGGCGTGGCGAACAGCCGCTCGCCGAGCGGGTTCACCTCGAACGGGCCGGTGCCGCGCGGGCGGTCGTCGCCGGCGAGCGCCGCGCGCAGCCGCTCGGTCTCGGCGTCGTCGACCTCGTAGACGAGCGCGTCGGGGTCGACCTCCGTGATCGCCACGCCGTAGACGCGGCGCGCCTTGTCGATCGAGAGCAGGCCGTCGATCACGTCGTCGAGCACGGACTGCACCTTGCGCTTCCACGGCAGGCCGTAGCCGCCGCCGCCGTTGGAGCCGAACTCGAGCTGGTCGCCGGTCTCGAGCCTGGCCTTGGTCGTGAACATGCCGAGGTTCTCCTCGGCGTCCGTGCCGGGGTTGAGGATGACCATGTTCGGGCCGCCGTTGGTGCCGCCGGCGAGCCCGAACGGGCCGACGCGCTCGCGGTCGCCGAGCACGACGAGCTCGGTGTCGCCGGTCGTGCGGAAGCTGCGCCACAGCCCGAACCCGCCGCGGAACTCGCCGTCGCCGCACGAGTCGACCACGGCCTCCGTGCTCGTGTACACCATCGGGTACCAGCGCTCGAGCGTCTCGTTGGGCTGGTTCGAGGCGCCGCCGATGAAGATCATCATGTAGAAGGAGTTGCCGTCGGCGTAGGCGCGCGCGCCCTGGCCGCCCTCCAGCCACATGTAGGAGACGAAGCCCGCCTTCGTCTTCGGGTGGATGCCGCCGGTGCAGAAGTTCTGCAGGTTCACGGTGGCCGCGTGGACGCGGCGCGGGTCGACGGTCTGCAGCGCCTGGCCCCAGCACGCCAT
>DASSUW010000090.1:0-14495 GCA_035706585.1 Solirubrobacteraceae bacterium | reverse complement strand
GCCAGCGCCGCGACTGGCGGCTGGACGCGAACCACAGCGTCCCGACGAGCACGCACGCGCCGTTGACGAGCAGCGCCAGCCGCAGCGAGACGGAGGCGACGACGCCGACGATGATCAGCGGGCCGAAGATGTAGACCGCCTCCAGCACGGCGGCCTCGAGCGCGTACGCGGCCGGCAGCACCTCGCGGTTCAGCAGGTCCGACCACAGCGCGCGGGCGGCGGCCGACATCGGCGGGAGCAGCAGCCCGGTCGCCGCCGCGCCGGCCAGCAGCAGGGCGGGCGGTGTGCCGCTCGGGGCGGTCGCCAGCGCCAGATGGACCGCGCCCTGCGCGAACGCGAGCGGAACGAGGACGCGGGTCTGGCCGTGCCGGTCGATCAGGCGGCCGAGCGGCGGCGACGAGAGCGCCAGCGACAGCGCGAACGCGCCCGACGCCGCGCCGCCCAGCGCGTACGAGCCCGTGAGCTGATGCACGAACAGCAGCAGCACGAGCCCGTGGGCGCCCATCGGCAGGCGCGCGATCAGCGACGTTCCGTACGTGCGGCGGATGCCCGGTATGCGCAGGATGGCCCGGGGGCTGGTGGCGACGGCGACGGCCATGGCGCGCACGAGCGTCGGGCACGCCGCGCGCGGAGGCAATAGATTCGCTCTCCAGCGAATGATCAGGTTCCATCTCGACGCCGGCGACCTCGCTCGCAGCCGCTTCGCCATCTCGCCGCTGATGGAGCTGCAGATGTCGCTCACCGCGTTGCGCGAGCCCGAGCGCCACGGCCACGCGATCCACACGCCGTGGATGGCGCGCGCCCGCCCGCGACTGGACGGGCTCGAGCTGGCGCTGCTGGAGACCGTCGTGCCGGCGCGCGGCTGGGTGCCGGACTTCGCGGCCCCGCCGCCGCTCGTCCCGTCGCCCGACCCGTATGCCGAGATGGAGCGGGTCCTGGCGTCCGATCCCGCCATCGTCCGCCACGAGATCGCCTGCATCTGGACCGACGGGACGCCCGCGGTCATGCGCGAGCTCGTGGACGACACGCCGCGCGGGCTCGCGCAGCTCGTGACGCTGATGCGCGAGTACTGGGACCGCGCGCTGGCGCCCGACTGGCCGGCGATCCGGCAGACGCTCGCGGCCGACATCCGGCGCCGCGCCGGTCATCTCGCCGCCGGCGGGGTCCGCGCCGCGCTCACCGCCCTGCACCCGGACGTCAGCCTCAGCGCCGACGAGCGCACGATCGAGCTGGCCTCGGCCGTCGACGCCGACGTGCCGCTGAACGGCCGCGGCCTGCTGCTGATCCCGAGCGCGTTCTTCTGGCCGCGCTCGTCCGCGGTCATTGATCCGCCGTGGCAACCGTGCCTGATCTACGCGCCCGACGGCGTGGCCGCGCTCTGGGAGCCCGCCGAACGCGAGCCCGAGCAGGCACTGCAGGACCTCCTCGGCCGCGGGCGCGCCCGCGTGCTGGGCGGGCTCGACGGCCCGGTCGGCACGACCGAGCTCGCCCGCCGGCTGCGGATGAGCCCGGCCGGCGTGTCCGCCCACCTGCGCGTGCTCGCCCGCGCCGGGCTCGCCGCCGCGACCCGCGAGGGCCGCGCCGTGCTTTACAGCCGTACGCCGCTCGGCGACGAGCTCTGGCGCCGGGAATAGCAGCGTCCGCCGCTCCGTCTGTCGCCGTGTCCGATCGAGGACACGCCGATGCTGATGATCGCCGGGCAGGTTGTCGTGCGCGCTGAATGCTGGGATGATCTGACCTTCGCCGCAATCGTGAGGGAGGCGGCGCACATGCAGCACCGAGAGCCAGCCGGCGACGTAGTCGTCGCCCGTGCCGGACCGTCGGGCGTCGAGCTGACGTACGAGAAGGTGTTCAACATCGCGGCGCTGTTCGCCTGGGGGCTGGGCACCGGCTTCACGTGGCGCGAGTTCGCGATCCTCCAGCGCTGGCTGTACAAGGACGGCGCCGACCCGGTCGAGCAGCGGGTCGCGGAGCGCTGGCATCGCTCCGCGCAGTGCGTCATCCGCCTGTTCGCGCGCGGTGACGGCAGGCGGGCGCTGGCCGCCCGCGACCGGGTCGCGCGCGAGGTGCGTGACCACGATTTCGGTCACGGCGAGGGCGCGAAGGGCGGCAGCCCGATCGTGCTCGCGTGGGCGGCTCAGCTCGACAGCCTCGCCCGCACCCGCGTTGCATCCGGCGCTCTCCCGCTCACCGCCCAGGCCGCGTCCGCCTACGCGGAAGCGACGATCGTCACGGCGTGCTGGCAGCTGACCGGGCGGCTCGAGCGACCGGCCGAGCAACTCGTGACCGCGGCGTGTCGGCTGCTGATCGACTCCTGGAGCGCATGGAGCCAGCCGGGCGACGTGCCGGCGGCTCCGCTGCGGTGGCAGCACGCGCTGTGGAGCCCGCCGGGCACCGCGCCGTGGGCGAACTGGGTGGCCGAGTTCGAGCGCGAGCCGATCGGCCCGGCGCTCGCGGCCGCGCTGCTGCCCGACTATCGCCAGATCTGGATGGCCGTTCAGGCGGCGCGTGCCGAGCGCGGTGCCGACTTCCAACAGCAGACGGTCCCCGGCTGGCCCTCGCAGCAGCCGATCTGGCACGGAGGCGACAGCGCGACCCCAGCTCCGCCACCGTCCGATCCACCGGTCCACTGGCACGCGTACCACCGGCAGCTGATGCACCGCGAGACGGCGAGATACCCGGCCGAGCCGTACGCCTAGCTGAGGCCACCCGAGGAGGCAGGCGGCCGACCCCGGGCACGGTCGCGCTCGCGGGCGCCCTAGCGCCGCTCGGTCATCGCGAGCGTGTTGCCGTCCGGATCCTTCATCCAGGCGGCCCGGAACGGACCGGCGTCGAACACGCCGCGCGGATCGGTCTTGATGCCCGGCTGGTCGTACTGCTCGAACACGACGCCGCGCGAAGACAGCGCGGCCATCGTCGCGTCGAGATCGTCGACCGCCCAGCCGGCGGACGTGGCCGGGTTCCGGCCGGCGTTCTCGGGCGAGACGTAGACGAACAGCGACGTGCCTTCGGCGCACGGATATGCGACGCCCTGATCGTCGCTCTCGCCCGGCCTCAGGCCGAGTTGGTCCTCGTAGAAACGGCGTGCTGCCGCCAGGTCGGAGACCGCGAGCACGGCGCCGACCGTGTGATCAGTTAGTCCCATGCTCCAAGGACCGCGCCCGGCCGCCAGACTCATCGGGCCGCCTCAATCTGCCTCAAGTAGGCGGGCGGCCGGGAGCGCCGCGCGAAGCAGCAAATTGTTGAATCAGCGAACGGCGCGCGGCGCCCCGCGGAGATGCACGGCGGCCACTGCCGTGAGCGGTAGGGCATGATCGCGCCCGGCCCTCACAAACCTATGCCCGGCTCCCCAGGGATCATCTGCAGGTCGTCCCAGGCCTTCGCGGCGATCTCCCAGTCGGTCTCGCTGTCCGATCCCTCCGTCTGCCGCAGCATCCGGATCAGGTACGCCAGCGCCGACAGCATCGCCATCGCCGCGAAGACGATCTGGACCGACAACACGCCCTCCTCGGTCCAGTAGACGTCCTCGAGCTCCAGCAGGAGCGCAGACTCGTCCAGCACCAACGCCACCCCGATGCCGAACGGGATCGCCAGGTACTTGTCGGCCTTGTCGCCCTTCATGCCGATCGCCACGCCGCCGGCGGTCAGCGCGATCACACCGCCCGGGATGAAGTGGTGGATGTGGCGCTTGCCGACGATGACGTTCTGGATCGGCCCGAGGCCGCCGTGCTCGCGGATGTACCAGGTGATGCCGCGCGTGATGCCGAACGTCGTCGCGAACGAGGCGAGCATGTTGAACAGCGAGTTCTCGCGTGTGCGGGAGACCGAGTAGCCCTCGCGGATGATCATCACCGAGCGCTTGAGGCGGCCCGCCTGCTCGCGCTCGTCGCGCTCCTCGCGTGACTGCGGCAGCATGCCGAGCCGCCACACGCGCGCCACCTCGGCGCTGAACACCGTGAGCACGGCGCCGCCCGCCAGGAAACCGAGGAGGTGCGTGCGGGCGGACGGCTTGCGACCCGCCTCGCCGGCCTCCTTGAGCCGCTTGCCCTTCGTCTTGGTCTTAGCCATTCCGCCGTCCCTTGCTGAGCACGTACGCCTCGAACAGCTGCCGCATGAAGATCATGCCGAAGCGGGCGATCGCGCCGAGCGCCGCGACCGGCCCCGGCCCGCCGCGGAACGTCGTCAGCTGCTTCGCGAAGTCGCGGATCCGGATCCGCAGGACGCCCGAGGCGACGAGCTCGGCGTCCGCCTCCTCGGCAGCGGAGACATGGCCGCGATAGACGCGCGTGAACAGGGTCGTCGTGTCGCGCCAGACGTCGAATCCCGCGTCGTCGCGCACGAGCTTGAAGCCGCTCAGCGTCAGCGGGTGGCCGACGCCGTCGCGGAAGAACAGCCGGTACAGCATGTGCTTGACGCCCGGCCCCACATCGACGAACAGGTTGAACACGCCGTGCTCGACCGGCATCCGGCCGCCGAGGGCGTCGGCCTCGATCCACCCCAACGCGCCCGCCTCGCGCCGCGGGTCGCCGCCGAAGCGCGCGATGTCGTCGACCGCGATCGTCAGGTGGAACTTCAAGAAGCTCGCGCCGGGCCGGTCGGCAACCGCGCCGCGGTTGTAGTCGGTCTCCCCGAACGTGACGTGGCCGAGCATCTCCTCGGTGAACTGCACGCTCGCGGGAGCGGCGGTGGCGATCGCGGTCATGTGGCTGCCGCCTCCGCGGCCGGGGTCGTCTCGAGCATGCGGTCACAGAACCGGTCCGCCAGCGCGGCGATCGTGAACGACGGATTCGGTCCCACGGGCCCGGGCATCACCGAGCCGTCGGCGACGTGCAGGCCCGGATAGCCGAACACGTTGCCGTACGGGTCGACCACGCCCTCGCCCGACGAACGGCCCATCGGCGCGCCGCCCAGCGGATGCACCGTGATCACGCGCCGCAGGAACCAGATCGGGTTGTCGGCGAACCGGCCGCCGAGCGCGTGCGCCATCTGCCGGCCGGTCGTGCGCAGCCGCTCGAAGTACTCGTCGGACTTCGCGCGCCGCCAGTCGACGTCCAGCCGCCCGCGCCGCAGGTACATCCGCCCGTCCGGCACGTCGCGGCCCATGCCGAGCATCGGCAGCCCGCCGGCCGACAGCTCCGCCGACTTCAGCAGCTCCGCCAGATGCCCGGTGACGTCGGTGTCCGGCGAGCCGCGCAGCCAGTTGCGCACGAGGTACAACCCGTGCGAGCGCCAGTTCCACAGCGTCTTCGGCGCCGCCAGCGTGTGCAGGATCCACGCGAGGTGCTGCGGGTAGCCGGCGTCCTGCATGTAGAAGCCGCGCCCCTCGTGGCCGTCCAGCGCGTCCGCCATCCGCGCGGTCGAGGTGATGACCGGGCCGTAGCCGGGATCGATGATCCGCGGCACCCGGCGGCCCTCGACCGTCTGGCCGCAGTTCAGCGCCAGCGTCAGCAGGTCGCCGTTGCCGCAGAAGCGCGTGCCGAGCTTGCGCGACAGTCGCGGGAGCGCGCTGCGGTTGCGCAGCAGCAGGTTCGTGGTGCCGAGCGTGCCGGCGCTGAGCACGAGGTGGTCGCACGTCACGCGCTCCAGCGGCGCCGGACGGCCGTTGGCCGACGGGGCGCCGCCCGGGTCCTCGAGCGACGCGTAGCCGACGGCATAGCCGCCACCGTCGCGCGGCTCGATCGTCCGCACGTCGCACAGCACCCGGATCTCCGCACCGTGATGCTTGGCGTGCGTCAGGTAGTTGTAGTCGAGCGTGTTCTTGGCGCCGAAGTTGCAGCCGACGTCGCACTCGCCGCACAGCTGGCACGTGACCCGGTCGCGATCGTGCAGGTTGCGCAGCTTCTCCTCGATCTTCTGGCCCGGCCGCGGCTCCGCGCCCTCGTTCGCGAACGTCACGGCCAGCGGCGGCAGGAACCATTCGAGCCCGAGCTGCTCGGACGCGTGCTTGAACGCGATCGTCTTCGGCGTGCTCGCGTACGGCTCGTGCTCGAACGGGTAGCGCTGGAGGCCGATCATCTCCTCGACGCGGTCGTAATGCGGATCGAGGTCGGCGCGCGTGACCGGCCAGCTCTCATAGCCGCCGTCGTTGACGTCCTCGTCGATGAACCAGCGCTCGTCCTTGCGCAGGAACACGTTGGCGTAGATCAGCGAGCCGCCGCCGAGGCCGGCGGACACGAGCGCGTCGATCCCCTTGAACGACCAGTAGTGGTACATCCCGAGCAGGCCCTTCTCGGGGTTCCAGAAGCTCTCGCGCGCCCGGTACGGGCTCCGAGTGAAGGATCCCGGCGGGTAGGCCTTGCCGCGCTCGAGAACGAGGACGCGCTTCCCGGCCTCGGCAAGCCGGTAGGCCGTGACCGACCCACCGAATCCCGAGCCCACGACGATCGCGTCGAAGTGGGTGTCCGTCATGTTCGCCAACGGTAACTGCGCTCCTAACCGAGGGGCAAGGTCCTACCCCCGCTCGTGGACATCGGGAATGTGTCCAGATCCAGTGCCACCACCGCGAGGTCGGCGAAGAGTGCCGCACGCGCGAGATCCTCGTGCCGGTAGGGGCCGCCGGTCCGGCGGTCCAGGAGCGACAGGCAGCCGATCGTCTTGCCTTCGCGCACCAGCGGGGTGACGAGCATCGTGTGCGGCACGTAGCCGGTCTTGGCCGCGACCTGCTTGGCGAACCGTGGATCCTTGCGGCACTCGGGGACCGCCACGCCCTCGCCGGTCTGCACGACGGTCCCGGCCACGCCGACGCCCTCGGGCAGCCGCATACCGACCACCTCGGAGGCGCCCGCGCCCCACGCCGCCTCGTACACGAGCTCACCGCTGGGCTGGTCGACGAGCGCGATCGAGCACGCCGCGGCCTCGAACATGCCGGCGGCGGTGCGCACGATCGCCTCGATGACCCGGCGGTGCACCGGCGCGCGCCCGAGCGACTGCGCGAGCGACTCGCCGCCGCGCTCGGAGATCGGCACGCCGATCGCCTCCGCGAACGCGACCGCCGACGGGATCCGCATCTCGGGCAGCATCTCCAGACCGCCGACCAGCGCCTCCTGCAGCTCGGGCGGCAGGCCGGGCGCGACCTTGTCGATCTTCATCACGTCGCCGTAGCGCGGCGGCTGGCCGACGGTCAGCGTCCACAGCGTGGCGGCGAGGCTGAACACATCGCTGGCCGGTGACACCGTGCCGCCCGCGAACACCTCGGGCGCCATGTAGCGCGGCGTGCCGACCGCGATCGTGCCGACCGTCTCGTCGCTGCCGATCGCGCGCGCCACGCCGAAGTCCACGAGCACGACGCCGTTGTCGGCCAGGATCATGTTCTGCGGCTTGACGTCGCGGTGCACGATCTGCTGGTCGTGCACGTACTGGAGCGCTTCGCACGCGCCGCGCGCGTAGTCGATCGACTCCTTGAACGGCAGCCCGGGATCTCCGCGGTCGGACAGCTGCGCGCCGAGGTCGGTCCCGCGGACGAGCTCCATGATGATGTAGAGGCCCTCGTCGTCCTGCGAGTGGTCGAGCACCTTCACGACGCGCGGATGGCTGAGGCTCGCGAGCAGCCGCGCCTCGATCTCGAAGCGCGCGGCGTGCCGCAGGTCGAGCAGCCGCTTGAGCGCTACCTCGCCGCCGCGCTCCCGGTCGATCGCCCGGTACACCGCGCCCATCGCGCCGCTGGAGATCGGCGCGACGATCTCGTAGCGCTCGTTGAAGACCGTGCCAGGGGCGGCGGTGCCGGTTTCGGCGTCCGACACGGGCTCGCCTAGCCGGCCGCGACCAGACGGGCCGGGACGGGCCGGCCCAGCGCGCGCAGCATGTCCGTGAGCAGCGCGCGAGCCGTCGACGGGCGGTCGTCCGGGTCCTTGGCCATCCCCGCGGCGACGACCTCGTCCAGCGCCGCAGGCAGCTCGGGTCGCCGGGCAGAGACGCTCGGCGGCTCCTCCGTGACGTGTGCGTACATGACGGCGGCGTCGGTGCCGCGCGGATAGGGGACCTCGCCCGTGAGCGTCTCGACGGCCATGCAGGTCAGCGCGTAGATGTCGGCGGGCGTGCCGACGCCCTCGGCGTCCAGGTGCTCGGGGGCCATGTAGTCGAGCGTCCCGATCACCTGGCCGGGGACCGTGAGCGCCTGGGCGTCGGGATCGCGGGCGAGCCCGAAGTCGCCGAGGAACACCTCGGGACCGGGGTCGAGCAGCACGTTCGCGGGCTTGACGTCGCGGTGGACGACCCCGGCCGCGTGCGCGGTGTCGACCGCCTCGGCGACGGCGGTGATGACGCTCATCGCGAAGTCGACCGGGATCGGACCGGCCAGGATCAGGTTCTTCAGCGTTCCCGACACGAGGCGCGTCGCGATGAACAGGTCGCCGTCGAGCTCGCCCATCCCGTAGATGGGGATGATGTGCGGGTGCCGCAGGGCGGCCAGCAGCGCGCCTTCGCGCCGAAAGCGCTCGCGGTAGATCGGATCGATGCTGACGTCCTCCCGCAGCACCTTCAGCGCCACCGCGCGCCCCGTCCGGGAATCCGTGGCGAGGTACACGATGCCTGTACGCCCCACGCCGACGATCCCCTCGATCCTGTAGTCGCCGAGCTCTGGCCTGTCCATAAGCGAGATCAACAGCAAGTGTCGTCGGTCAGGGGGCCCTGCGCAAGTGACCCCCAACGGAAGTACGGGACGGGGCGGGCGAGATTCCTACCCGGGGGGCTATATTTGCGCGCGCTGGAATGCCTGAGATTGCGCTGGAGCCCAGGCCGGGTGATTCCCTCGGTCCGTACCGGATCACCCGGGTGATCGGGCGCGGCCGGATGGGGATCGTCTTCGAGGGCACCGAGGACGACGGCGAGCCGGTCGCCCTGAAGGTCGTCACGACCGAGCTGTCGCAGGACGAGGTGTTCCTGCGCCGCTTCCGCCGCGAGGTCAAGGCGGCGCAGAAGATCGAGCATCCGAACGTCGTGCCGGTGCTCGACGACGGCGTCGAGGGCGGCCTGCCGTACCTGGTGCAGCGGCTCATCCCCGGCGGCTCGCTGGCCGACCGGGTGGCGCGGTCGGGTCCGCTGCCGCTCGAGGACGCCGTCCGGCTGCTGGCGGGCGCGGCGGCGGGCATCGACGCGCTGCACGGCGCCGGCCTCGTGCATCGCGACATCAAGGGCGCGAACATCCTGCTCGAGGGCGAGACCCCGTATGTCTCCGACTTCGGGCTCGCCAAGGACAGTCAGGCGTCGAACCTGACGCGGCCGGGCCAGGCGCTGGGGTCGCTCGACTACATGTCGCCCGAGCAGATCCGCGGCGAGGACGTGAGCCCGGCCACCGACATCTACGCGCTCGGCTGCGTGATGTTCGA
Source organism: Solirubrobacteraceae bacterium (assembly GCA_035706585.1). GTDB lineage: Bacteria > Actinomycetota > Thermoleophilia > Solirubrobacterales > Solirubrobacteraceae > DASSUW01. The sequence goes on along the minus strand of DASSUW010000090.1, from coordinate 5,172 downwards.
GGTGCTCACCGGCACGCCGCCGTTCGGCGGGCGGCCGAGCATGCGCGTGCTGTTCGCGCACCTGCAGGAGCCGCCGCCGGACCTGTCCACGCAGCGCGCCGACATCGCGCCGCCGGTCGCGCGCGCGATCGCGCGCGCGCTGGAGAAGGAGCCGGAGGACCGGCCCGCGACCGCGACCGAGTACATCACCGGTATCGCGCGCGCCGCCGGCATCCAGCTCTAGTGCGCACGGGCGGCAACCTGCTCGCTCCGCCACCCGATGCGCTATCACAGGCGCTTGTGAACGGTCCACGCGCACTCGTGCTGGACGAGGACGGTGAGCTCTCCGAGCTGATCGCGCCCGAGCTGCAGCCGTCGGCCAGGCAGGCCAGCCTGGCGGCGATCGTGCAGCTCGACGCGGGCCGGTGGGACGCGCGCGTGGACGCCGACCGCGCCCGCGAGGGCTTTGGCCTGCTCGCGCTCGAGGGCGTGCTGGTGCGCCGTGTCGGCTACGGGGGCCGCTTCGGCGCCGAGCTGCTCGCGGCGGGCGACCTGCTGCGGCCATGGGAGTTCGACGGCGACGAGTCGATCGGCTTCGAGACCACCTGGCGCATCCTGTCCGCGACCCGCCTGGCGGTGCTGGACCACGGCTGGACCGAGCGGATGGGCCGCTACCCGGGCGTCGGTCCCGCGCTGGCGGGCCGCGCGATGAACCGCGCCCGCCGGCTCGCGGCGATGATGGCGATCGCCCAGCAGCCGCGGCTCGACGAGCGCCTGTGGATGCTGTTCTGGGAGCTGGCCGACCGCCACGGGCGCGTACGCCCGGACGGGGTGTTCCTGGACCTGCCGCTGACCCACGAGGTGCTGAGCCACCTCGTGGCGGCGCGGCGCCCGTCGGTGTCGGGGGCGCTGACCAAGCTGGCCGATCAGGGGCGGCTGGAGCGCGAGGGCCGCCGGTGGGTCCTGCGCGGCGATCCGCCCGGCCTGCGCTGACCGCCTGAAAACCCCTCGCGCCGAGCGAGCGGCAGCCGGCACCCCAGCCGCCCTACCGGGCCGAAGCTGGCCGGTCCTGCGCAGCCGCCGCGAACTGCGACCGCCCGACCCGCCGCGCACGCCCCGACCGCACGGCCGCCCGCAGCGCGGCCGCGTACCGCCCCGGCCCCCAGAACCGCGCGCCGACCATCCCGGCGAGGCGCCGGCGGTCGACGACGCCGTTCTCCACCAGCGCACGCTCGATCGCCGCGACCTCGCGCTCGAACCCGACCGGCGGGATCGGCGCCGAGACCGGCATGCCGCGTGACGAGCCGACGCGGCCCGGGCGCGGTCGCTCGCGGGGCGCTTCGCCCTCGGCGTCCTCGGCGGTCAGCGGCTTGGCGATCCCCTCGAGCTCCTGCTGCTCGGCCTTGACGCCGAACAGCAGCTCGACGACGCCGCCGAGCGCCATCACCCCGGCGCCGATGAAGAACGCGATCGCGACCTGCGACTCCTCGCCGCTCTCGATCATCTTCCCGAACAGGAACGGGCCGGTGATGCCGCCGACGGCGGTGCCGATCGCGTAGAAGAACGCGATCGCCAGCGCGCGCGTCTCCATCGGGAAGATCTCCGACACGGTCAGGTACGCCGAGCTCGCGCCCGCCGAGGCGAGGAAGAACGTCGCAAGCAGGAAGGCCATGAAGCCGCCCAGACCGAGCGAGCCGTCGACCCACAGGATCGTCAGCGCGACGAGCACGGCCGCCGAACCGAGGTAGGTGCCGGCGATCATCGGCTTGCGCCCGATTGTGTCGAACAGCCGTCCGAGCAGCACCGGACCGAGGAAGTTGCTCGCCGCGAACAGCGCGATGTACAGCGGCGTGCGCCCGGCGCTGACGTCGTAGAAGTTCGCGAGGAACGTGCCGAGCCCGAACGTCACGGCGTTGTAGATGAACGCCTGGCCGACGAACAGGGCGAAGCCGAGCGCCGTCCGGTGCGGGTAGCGCTTGAACGCGGTCGAAACGATCTCGCGGAACGAGATCGTGCGTCGCTGGCGGACCGTGATCGAGTCGCCCGGCTCCTCGAGCTCCTGGTCGGTCTCGCGCCGCACCTCGTCCTCGATCTCGCCGACGATCCGCTCGGCCTCCTCGTCGCGCCCGTGGATGAACAGCCAGCGCGGCGACTCGGGCACGTGCCGGCGCACGATCAGGATCCCCACCCCGAGCACCGCGCCGATGCCGAACGCGAGCCGCCAGCCGACGTCGGGCGGGAAGATCGCGTCGTCGAGCAGCAGCAGCGCGCCGAGCGCGCCGCCCGCGGCGCCGAGCCAGTAGGAGCCGTTGATCACGAGGTCCACGCGCCCGCGCACGCGCGCGGGGATGAGCTCGTCGATCGCCGAGTTGATCGCCGCGTACTCGCCGCCGATCCCGGCGCCGGTGAAGAAGCGGCAGATGTAGAAGTAGGCGGCCGAGCCCGCGAACGCGGTGGCGACCGTCGCGAGCAGGTACAGGATCAGCGTGACGAGGAACAGCTTCTTGCGGCCGAAGCGGTCGGTGAGCTGGCCGAACACGAGCGCGCCCAGGCACGCGCCCGCGACGTACACCGACCCCGCCGTCAGCACCTGGCTGGCCGACAGGGCCAGCCCGCTGTCCTTCTCGGTCAGCCGCGCCGCGATCGAGCCGACGATCGTGACCTCGAGCCCGTCGAGGATCCAGACCGTGCCGAGGCCGATGATCACGAGCCAGTGGAAGCGCGACCACGGCAGCCGGTCGAGCCGGGCGGGGACGCGCGTTTCGATGGTCTGAAGTTCCGCGCTCACGGCCGGCCGATACCCGTCCGGGCCACGCGTGGAAACGCGCCGCCGGGATGATGCGGCGCGCAGGCGCGCGGGCGCGGCTCAGCGCACGGTCACGCGCACGTGGCGCACGCGCGAGCGGTTGCCCGCGAGGTCGCGGGCCGCGATGTCGAGCCGGTAGCGGCCCGCCGGCAGCCGCCGGATCGTGAGCGTGCGCCGGCCGCGCAGGTACATGCCGCGCTTGCGCTTGACGGTGACGCGGGCGCGCCGCACGCGCACGGTCACGAGCGCCGGCTCGTCGAGCCGGAAGCCCACGCGCGCGGCGTGGCGGCGCCCGCGCGCCCACGTCCGCGACAGCCGCGGGCCGAGCGTGTCGGCGACCTCGAACGCGCCCGGCGAGCCGGCGTCGTTGGGGAACGGCTGCTCGCTCAACGGCGGCGGTGGCGGCGGGGGCGGCGGGTTGCCGCTCGCGTCGGTGACGATCACCGTGCCGACCATCGTCGTCGCGTGGATCTGGCACACGAACCGGTAGGTCCCCGGGGCGGTGAAGCGGTAGGAGGCAGGCGGTGGGGCGATCGCCGGGTCGCCGTTGCGGAAGCTCCAGTTCGCCCCGTCGGAGATGACGTTGTGGTACACGCCCGAGCCCGCGAAGCTCCAGGTGACGCTCTCGCCGGTCTTGATCGTCACCGACGCCGGCGACCACCGGTTGTCGTAGTTGTCGGCCTGCGTCCCGTCGACGGCCTGGACCACCGGGCTCTGGGCCAGGGCGGCCGGCGCGAACGCGACCGCGAGCGTCGCCGCCGCCGTGCCGGCGAGCAGCCCGCGCGAGCTCACCGGACCACCTCGGTCTGCAGCATCATCGCGTGGTCCGCGTGCTCGAGCGCGTGGCAGTGGAAGACGTAGCGGCCGCTGTAGGGCCCGAACCACGCCAGCACGGTCACCGACTCGTTCGGCAGCACGCCGACGGTGTCCTTCCAGCCGAGCCGATCGGCCGGGTGCACGCGGCCGCTGCTGCGTTCGAGGACGCGGAACAGGAAGCCGTGGATGTGCATCGGGTGCACGCGGTTGGAGCGGTTGACGAACGTCCAGCGCTCGGTGCTGCGGTGCTGCGGCGCGACATCGATCCGGTCCGGGTCGAAGTCCTTGCCGTTGATCTGCCACGCCCCGCTGCCGAACCCGAGGTTCCAGGTGCGGTCGGCGCCGGCGGCCGGCAGCGACTCGAGCGGCCGCAGCCTACGCGGCACCCGGAACTCCTCGCGTCCGCCGCCGCGCCCGACGTCGAACCGCATCACGGCCACGGTGCTCCCGTCCCCGTCGGCGTTGTGGAGCACGAGTTCGGTCCCCGGGCGGTAGTCGCGGAAGTCGATCACCAGATCGATCCGCTCGGCGGGGTGCAGCGGCACGGCCTTGCGGTGCACGGGCCGCTCCAGCAGGCCGCCGTCGCCGGCGATCTGGGTCATCCGCCGCCCGCGGCCGAGCCGCAGGTCGTACGAGCGCGAGTTGGACCCGTTGAGCAGCCGGAAGCGGTACTTGCGCCGGTCGACGCGCATCCGCGGCGCCACGGCGCCGTTGACGAGGATCGTGTCGCCGCGGAAGCCGAGGTCGACGTTCTCGACGTACCGGAACGAGCCGTCCTTGTTGAACGCGTGGTCGGCGATCACGAGCGGCACGTCGTAGTCGCCGGCCGGCAGCTCGAGCTCGCGCTCGCGGTCGTCCTCGAGGACGTAGATGGCGACGAGGCCGTAGTAGAGCGTCCGCGACGTGCGCCCGTGCGCGTGATCGTGGTACCAGAGCGTCGCCGCGTCCTGGTGGTTCGGGTAGCGGTACTCGAACTCGCCGCCGGGCGCGATGACGTCCATCGGGTGGCCGTCGAAGCGCGCCGGCACGTAGCCGCCGTGCAGGTGCACGTTGGACTCGAAGGCGAGCGTGTTGCGCTGCCGCACGACCACCCGCCGTCCCTTGCGCGCCCGGATCGTCGGGCCGGGATAGATGCCGTCGTAGCCGTAGATCGGCGTCTGGAACCCGGGCAGGATGTCGGCCATGCCCTCCTGGATCGTCGACTCGTAGACGTCGGTCGTGCGCGTGCGGCGCACGGGAAGCAGCTCCGGGATCAGCGGCAGGTCACGCCGGAACGGCTCGAACGGCGACCGTGCGCGCGCCCGCAGCGCCGCGGAGGTGACGAGGCGCGGGCCGCCGCGCTGCGCCGCCGGCAGCGCGCACAGGAACGCCACCGACGCGAAGCCGTTGCGCAGGAGATCGCGCCGCGACCAGGCGTCGGCGGGGGGCCGCCACAACGTGTCCCGGCCGGTCACGACGCTACGTGCGCACGGACAGTCGCTTCTCGGCGAGCCGCGACCGGTTGCCGAACGCGTCGCGCGCGCGGATCTCGACCGTGTAGCGCCCCTTCTTGAGCCGCTTGCTGCGCAGCG
>DASSUW010000089.1:0-15058 GCA_035706585.1 Solirubrobacteraceae bacterium | reverse complement strand
CGCCCGGGGAGTCGCCGTTCCGCGCGCGGTTCGGCTTCCTCTGGGGCGTGCTGGCCGGCGTCGCCGTCTGCGCCGTGGCGCTCGCCGGCCTGCTCGTCGCCACCGCCGAGAACGACAGCGGGCCGCCGCTGGCGCGCGACTGGTCGCCGTGGAAGCCGTCGACGGCGAACATGTTCGCCGGCGCCGAGGAGATCGCCGATCACCTGTCGCGCCAGTACCAGCTCGACTCAGGCCAGCAGCTCGCGGCGATCCAGAGCGGGCCGCTGCAGTACGGCCTCGAGCCGATCGGCGTCGCGGTGCAGCCGCGCGGCGGCCAGGTCGAGGTGCTGGACGGGCCGGGCGTGCTCTACGGCCTCAACGTGCTCGACGAGGACGACAAGTCGACGGACACCCACACGCGCGACCGCCTGCTCAAGCGCGAGGCGCTCGAGCTCGCGCTGTACTCGTTCCGCTATCTCGACGACATCACGATGGTGGCCGTCGCCCTGCCGGCGGCCGACACCGGCGACGGGACCAAGCAGTCGCGGGCGATCTTCTACCGCCCCGGCGACCTGCTCGCGCAGCTCCAGGTGCCACTCGCCAAGACGCTGCCGGGGACGACGCCGCGGCCCAAGACGCTGTCGAAGGCCGAGGCGGGGCGGATCGACTCGCTGGTCCTGCGCAACCAGTTCGACAGCTCGATCCAGCCGCTCGACGGCCGCCGCCGCTACCTCGTGCTGTCAGAGCCCGAGATCGTCGACGGCTCGTAGCCCGCGCACGCGATCACCGGCATTCGCGGGTACTTCGGGAACCGCTCGGGCTCGTCGCCGTGGCGCAGGCACATCGAGAACGTCGAGCCGCGGGTGTTGTGGACGAGCTTCTGGTGCGCGCAGCTGTCGCAGAGGGTGGGCGGGATCACTTGATCATCGGATTCCGCGGTGACCGAGGCGCGCCAGCTCCTCGTGGTGCTGCGTCACGCGCTGCTTGACCGGGTCGCTGTCCTCGCGGCTGTGGACGAGCCCCCACATCGCGTCGGCGATCTGCTCGGCCGTCTCGGGCGTGGCGCGATCGCGCATCCCGTCGACCAGCGCCAGCTCCAGGCGCTCGATCTTCTGCTCGGCCGTCCCCTCGCCCAGCGAGGGGAACGGGACGCCCCTGAGATTCTCGTCCCAGGCGCCCTTGACCATCGCGAACCGGTTGCGAAGGGAGATCGCGTCGGACATCCGGTGCGCGAGTCTCGCACACTGCCCTGCGTATCGTGTCCAGGGCTGTGAGCACGTTCTGGAGACTTCTCGGATTCCTGCGGCCGTATCGAACGGGCACGCTGTTGTCGCTCGGCCTCGCCGGGCTGGCGATGGTTGCGACCGTCGCGATCCCGTGGCTGACCGGCAAGGGCATCGACGCCGTGGCCCGCTCGGACCGCGGCGACGTGAAGCTCTACGCGGGCCTCGTGGTGGCGGCCGCGCTCGGGCGCGTGACGCTCTCGGTCGCGCGCCGGCTCGTCTCGGGGCGCGTCTCGCTCGGCGTCGAGCTCGACCTGCGCAACCTGCTGTACGCGCACCTGCAGGCGCTCGAGCTGGGCTTCTTCGCCCGCCAGCAGACCGGCCAGCTCATGTCGCGCGCGACGGTCGACCTGCAGGCGGTGCGGTTCTTCCTCGGCTACGGGCTCGTGTTCATCTCCCAGAGCGCGCTCACGATCGTGCTGGCGGCGGTGGCGATGCTGCTGCTCCAGCCGGGGCTCGCGCTGCTCGCGCTGGCTCCGGTGCCGCTCGTCGTCTTCATCGCCGGCCGCTACGGGCGGCGGTCGCGGCCGGCGCTGCAGGAGGTCCAGCAGCGGATCGCCGAGCTGACCGCCGACGTCGAGGAGAACGTGTCCGGCGTGCGCGTGGTGAAGGCGTTCGCGGCCGAGGAACGCCAGCTCGACCGGTTCGGCCGCAGCGTCACGCGCGTGTTCGACCAGTCGATGCTGTCGACGCGACTGCGGGCGTTCTACAACCCGTTCATCGGCTTCCTGCCGAACCTCGGGCTCGCCGTGATCCTGCTGGTCGGCGGCCGCCAGGTCGTCGCCGGGACGCTGTCGCTCGGTGACTTCACGGCGTTCTACGCGTACCTGCTGATGCTGATCGCCCCGATGCGCCAGCTCGGCACGGTGCTCGGGCTCGCCCAGCGGGCGACCGCCTCCGGGGCGCGCATGTTCGAGCTGCTGGACCGCGAGCCGAGCATCGTCACGCCGGCCGGCGCGCCGCCGCTGCCGCCCGGGCGCGGCCGCGTGGAGCTGCGCGGCGTGCGCTTCGGCTACGAAGGCACGAGCGCGCCGGCGCTGCGCGACATCGACCTGACGGTCGAGGCGGGGACGACGGTGGCGCTCGTCGGCGCGACCGGGTCGGGCAAGAGCACGCTCGTGCAGCTGCTCGGCCGGCTCTACGACGTCACCGAGGGCGCCGTGGTGATCGACGGCGCGGACGTCCGCGAGGTCGACCTCGCGTCGCTGCGGGGCTCGATCGCCGTCGTCGACGACGACCCGTTCCTGTTCTCTGCCTCGGTCGCGGAGAACATCGCCTACGGGCGGCCGGACGCCTCGCGCGACGAGGTCGAGCAGGCGGCCGAGCGCGCGCAGGCGGCCGGCTTCATCGCGGAGCTGCCGGAGGGCTACGAGACGCGCGTGGGCGAGCGCGGGCTGACGCTGTCCGGCGGCCAGCGCCAGCGGCTGGCGATCGCGCGCGCCCTGCTGGCCGACCCGCGGATCCTCGTGCTCGACGACGCGACGAGCTCGGTCGACGCGTCGACCGAGCAAGCGATCAAGATCGCGCTGCGCGAGGTGATGGCGGGCCGGACGACGTTCGTGATCGCCCACCGGCTGTCGACGATCGCGCTGGCCGACGACATCGTCGTGCTCGAGGGCGGCACGATCGTCGCCCGCGGCACGCACGGCCAGCTGCTCGAGCGCAGCGAGCTGTACGCCGAGATCGCGGCGAAGGGCCTCCCCGACCAGGTGTTCCTCACCCGCAAGCCGCAGGAGCAGATCGCGGGCCTGTGAGCGCGCCGCAGGACCTCTCCCCCGTGCGCCGGCGCGACGAGATCGTGCGCCGCTGGCGCGCGACCGGCGGCCGCGGCCGCAAGCTGCGCGGCCTGCTCGTGCTGCTGCGGCCGTACCGCGCCCGCACGACCGTGATGTTCGTGTCGCTGCTGGTGGGCACCGCGGCTGCGCTCGCCCCACCGCCGCTGGCCAAGCTGGCGATCGACGAGGGGATCGTCCCCGGCGATACCCAGACGCTGACGCTGGTCGTGATCGCGTTCCTCGTCAGCGCGCTCGTGTACTGGGCCGCGACCTACGTGCAGACGTACCTCGTCGGCTGGGTCGGCCAGCGCGTACTGCAGGACCTGCGCCTGCAGCTGTTCGCGCACCTGCAGACGCTGTCGGTCGGGTTCTACTCGCGCCGCCAGGCGGGCGTGATCATCTCGCGGCTGACCAACGACGTGCAGGCACTCGACCAGCTGGTCTCCGACGGCGTCGTGACGCTGTTCGGCTCGACGCTGACGCTGATCGGCACGGCGGTGATCCTCGTAGCGCTCGACCTCGAGCTGGCCCTGCTGACGTTCCTCGTCTTCCCCCTGCTCGCGTTCGGCTCGCTGACGTTCCGGATCGTGTCCGCCAACGCGTACCGCGCCACGCGCGAGAAGGTCGCGCTGATCACCGCCTACCTGCAGGAGAGCCTCTCCGGCATCCGGGTCGTCCGCACGTTCGCGCAGGAGCGCCGCCACCTCGACCGCTTCAACGAGCTCAACGAGGACAACTACGACGCGAACATGAAGACGGTCTACCTGAACGCGGCGTACTTCCCGGGCGTCGAGCTGCTGTCGGCGCTCGCGACCGCGGGGATCCTGCTGTACGGCGGCATCCAGGCGATCAACGGCGACGTCACGGTCGGCGTGCTGGTCGCGTTCATCGCCGCGCTGAACAACTTCTTCGACCCGATCCAGTCGCTGTCGCAGTTCTACACGACCTACCAGGCGGGGATGGCGGCGCTCGACAAGATCTTCGAGCTGCTCGACGAGGAGCCGGACCTGAGCGACCGGGAGGATGCCGTGCAGCTCGACCGCATCCGCGGCGAGATCGACTTCGAGCACGTCACGTTCTCGTACGGGTCCGGCGACGCGTTGACCGACGTGGACCTGCACGTGCCGCCGGGCCAGACGGTCGCGCTCGTCGGCGCGACCGGCGCCGGCAAGTCGACGTTCGCCAAGCTCGTCGCGCGCTTCTACGACCCCACCGCGGGGCGCGTGCTGGTCGACGGCGTGGACCTGCGCGACGTCGCCGTGCACTCGCTGCGCTCGCAGATGGGGATCGTGCCGCAGGAGGCGTTCCTGTTCAGCGGCACGATCGGCGAGAACATCGCGTTCGGGCGGCCGGACGCCACGCCCGAGGAGGTGCAGGCGGCCGCGCGGGCCGTCGGCGCCGACGAGTTCATCGGCGAGCTGCCCGACGGCTACGAGACGGAGGTCGGCGAGCGCGGCATCCAGCTCTCGGCCGGCCAGCGCCAGCTCGTCGCGTTCGCCCGCGCGCTGATCGCCGACCCGCGCATCCTCGTCCTCGACGAGGCGACCGCGAACGTCGACATCCACACCGAGGGCCGGATCGAGGCCGGCCTCCGGCGGCTGCTCGCGGGCCGCACCGCGATCGTGATCGCCCACCGGCTGTCGACGATCCGCACCGCCGGCCGCATCGTCGTGCTCGACCACGGCCGGATCGTCGAGCAGGGCACGCACGACGAGCTGCTCGCCGCCGAGGGCGCGTACTGGCGCCTGTACCGCGACTGGGCCGAGCAGGCCGCCGCGGTCTGAACTTCAGCTGCGGCATCGAGGGGCGGCCCGAGAGGGGGCGAAAACTCGCCACTGGCGCCTTTACCCCCCTATACGGTGAAAAAGCGCCAGACGATTGGAGACACGCGGCGCGGCCGGCACCCCAGCCGCCCTACCCAGCCGCAGTTGGCCGGGCCGGCCGAGGCCGCCGAGAGAGGATGCTTAGTTGATCTTCTTGAGATCGACGGCGAAGATCAGCGTCTCGTTGGGCCCGATCACGCCGCCCGCGCCCGCCTCGCCGTAGCCGAGATCGGGCGGGATGACGAGCAGCCGGCGGCCGCCCTTGCGCATGCCGACGAGGCCCTGGTCCCAGCCGGGGATGACCATGCCGGCGCCGAGCTGGAACTTGAACGGCTGGCCGCGGTCCCACGAGGCGTCGAACTTCTGGCCGTTCGACCACGAGTAGCCGACGTACTGCATCGTCAGCTGATCGCCGGCCTTCGCCTTCGGGCCCTTGCCCTTGACGATGTCCTTGGTGATCAGCTCCGTGGGCGGGGCGCCCTCGGGCGTGACGATCTTCGGCTCCTTCTTGGTGTTCTCGGTGATGCCCGCGGCGATCGCGTCGGTGTTCGGCGCGGCCGGGGCCTCGGTCGGAGCCGGCGTGGCCGCCGTCTCGCCGTCGGACGAGCTGTCGTCACCGCAGGCGGCGACGCCGGCGGCGAGGAGCAGAGCAGCGGTCAGGGTGAGGAGTCGTGCGCGCACGTTGAAGCTGCGGGGCAGGGACTCGAACCCCAACTACCAGAGCCAGAATCTGGCGTGCTGCCAATTACACCACCCCGCAATGGGCGGCGCCCAGTATAGGCGGTCCGTCTTCCCTCCAGCGCACGCCGCGCTACCTTGGTGCGGGCGGATGCGAGAGGGCGGGAACGGATCGATACAGCTACTGGAGGCGGACCCGGAGCTCGCCCGGGGCCTCGACCCACGCCGCGTCCGCGAGATGTCGCCGCGGCTGCTGGCGCGTGCGGTGGACATCCCGCGCGGCCCCTGGAGCCCCGGCCGCACGCTGATGGGCGGCAGCAACCCGATCGGCCTGCTCGTGCTCGACGGGCTGCTGGTCCGCGAGGCGACGGTCGGCGACCATCCGTCGGCCGAACTGCTCGGTCCCGGTGACCTGCTGCGCGCCTGGGAGGACCGCGACGCCGAGGTGCTGCTCCCGCGCAGCCTGCGCTGGAGCGCGCTCACCAACGCCCGCGTGGCGGTGATCGACCACGCGCTGGCCGTGCGCGCCGCCCAGTGGCCGGAGATCTTCGCTCAGCTCGTCGAGCGCGCGGCCCGCCGCGCCGAGCGGCTGGTGATCATGCAGGCGATCGGCCACCTCACGCGCGTCGACGACCGCCTGCTCGCGCTCCTGTGGTGTCTGGCCGAGCGCTGGGGCCGCGTGGTGCCGGACGGCGTGCTCGTGAACCTGCGGCTTCCGCATCGCACGCTGGCCGGCATGGTCGGCGCCCGCCGCCCGTCGGTCACCACGGCGCTCGGGCAGCTGATCGCCCGCGGCGACATCGAGCGCCGCGCGGACGGCGGCTGGATCCTGCACGGCCAGCCTCCCGAGCCGCGCGCGCTCGAGACCGGCGAGCCGCTCCGCTCGCGCGCCGCGTCGCGCTAGAAGTCGTCCGGGCCGACCGGCCGGTCGACCGCCATCAGCTCGCGCGCGCGGTCGAGGTCCTCGGACCGTCCGACGGTGAGCGCCGCCACGAGCCGCTCGCCCTCGAGATAGAAGATCGAGAACACTCCGTCGTCGACCGAGCCGCGGATCTCCTCGCGGTCCCAGCTGTCCGCCGGGCCGACGTACTCGAGCGTGCACCAGTCCGCGAGGTCCGACCAGAAGTACGGGATCTCGTCGTACGGGCGCTCCTCGCCGAGGATCGCGTGCGCCACCGCCGCACCCTGCGCGCGCGCCACCTCCCAGTGCTCGATCCGCAGCCGGCGGCCGTGGATCATCGAGTCGTAGGAGCACGCGTCGCCGGCCGCCCACACGCGGTCGGCGGACGTCGCGAGCGTCGCCGAGCACAGGATCCCGCCGCTCTCCGCCAGCTCCAGCCCGGCCGAGCGGGCGAGCATCACGTCCGGCACGACGCCGGTGCCCATCACGACGACGTCGGCGGCCAGCTCGCGCCCGGACTCGGTGACGACGCGTCGCACGCGCCCGTCGGCGCCCTCGAAGCGCCCGAGCCCGTCGCCCGCCACCCAATCGATGCCGTGCTCGCGCAGCACGCCCTGGAAGAACGCGGCGGCCGTCGGGCCGAACCCGAGCGACAGCGGGCCCTGCTCGGGCATCACGAGCGTGCAGCGCTTGCCCTCGGCGGTCAGCGACGCCGCCACCTCGCAGGCGATGTACGAGCCGCCGATCAGGACGACGCTCTCGGCATCGGCAGCGTCCTCGCGAATCGAATCCGAGTTGCCGAGCGTGCGCAGGTAGTGGATGCCGTCGAGGTCGCAGCCGTCCACGCGCAGCCGCCGCACGTTCGCGCCGGTGGCCAGCACCGCGTGCTCGAACGACAGCTCGTCGCCGCTCGAGAGCTTCGCGGTCCGGGCGCCGGGATCGAGCTTCATCACGCTGGTCCGGATCCGCAGGTCGAGCTCGTCCGGCACCGGCACGTAGGTCTCGGCGCGCTCCATCTGGCCCCGCAGGTACGACTTGGAGCAGTACGGGCGCTCGTACGGCGGGTCGACATCGCGGCCGGCCAGCAGGATCGAGCCGCTGTAGCCGTTGTCGCGCAGCGCCTCGGCGCACGCCGATCCGGCGGCGCCGGCACCGGCGATCAGGACGTCGACGTCACTCACCGGTGCCGTCCCCGACGAACTCGCGCGTGATGTCCTGCTCGAGCCCGGGATCGAGCACGACCAGGACCTCGTCGCCCGCCTCGACGACCGTGTCCGCCTTCGGCACGAAGCCGCTGCCGTTGCGCAGCACCGAGATCACGAGCGCGCCGTCGGGCAGCGCCATCTCCGCCACCCGGCGTCCGGCGGCCGGTGCGCCGTCGGCCACCACGAGCTCGATGATCTCCAGCCGCTCCTCCGGCAGGTCGAGCAGGTGCACGAGGCCGTAGCGCGGCACCTCGTGCTCGATCAGGCGCAGGATCAGGTCGGTCGCCGACACCGCGGGCTGGATGCCCATCAGCTTGAAGTGCTCGAGGTTCCGCGGGTTGTTGACGCGGGCGATGATCCGCTCGCACAGGTACTTCTCCTTGGCGACCTGGCAGATCAGCAGGTTGTCCTCGTCGTCGCCGGTGACGGCCACGACGAGGTCGGCTCGTTGGATCCCGGCGCGCTCGAGCACCCACAGCTCTGTCGCGTCACCGTACTGCACGGCGTGCTCGAGCTCCTGCTCGACGGTCAGGTAGCGGCGCCGGTCCTGCTCGAGGACCGTGACCTCGTGGCCCTTCTCGATCAGCTCCCTGGCGAGGTTCCAGCCGACCTTGCCCGCGCCGGCGATGATCACGTACAGGCCCGGCATCACGTATCCGCCAGCGCCGCCTGCTCGAGCTGCTCGATCGCGATCTGGGTCGGACAGATCGTCTGCACGCCCTGCTCGGCGTACCAGGCGGCGCGCCGCGGATCGAGCACGCGCGCGATCACGCGCGGGACGTCGAACCGCCGCTGCGCGATCTGCGCGACCACGAGGTTCGTGTTGTCGCCGTTCGTGGAGGCGATGAAGACCTGCGCCTCGTCGATGCCCGCCTCGATCAGCGCGTCGAGCTCGAGCGCGGTGCCGATCGTGAAGCGCCCGCCGGCCTCCTCCCAGGACTGGCCGAGCTCGACGTCGAGCCGCTCGTGCGACAGCGGGTCCTCGTCGAGGACCGAGACGGTATGGCCGGCGCGCAGCGCCGAGGTGGCGACCGACGATCCCACCCGGCCCGCTCCCACAACGAGGACGAACACGGCCGCTGATACTAGTCGGCAGGGACCGGGGCATGGCCCGCCGGAAGCGCCGTCCTCCCGTCCGACGGGTGCGTCGGGTCATGGCCCTGCGCGGGCGGCGCGGTCAGGATCACCCGGCACGGCGCCTTGTTGACGACGTACCGCGTCGTCTCGCCGACGAACGTGTCGCGCAGCCCCTGCATGCCGCCGTAGAGGACACCGCCCCGCAGCCGGGTGGGCTCCTCGGCGGCGAGCACGATCGCCTCGACGCCGCGGCGCCTGGCCTCGCGCACGATCGCCTCTCCCGTGCGCCGCGCGCGGACCACGGCGGTCGCGACCTCGACGCCCTCGTACTCCTCGCCGACCGCCTTGGCGCGCGCGAGCGCCTTGCGGGCGCGCTTGAGCTCGGCGTCCGGCACCGGCGTGTCCAGCGGCTGGGCCATCGGGACCTCGAACACCCAGAGCGCCTCGATCACGGCGCCGCCCTCCCCGAGATCCTCGTTCTCCTCGGCGGCGAGGCGACCGGCAGTCTGCACGATGTCGTCGTCGATCGAGTCGCCCGAGATCGGCACGAGGATCGAGCCGTAGCGGGCGTCCATCCGCTGCCGGGTGAGCACGCTCTCGGGCACCGTGACCCGCTTGAGCAGCGGCTTGCCTTCCGAGACGCGGTAGAAGACGTACACGAGCAGCCCGAACCCCATCCAGCCGAGGCCGACCCAGCGCGCGCCGTCGTGGTACGCCATGACCGCCACGAACGCGGCGCCCGACAGCACGAACCCGAGGGCGGCCGGCACCGGCAGCTCGCCGCCGCCGATGCGGACGTTGAGCGGCATCCGATACGGCCGGTCGCGCCCGGGCTCGCGGTAGCGCAGCCGGCAGACCGACAGGCAGACGATCGTGAACGCCGCGGTCGCGCCGAACGCAGAGATGCCGAGGAGGAACTCGAGATCCTCGGTCACCAGCAGCAGGATCGCCGCGAGCGTGCCGATGGTGATGATGACGACCGGCGTGGACCACTTCGGGTGCAGGTAGCCGACGCGCGACGGCAGCTGCCGGTTGACCGCGAGCGAGTACCCCAGGCGCGACACCCCGAGCATCGCCGCGCTGCACGCGGCGGCGAGGATCGCGATCGCCGAGACCGCGACGAGGTAGCGCAGCGGCTCGCGCAACCAGTCCTGCGTGAACGCGTCGACGACCCCGAGCATCGGGGCCTCCAGCCACGTCCCGGTCGGCTCGTCCGGGAGCGCCGTCGACGCCACCAGGGCGATGCCGACGTACGGCACGATCGCCGCCAGCATCCGCACGTGCAGCAGCCGGCGCAGGCCGCGGCGGCCGATCGGCACCTGCCCGGCGAGTCCCGATGACGCGTCGAGGCCGCTGAACGCCACCAGCACGAGCGGGAACACGAAGACGAGATCCTCCAGCGACGGCGTCCCGGCGATCATCGCCGGGTCGCCGATCACGTCGGGATCGAAGACGAACGCGAGCCCGAACGCGACGATCACCAGCTGCAGCGCCAGGTCGCCGAGGATGAGCAGGAGCGCGCGGTCGTAGCGCGGCGCGCCCGAGCGCGTGACATTGCGGACCGCGACGAAGACCACCAGCGCGGCGGCGAGCAGGAACTGCGCCGCGCCGCTGTCGAACTCGCTCCAGAACACGCCGGCGTAGTCGGTCGTGCCGAACGCGCAGATCGCGATCAGGATCAGGTACTCCAGGCAGATCGCCCAGCCGGCGATGAAGCTGATCAGCTCGTTGAACGCGAAGCGCGCGATCACGGTCGCGCCGCCGCGCTCCTGGTGCAGCGAGGCGCCCTCCACGTACGACGGCACGACGAGTGCGAAGACGAGCGCGCCGGCGAGGAACACCAGCCAGGTGAACCCGAGCGCGCGCTCGGCGACGAGCCCGACGGCGAAGTACACCGACGCCGCGACGAACCCCTGGACGATCCCGAACAGCGCCGGCGCGCCGACCGACTTGCCGAGCGGCTTCACCGGCGCCGCTCCGCGTACAGGCGCCCGGCGCCCGCGGCCATGAACAGCACGCCCAACAGGATGCCGATCGCGGTCGCGCCGCCGCCGGCGGCGAGCGTCCGCACGAGGATCGCGATGCCGATCAGCACCATCAGCGCCGACAGGACCTGGGTGGCGGCGCTCACGGCAGGCCCGCCCGCTGCAGCTCGGCGCTCCGCGCGGCCCGTTGCGGGCTCGGCGCCGACTCGATGATGACGCGGCACGGGCGCTCGCCGAGCACGGTCTCGAGCGTCTTGCCGAACAGCGAGCCGCCGTCGACGCGCCGCGGCAGCGGCATCACGATCGCCGACGCGCGCATGTCCGTCGCCTCCTCCACGATCCGCCTGCCCGCCTGGCCGGCGCGGATCTTCTCGACGTGCCCGGAGACGCGGCGCCCGCCCTGGATCCGCGCCTGCTCGACCAGCGTGTCGGCGGCCGCCTCCTCCTCGGGCATCCGCGCGTCGATCGCCAGCGCGTTCGGAACCGTGACGAGCGACAGGACGTGGATGCCGTGCCGGCGGCTCGCCGCCAGCCGCACAGCGGTCGCCACCACGCGCTCGTCGTAGTGGCCGTCCAGCAGCGGGACCAGCACCGAGTCGTACTCGGCCTCGTGGTCCACCACGGGCTGCGGGATCGCGACCTTGTGCGTCGAGACGATGTCCAGGCCCTGGCCGCGGCGGAACGCGACGTAGATGAGCATGCCCGCCGCGAGCCAGCCGAAGCCGGCGGCGGCCACGACGGGATGCAGAACGGCCGTGACGATGAACGCGATCGCCGTGCCGAGGCCGCCGAAGACCGCGAAGAGAGGCAGGTCGTAGCCGCGCACGCGCACGTTGCCCGGCCCGCGGTACGGGCGCTCGGCGTCGGGCTGGGTCGCCCGCAGCCGCATGAGCGCGACATGCGCGATCGTGAACGAGAGCATCGCGCCGAACGCGTACATGTAGCCGAGGAACTCCTCCTCCCCCGGCAGCAGCGTGAGGATCGCGGCGCCCCCGAAGACGATGATCCCGACCCACGGCGTGCGGAAGCGCGGGTGCAGCTGCCGCAGGCCGTCGGGCACCTGGCGGTGGATGCCCATCGAGTACACGAGCCGGGAGACGCCGATCAGGGCGGCGTTGGTGGCGATGAACAGGATCGTCGCCGCGAGCAGACCCACGTAGAGCTCGCTCGCGCCCTGGAGCGGGCCGAGGTCCAGGTGCTTGACGACGCCGAGGATCGGGTCGCCCGCGAAGCCGCCCTCTTCCTCGGGGAGGCCGAGCAGCGTCTGGTACTGGCCGGTCACGCTGTTGAACGTGACCGGCAGCGCCGACAGCGCGATCGCCGGGAGCGTGAAGTAGATCGCGTAGACGGCGAGGCGGACGCGGTTGATGGCGGCCGGGATCGTGTTCCGCTCGTCCCGTGCCTCCTCGGCCATGTTGGAGATCGTCTCGATCCCGGTGTAGGCGATCATCCCGATCGGGATCGCGAGCACGAAGTCCTTCCAGCTCGGTGCGACGCCGAAGTGGACGTTGTTGACGAGCGTGTCCGGCGAGAGCACCAGCACGGCGCCGACGAGGACGAGCAGCAGCTGGGTGAAGAAGTCGATGACGGCGAGCAGCACGTTCACCCCCGCCGACTCCTTGACGCCGATGACGTTGATGGCCACCAGCACCGCGATCACGCCCGCGCCGAAGATCACGTCGGCAGGCCCGGAGCGCAGCGGCTCCCAGAACAGCCCGCCGATGTAGTGGGGCACGAAGAACGCCGAGATCGCGACGGTGATGATGTAGTTGAGCATCTGCGCCCACGCGGCGAAGAACGAGACGAGCTCGTTGAACGCGCGCCGGGCGAAGCTCGACGAGCCGCCCGCCTCGGGGTACATCGCGGTCGCCTCGGCGTACGTCGCGGCGGTGCAGAAGAAGAAGATGCCGGTGATGACGAAGACGACCGGCGTGAGGCCGAGGGCGAACGACGCCACGAGCCCGAGGGCGTAGTAGATCGACGAGCCCACGTTGCCGTAGGCGGTCGAGAACAGCGCGTTGACCCCGAGGACGCGCTCGAGGCCCTCAAGTCGGCGTCTTGCCATCCGTGGCCGATTCTAGGAGCGCGTCAGGCGACACTCGGCCGCCAGAACGCAGGCGTGAACAGCACGAGCACCGTGAACACCTCGAGCCGCCCGACGAGCATCAGCACGCAGAGCACCGCGCGGCCGCCGTCGGACACGATGGCGTAGTTCTCGGTCGGCCCCAGCGGGCCGATGGCGAGGCCGACGATGTTCACCGTCGCGATCGCGCCCGAGACGCCGCTGACCAGGTCGAGACCGCTGGCCAGCAGCGCGAGCGCGCCGATGACGGTGACCGTCACGTAGATGAAGAAGAATCCGAGCACCCCGCGGCGGATCTCCTCCGAATACACGCGTCCGCGCGTGCGCAGCACCTGGACCGCGGTCGGCCGCAGCTGGCGCTGGACCTCGTGGACGGCCGTCTTGGCCAGCAGCAGCACGCGGATCACCTTCATCCCGCCTGCGGTCGAGCCGGCGCAGCCGCCGACGAACATCAGCAGCAGGAGCACGACGCGCGCGAAGTCGTTGAAGCGGTCGAAGTCGTCCGTCACGAACCCGGTGCTCGTGACGATCGACGTCGCCGAGAACGCGCCGGCCCGCAGGCTCTCCCAGAAGCCGCCGACGTCGCCCGCGATCACGAGGCTGGCGGTGACGAACACCGACGCGCCGACGAGGATCACAAGGTACGCGCGCACCTCGGCGGCCTGCGGCCAGATGCGCGGACCGTGCAGCGCGCGCCAGTAGAACGCGAAGTTGACCCCGCCGGCGACCATGAACACGATCGCGACGAGCTCGATCGGCAGCGAGTCGAACGCGCCGAGCGATCCCGACCGCGTCGAGAACCCGCCGGTCGCCACGGTCGTCAGCGCGTGGTTGAGCGCGTCCCACAGCGACATGCCGGCCGCCCAGAACGCGACCAGCGCGAGCGCCGTCAGCGCCGCATAGATGGCGGAGATGATCTTGGCGGTCTCGGCGATCCGCGGCGTCAGCCGCTCGGCCGTGATGCCGGTCGTCTCCGCGTGGAACACGCGCTGGGTCGCGAGGCCCGTGGCCGGGGCGATCGCGACGACGAGCACGACGATGCCGACGCCGCCGAGCCACTGCATGATCGACCGCCAGAGAACGACCGCGTCCGGCTCGGACTCGACGTCGCTGAGCAGCGTCGCGCCGTTCGTCGTGAAGCCGGCCATGCTCTCGAACAGCGCGTCGAGCGGGCGGCCGTGCGTCTCCGCGATGAGCAGCGGCACCGCGCCCGCGGCGGCGGCGATCACCCACGCGAGCGTCACGGCGACAAAGCCGTCGCGCGGCCGCAGCGGGACCGGGCCAAGACGGCGCGCCCACCACAGGCCGGCGGCTCCGGCGCCCAGCGCGACCAGGCCCGGGACGCCGAACGCGACCGCCTCCCCGCCGCGGCCGACAAGGGCGGTCGCGAAGCAGACGAGCAGGCCGATGCCGACGGTGCCGAGCACGCCGGCGGCGACGGCGACGATCAGCGCCCAGTTGAGCCGCGGGCCGATCCTGGGCAGGAGGCGCCTCACGCGGCGCCGAAGACGCGGCGGACGTCAGCGACGCCCTGACGGGTGTTGAAGACCAGCATCCGGTCACCGCCCCGGATCCGCAGGTCGTCCTCCGGCATCAGGACGCGTCCGTCGCGCACGAGCGCGACGGGCCGCGTACGGGCCATCGTGCGCGTGGCGTCGATCGTCCTGCCCTCGGCCAGGCAGCCGCCTTCCACGGACACCTCGAGGATCTCCGCGCCGCCCCAGAGCAGGTGCATCGCGTGGACGTTCTCTCCCCGTACCGAGCGCAGGATCGCCTCCGCGGTGACCAGGCGCGGCGAGAACGCGGCGTCGATCTCCAGTGCGTCGACGAGCGGCATGTACTCCTCGCGCGAGACGACGGCGAGGCACAGGCCGGCGCCGAGCTGCTTGGCATGGAGCGCGGCGAGCAGGTTCGCGCGGTCGTCGCCGGCGCACGCGGCGAACACGCCGACCCGGTCCACGCCCTGCGCCAGCAGGACGTCCTTGGCGATCCCTTCTTCGTGCAGCACCGTCGTGCGCGGCAGCTGCTCGGCGACGAACCGCGCGCGCTCGGCGTCGCGCTCCATCAGCGTGATGCTGAAGCGGTCCTTGGCCTCCAGCCGCCGGGCCAGCGGCAGCCCGACGCGGCCGGCTCCGAATACGACGACGTCGCGGATCTTCGTCGTGAAGCCGGCGATCTGCGCGATCACCGGGCCGAGATCGTCACGTGCCGCGGCGACGAGCAGGTGGTCGCCCACCTTCGGCCGGTGGCCCGGGTCGGCGGGCACGGG
>DASSUW010000088.1:0-14698 GCA_035706585.1 Solirubrobacteraceae bacterium | reverse complement strand
CCGGGCGGCAACTCGGACATCAACAACTTCATCCCGCTCGTCGAGAAGTACGGCAAGCGCTGCAAGATCTACCTCGTGCACTTCGGCGGCGGCGTGTCCGGCCACATCAAGCTCGTCCCGAAGTTCCTGCAGTGGGTGCGCGACGGCTACAAGGTCTACACCGACACGTCGTGGGCGGTCGGGTTCGGTGCCCGCTGGCTGCTGACCGAGATCGAGAAGCAGGGCGTCGGCGGCGACCGCGTGTTCTTCGGGTCCGACGAGCCGTGGTCGGACTTCGACAGCGAGTACTGGAAGCTCAACGGCATCCGCAACATCTCCCAGGAGCTCAAGGACCGGGTGTTCTGGCAGAACTACGAGGAGGCGTTCGGGACCCATGCTTGAGCAGCTCGACGACCGCCGGCTGCTCGTCGAGCTGCAGTCCCTCGGCGTCCGCGTCGTCGAGGAGGACGCCGACGCCGCGCCCACGCGCCGCGGCGGCGCCGGGCCGAGCGACGCGCTGTTCCTGTGGGTGCGCGGGCTGCCGCTGACCGTGCCGGCGCACGCCGACTTCGTGGACGCCTCGCCGTACACGCTGCGCAAGACCGGCCGCAAGGCGCAGCTGTTCCGCGACGACGAGTTCGTCGCACCGGTGACCGTCCCGCGCCGCCCGAAGATCTACGACATGCAGACGGCCGACGGCGTGCCGTACTGGAAGATCGCGCTCCTGCATCTGGACTCGATCGCCTCGACCGTCGTCCAGAAGTGCATCTACTGGGGCACGCACGAGCAGTGCGGCTTCTGCGGCATCGAGCTCACGCGCGGCGAGCAGACGATCCCGGTCAAGACGCCCGCCCAGCTCGCCGAGGTGTGTACGGCGGCGCGCGACCACGACCACGCGGTCGACGTGACGCTGACGACCGGCTCGCTGAACCGGCGCGACCGCGGCGCGATCTACATCAGCCGCTGCGCGCACGCGATCAAGGAGGCGTGCGGGCTCCCGATCCAGGTGCAGTTCGAGCCGCCGGACGACCTGCGCGTGCTCGACGAGGTGCAGCGCGCCGGCGTCGACGCGGTCGGCATCCACGCCGAGACGTTCGACCCCGACGTGCTCGCGCGCGTGGCGGCGGGCAAGGCGCAGTGCGGGATCGAGGGCTACTTCGCCTGCTGGGAGCGGGCGGTCGAGGTGTTCGGCCGCGGCAGCGTGACGACGTACGTGCTGCTCGGGATGGGCGAGCGGCCGGAGCTGATCGTCGAGGGCTGCCGGCGCGCGGTCGAGATGGGCGTGTACCCGTTCGTGGTGCCGCTGCGCCCCGTGCCCGGCACGCTGATGGCCGACTCGCCGGCGCCGGACCCGGATTACGTGGCGCGCATCTACGGCGAGGTGTCGGCGATGATCGCCGACGCCGGCCTCGATCATCTGGACGCCAAGGCGGGCTGCGCCCGTTGCCAGGCCTGCTCGGGCCTGTCGGCGTGGGAGCGGCTCGCGAAGCGGGAGCGCAGTGACGGTCTCCTCGTCACCAACCACGGCTAGCGCCGTCTGCCGGCTCGCCGACGCGCCGGACGAGCTCGAGGCGCACTTCGCCGTGCGCCGGCGCGTGTTCGTGCTCGATCAGTCGCTGTTCGCGGTCACCGACAAGGACGAGCTCGACTGGACGCCCGGCACGCTGCACGTGGTCGCCCTCGCCGACGGCGCCGTCGCGGGCGCGGTGCGGCTGTACCCGGTCGGCGGCGACGGGCTGTGGAAGGGCGACCGGCTCGCGGTCCTGCCGGAGGCGCGCGTGCGGCGGCTCGGCGCGCTGCTCGTGCGGTTCGCGGTCGCGACCGCGGGCGAGCGCGGCGGGCACACGATGGTCGCGCAGATCCAGCTGCCGAACGTGCGCTTCTTCGAGCATCTCGGCTGGCACGCCGACGGGCCGCCGGCGCTCTACCACGGGGTCATGCACCAGCCGATGGCGATCCCGCTGGTCCCAGCCCCGTGAGGGGCGCGCCCGCCAGGTCCCAGACGGGCGCCTCGGCGCCGCCGGCGGCGAGGCGCAGCACGCCGCTGCCGTCGAACGCGCCGCACGGGGCACAGGCGAGCCCGCGCTTCGTGAAGACGGCGCAGGCGGCGTCGGCGTGCGCGGGCGGCGCGGCGAGCAGGAAGCCGAAGCTCGGGAACGTGAGCAGCCAGCGCTCGACCGGCGCGCCGTCGGGGCGCGGCAGGCGGTCGAGGTCGAGCAGCGCGCCGCAGCCGGCACCCTCGATCATCTGGAGCAGCGAGCCGGCGATCCCCGGCATCGAAATGTCGCGCGCGGCGTGGCAGAGGCCGCGCTCGGCGACCTCGACGAGCGCCTCGCCGTCGTCGCGCAGCTGCTCCCGGGAGCGGTCGCGGAGCGCGGTGAAGAACGGCCGCGTCTCGCTCATGTACCGGCCGTCGAGCGCGAACGCGGCGAGCAGCACGTCGCCGGGCCGGACGGCCGCGGCCCGCAGTGGCCTCGTCGCCACCCCGGTGCAGGACGCCGACAGCGCCGGCTCCTCCCCGATCGTGACATGGCCCCCGACGACGGGCACGCCGAGCAGGTCGGCGGCCCAGGCGACCCCGTCGAGCACCCGCTCGGCGTGCCCGCGGTCGGGGCTCACGAGCATGTCCACGAGCGCCAGCGGCCGGCCGCCCATCGCCCGTACGTCCGAGACGTTCGTGACGACTGCGGCCGAGCCGGCGCCGAACGGGTCGGCGCGCAGGAACGGCGGCGAGATCGCCTCGCCGCAGACGACGAGGAACTCCCCGCGGTGCGGGACGAGCGCGGCGTCGTCGCCGTCGATGTGCCCGCCGAGCCGCTCGATCACGTTGATGTCGCGCTTGCCCAGCAGGCCCGGCGCCGATCGGACCGCCGCGACGAGGGCCTGCAGGTCCGGCATCGGAGGGCATTGAACCATGGAGCTGCCGCGCCGCATCGAGGCCGTGTCGCTCGGGCTGTCGATCTTCGCGGACGCGCTGCGCGACCAGAGCGCCGCGGTCGTGGAGGTCGACTGGCGGCCGCCCGCCGGCGGCGACGCCGACACGCTGGCGGTGCTGACCCGTCTGTGGGGCGAGCACGGCGACCGGATCGCCGCCGCCAACGCCGAGGTCGTCACGCGGATCGAGCGCGCGACGCCGTGCGCGGTCACGGTCGCGCCGGCGCGCGATGTCGTGCCGGGGATGCGCGACGGCCTGCTGCTGCACTCCGGGCCGCCGATCGAGTGGGCGCGCGTGTGCGACCCGCAGCGGCGGGCGCTGATCGCGGCGGCGGTGTTCGAGGGCTGGGCGGCCGACCGCGCGGACGCGGAGCGGCGGCTCAGCGGCGGCGAGATTGCGCTCGAGCCGGGGAACGAGCACGACCACGTCGGCCCGATGACCGGGGTGTGCTCGCCGTCGATGCCGGTGTGGGTCGTCGAGGCCGGGGGCGTGCGGGCGTTCTCCACCCTCAACGAGGGCCCGGGCCGGACGCTGTGGTTCGGCGTCGGCGACGACGAGGCGGTCGAGCGCCTGCGCTTCTTCCGCGACGACCTCGGGCCGACGCTGGCGCGGCTGCTCGACCACCGCGGCCCGGTCGACGTGCTCAACCTCGCCGCCCAGGGACTGAACATGGGCGACGAGCTGCACATGCGCAGCCAGGCGACCGGCAACCTGCTGATGCGCGACCTGCTGAGCGCGTTCGCGGCGCTCGGGGGCGAGGCGGCGGCGCGCTTCGTCGCCGGCAACCACCACTTCTTCCTGAACCTGACGATGGCGGCATGCAAGTGCGCGTCGCTGGCCGCGTCCGATGTGGCGGGGTCGAGCGTCGTGACGCTGATGTCGCGCAACGGCACCGACATGGGGCTGCAGCTCGCCGGCATGCCGGGCCGCTGGTTCACGGCGCCGGCGGCGCCGGTGCAGGACACGCTGCTGCGCGAGGGGTTCGGCGCCGACGACGCCGCGCTCGACATCGGCGACTCGGCGGTGATCGAGTGCATGGGGCTCGGCGGGATGGCGCTCGCCGCCGCGCCCGCGGTCGCGGCGTTCTTCGGCGGCGATGCCGCCGCGGCGACTGCGCGCACCGAGCTGATGGGCGAGATCTGCGCCGCGCGGTCGACGCGCTTCGCGATCGCCGGCCGCGGGACGCCGGTCGGCATCGATGCCCGGCTGGTGACCGAGCTCGAGGTCACGCCCCAGATCACGACCGGTGTCCTGCACGCGCGCTCGGGCGCCGGTCAGATCGGGGCCGGCGTCGCCCACCAGCCGCTCGAGCCGTTCCGCGACGCGGTGCTGGCGCTCGACGCGGCGCTGTCGGCACAATCGCCCTGATGATCGAGGTCGGGCCGAACTTCATCGCGCGGCCGTACCGGGGCGTGAGCGTGCAGGACGCGCCCGGCCTCGACGAGGCGTCGCTGCGCGCATGGCTGATCGGGCGGCCCGTGTACCGCCGGACCGAGTTCATCGTCGCGGTCCGCGACTGCGAGCGGGCGCTCGTGCAGGTCGATCACGACGTCGGCGACGCGATCGTGGCGCCGGTGCGCGAGCTGCGCGTGCTCGCGCGGCCCGAGGAGGTGGCGTTCGTGGTGGACCCGGCGGTCGACACGGGCAACGCGTCGCAGATGGCGCGCGTCGCGCGCGCCCGGGTGACCGTCGTCCAGGGCCGCTACGAGCACGTCAACTTCATCGTCGAGCCGGCGCCGGTCCGCGTGCGCGTGCTCGAGGTCGTCCCGCCCGAGCCGCCGAAGCTCCTGGAGATGGCGCGCCAGGTGCTCGACTACGACGAGGATCTGCCGCCCGTCGAGCTGGACTTCGCGGCGATCGACCTGCGCGCGATCGAGATTGCCGGGCGGCGGATGTACCCGTGCCGCTGCGGCGGGCTGGACGGCGACTTCCTCGACGCCGCGCCGGCCGAGCTCGGCGAGTGGACGCTCGTGGGCTGCGAGCGCTCGCGCCAGATCCACGTCGCGCTGTACGGCGCCGAGCCCGCGGTGCGGGTCGACTTCTGCCCGCTCGCGCATCTCTCCCCGGACGGCGCGACGCTCGTCAAGTGCTGTCTGCACGAGCGCGGGATCGAGCGCTCGGGCGAGGCGATGATCGTGCCGTGGGGCGCGACCCTGGAGGAGGTCCGCGCGGCGCTGCGCGCGCTGGTGACATGAACGTCTACGGGCACCTGTGGGGGACCGACGAAACGCGCGCGCTGTTCGACGACGACGGCCGGACGCGGATGTGGCTCGAGATCCTCGGGGCGCTGGCGCAGGCGCAGGGCGGGCTCGGCGTGATCCCGGTCGCCGCCGCCGAGGCGATCGCGGCGCGTGTGCGCGAGCCGGTCGACCTCGCCGCGGTGGCACGCGAGACGCGCGCGACGGGGCACTCGACGCTCGGGCTGATCCGCGTGCTGCAGCGCGAACTGCCGGGCGACGCTCGCGAATGGGTCTACTACGGCGCGACCGTCCAGGACGTCAGCGACACCTGGACGGGCCTGGTTGCGCGGCGGATGCTCGAGATCGCCGAGCGCGACCTCGGCGCGGTCGATGCGGCGCTGGCGCGGCTCGCCGCCGAGCATCGCGACACCGTGATGCTCGGGCGCACGCACGGGCAGCCGGGGTTGCCGATCACGTTCGGCTACAAGGCGGCGGTGTGGCTCGCCGAGGTGCGCCGGCACCGCGAGCGCGTCGCGCAGGCGCGGCCGCGACTGGTCGTCGGGCAGCTGGCGGGGGCGGTCGGCACGCTCTCGGCCTGGGGTTCGGATGGGCTGGAGTTGCAGCGCCGGGTGCTGGGGCGGCTCGGGCTCGGCGTGCCGGAGATCCCGTGGACGTCGGCGCGCGATCGCCCGGCCGAGTTCGTCGCGCTGCTCGCGCTGGTCACGGCGACGCTCGCGAAGGTCGGCAACGAGATCGCCAACCTTCAGCGGCCGGAGATCGGCGAGGTCGCCGAGGCGCCGGCCGACGGGGTCGTCGGCAGCATCACGATGCCGCAGAAGCACAACCCGGAGCGCTCCGAGCATCTCGTCACGCTCGGCCGCGTCGTGCGCTCGTCGGCCGACCTGGCGCTCGAGGGTGTGGTCGGCGAGCACGAGCGCGACGGCGCTTCGTGGAAGACCGAGTGGGAGCTGCTCCCCCGCGCGTGCGGCGCGGCCGCGGTGTCGTTGCGGCTGGCCGCCGAGCTGCTCGGCGGGCTGCGGGTCGACACCGAGCGGATGCGCGCGAACGTCGACGCGCAGGACGGCTACGTGCTCGCCGAGCCCGTGATGCTGGCGCTCGGCGAGCAGGTCGGCCCGCGCCGCGCCCACGAGCTCGTCCACGCCGCGGCCGCGCGCGGCCTGGCGGCCGGGATGCCGTTCCGCGACGCGCTCGAAGGCGACCCCGACATCCCGTCGCTGGATCTCGACGCGCTGCTGCGCCCCGACGCGGCTCTCGGCGCGGCGCGAGAGCTCGTGGACCGCGTCCTCGACGCCGGCGCGTCGCGCGCCGCACCGGACCCGGGCGCGGCGCAGCGGCCGATCGCGGGGGCGCCGTGAGCGAGCCGCCTCCGGGCTATCTCGGTGCGGGCGCGCGGATCTCGCGCGGGCCGGCGCCCGAGCTCGTCGCGGCGGGCTACGAGCTCGAGCTCGCGGACGCGCCGCTGCTCGCGCGCGGGCTCGGGCTGGCCGACCTCGCGCACGTGCTCGCGCTCGCGGCCATCCCGGACGCCGCGCGCCGCGCGCTGCTCGGCGCCGTGGTCGCGCTGATGGATGAGGAGATCGAGCTCGACCCGCGCTACGGCGACCTCGTGAACGTACGCGAGCGGGCGCTCGAGCAGCGGATCGGCAGCGCCGCCGGGTGGCTGAACGCGGGCCGCACGCGCCGCGAGGCGGGGCGGATCGCGTTCCGGATCGCGCTGCGCGGGCGGATCCTGGAGCTCGCCGAGGCGGAGATCCGGTTCGCGACGGCGCTGACCGACGTCGCCGCTCGTGAGCGCGACACGCTGATGCCGGACTACACGTACCTGCAGGCGGCGCAGCCGACCACTGCCGGGCACTGGGCGCTGTCGTTCGCCTATCCGGCGCTGCGCGACGTCGAGCGGCTGCGCGGAGACTTCGAGTGGGTCAACCGCAGCCCGGCGGGAACCGGCGGCGTGAACGGCTCGCGCTTCGCGCTCGACCGCGACCGGCTCGCCGCGCTGCTCGGCTTCGGCCGCCCGATCGCCCATACGCGCGACGCGAACTGGCAGACCGACGGGCTCGCCGACCTCACGTCGCACGCCGCCATCGCCGCCGTCGGCGCAAGCCGGTTCGCGGAGGACGTCGAGCAGTACGGCAGCGACGAGTTCGGCCTGCTGCGGATCGGCGACGAGCTGTGCCGCGCCAGCGCGCTGATGCCGCAGAAGCGCAACCCCTACGCGCTCGTCGTGCTGCGCGGCGGCGCGGGCACGCTGATCGGCCGCGCCACCGGCGTGCTCGCCACCCAGCGGACGCCGTCGGGCCGGACCGACAACCTGCTGTACGCGTACGGCGAGGTGGCGGGCGCGGTCGAGCTGGCGGCACGGCTGCTGCGGCTCGCGGGCGCCGTCGCCGAGAGCCTCACGTTCGACGCCGCGCGCGCGGAGCGCGTACTGCGGGAGAGCGCCGCGATGGCGACCGACGCCGCCGAGGCGCTGAGCCTCGACCGCGGGCTCGACTACCGGTCGGCGTATCGCGAGATCGGCGCGGCGGTGGCCGCCGGGACGTTCGACGCGTCCGCTCTGGACCCGGCGGAGGCGATCGCGACGCGCACCGTTCGCGGTGGCGCGGCGCCCGAGCCGATGGACGCGATGCTGGAGGAGTGCCGCGCCGCGATCTCCGCCGCCCGCGGCTGGATCGCCGAGCGCCGCGCCGGCATCGCGGACGCCGAAGAGGAGCTCGTTGTGCTCGCCGGGTCGTAGCCGCGGTCGTGTGGGTTTCTTCCCAATCGCCGCACCGGCGCCGAGCATTGGGAAGTTTCCGTCCTCTAGCGTGGGTTTCTTCCCACTCGCGCGTCGCGAGCGTGGCAGTGGGACGAAACCCACACTCGCTCTCTCTCGATGCCCGAAGTTCGCTCCCTCACCCTTGCCCCGGTCAAGGGCCTCCGAGTAACAGAAACCGAAGCGCTCGACCTCGGCCCCCGCGGGCCGGCCGGTGACCGTGCGTTCCTCGTCGTCGACCCCGACAACGCGCTGCTGCTCACCACTCGCACCCCGGCGCTGCTGCAGGTGGCCGCCCGCTGGGACGGCGACCGTCTCGCGCTCGCGTTCCCCGACGGCAGCGAGGTGGCCGCGGTGCCGGAGCCGGGCGCGCCGGCCGCCACCGCGAACTACGAAGGTCGCCGCATCTCCGGGCGGCTTGTCGAGGGCGATCTGGCTGCGGCGTTGTCCGCGCACCTCGGACGGCCCGTCCGGCTCCTGCACCGCCGTCCCGACGACCGCGGCGCCGACGACGCCCCGGTCACGCTGATGTCGCAGGCGTCGCTGGAGGCGCTCGGCGTCCCCGACGCGCGGCGCTTCCGCATGACCATCACGATCGACGGCGTCGGTGCCTGGGAGGAGCACGGCTGGGGCGGTCGCGAACTCGCCGCCGGCGACGCCGTACTGCGCGTCACCGCGCCGGTGCCGCGCTGCGTGGTGACGACGCGCGATCCGGACAGCGGGCGCCACGACGCGCCGACCCTGAAGGCGCTCGCGGAACTCCGCGGCAAGGACGACGTCAGGTTCGGCGTCTGGTGTGAGGTCGTCGCGCCCGGTCGTGTCCGGGTCGGGGACGCCGTCGCGCTGGTCGCCTGACCGGCGCAAGAGCCGGCGGATGCGGCGACGACGGCGCTTGACCGGCGCCGTGCGCTCCTTCAGGAGCGTGCGGGCAACGATGAAGGTGATCTGCATGGCCGCAGCGTCGCGGCCGGCCCTTACAACCCGCTTGCGCGGCGGTTTCAGCTACCGGCGAACGGCGCTCGGCAGCAGGTCGAGCGTCTCGTAGCGCAGCCCGCGGCGCAACGTCTCGAGCGGGATGACGTCCTCGGGCGCGATGTTGCCGAGGTTCACGTTCGTGCCCACGTGCTGCAGCAGCCAGGTCTGCTGGGCACGCTGCGGCGCCTCGAAGATGACGGTCTCGGTGCCGATCGCGTGCAGGATCCCGTCGACGAGGTCGGCGTGGACCGCGCCCGTGCTGTCCCACAGGCCCGCAGTGCCGCTCTCGCGCCCCTCGGCGATCACCCACGCCGCGCCCGACGCGAGGTCGCCGAGCATCTCGTCGCACCACTCCTCGGTCACCGCGTCCTGCGCGCCCTTGCTGCCGACCTCGGCGATCACCGTGAAGTCGACGGCCAGCCGCTGGATCAGCGCCCGCTTGTCGGCGCGCGACATCGGCAGCGAGCCGTTGGAGACCTCGACGTGGTCGATCCCGAGCTCGCGCAGCCACTCGAGGTACTCGTCCACCTTGCCCTGCGCGACCGCGATCTCCAGCAGCGTGCCGCCGAGCGAGATGCGGATCCCCGCCTCGCGGCAGATCGCGACCTTGTCGGCGACGCCGCGGGTCACGTAGCCGGTGCCCCAGCCGAGCTTGATCAGGTCGATGTGCTCGCCCGCCGTCTGCAGCAGCGACTCCAGCTCGAGCGGCGACATCCCACGGTCGAGCACGTGGGTGATCCCGGCCCGGCGCGGCTTGGTCGTGCGCTCGGGCAGGTCGAGAAACTCGGGCGGGCGGTGGCGCACCGGCGGCAAGCCGTCGAGTCGGAGCGTGAGCCTGTCGGCCATGCTCCAATCGTAGTCCGCGGCTTCCCTGCATGATGGTGGCGTGAGCGAGATCCCACCCGGCGGCGAGGCCAAGGTCCCGCTGCGCTTTCCCGCAGACGCGGTCGCCGCGATGCGCGTGCACGCGCCGAGCGAGCGCAACCCGAAGCTCGCGGGCCTGCTCGAGGCCGCGAACGCGAGCCCGCAGCTGAAGGCCCGCTGGCACGCCGCGCAGGTCACGGCCGAGCGGCTCGGCATGAGCGACCACTCGTGGGTGCACCTGCAGATCGTCCTCAACGGCGCGCTGCGGCTGTTCCGGCTGCTGCGCGGCCGCAACGTGAAGTCCTCGATCGAGCTCGACTACGAGCTGGGCGCCGACGACGCCGAGGTGGTGATCGCGCTCGGTTGCCTGCTGCACGACCTCGGGATGTCGATCCACCGGGTCGACCACGAGGCATTCAGCCTGTTCCTCGCCGCCGACCACATGGACACGCTGCTGGCCGGGGTCTACGGGGAGCCCGAGCGGACGATCGTCGCGTCCGAGGCGCTGCACGCGATCATCGGCCACCGCAAGGGCGGCCGGCCGCTCACGCTCGAGGCCGGGATCGTGCGCGTGGCCGACGCGCTGGACATGGAGCACGGGCGCTCGCGCGTGGCGATGGAGACGCAGCTGCCGAACATCCACTCGCTGTCGGCGGCAGCGATCGACGAGGTCCGGATCGTGCAGGGGTCAGAGCGCGCGATCCGCGTCGAGATCGACATGAACAACTCGGCGGGCGTCTTCCAGGTCGACGAGCTGCTGGCCACCAAGCTGCGCGGCTCGGGCCTGGAGTCGTATGTCGAGGTGATCGCGCGGATCGACGCCGAGCACGAGAAGCGGCTGCTCGAGGTCTACAGGATCTAGTCTGATCGCATGCCGCTCCAGCCGTCAGCCTCCTACAGCTTCACGATGCGCCTGCACCTGCCCCAGCACGGCGACGCGTTCGCGCGCGTGGCCGACGCGATCGCGGCCTCGGGCGCGCTGCTCGGCGCAATCGACCTCGTGCGGGTGGAGCGCGACACGGTCGTCCGCGACGTCACGGTCGCGTGTGGGGACTCCGAGCACGCGGAGGCGGTCGTGCGGACGGTGCGCGACCTCGACGGCGTGCAGGTGGACAGCGTCTCTGACCGCACGTTCCTCATGCACAAGGGCGGCAAGATCGAGGTCAACGCCAAGCTGCCGCTCAAGACTCGCGACGACCTCTCGATGGCGTACACGCCGGGCGTCGGCCGCGTCTGCATGGCGATCCACGAGGACCCTCCGAAGGGCTGGGCGCTGACGATCCGCGGCAACACCGTGGCGGTCGTCTCCGACGGCACCGCGGTCCTCGGCCTGGGCGACATCGGCCCGGTCGCGGCAATGCCGGTGATGGAGGGCAAGGCGCTGCTGTTCAAGGAGTTCGCCGGGGTCGACGCGTTCCCGCTGTGCATCGACACCAAGGACGTCGACGAGATCGTCGCGTTCGTCAAGGCGGCCGCGCCGACGTTCGGGGGCATCAACCTCGAGGACATCTCGGCGCCGCGCTGCTTCGAGATCGAGCGCCGCCTGCGCGAGGAGCTCGACATCCCGGTCTTCCACGACGACCAGCACGGCACCGCGATCGTCGTCCTGGCCGCGATGCTCAACGCGCTGCGCGTCGTCGGCAAGCGCGCCGAGGACGTGACCGTGGTCATCGTCGGCGCCGGCGCGGCGGGCGTCGCGTGCGCGGACATCCTGCTCGCGCAGGGCGTCGGGGACGTCATCGTCGTCGGCCGCAAGGGCGCGCTGCACTCGGGCCGCGACGACCTCGACGACGACCGGCGCGACCTGGCGCGCCGGACGAACCGCCGCGACGTCCGCGGTACGCCCGACGAGGTGCTGGCGGGCGCCGACGTCGTTCTCGGCCTGTCGGGACCGGGAGCGTTCACGGCCGCGGGCGTCCGCTCGATGGCGCCCGACCGGATCGTGTTCGCGATGGCCAACCCGGTGCCGGAGGTGCAGCCCGAGGAGGTCCGGGGCGACGTCGCGATCATGGCGACGGGACGGTCGGACTACCCGAACCAGATCAACAACGTGCTGGCGTTCCCGGGCGTGTTCAAGGGCGCGCTCGAGGTGCGCGCCAAGACGATCAACGAGGAGATGAAGCTCGCCGCCGCCCACGCGATCGCGCGCGTGATCCCGGACGAGGAGCTCCACGCCGACTACATCATCCCGAGCGTGTTCAACCGCCGGGTCGCCGAGACGGTGGCCGAGGAGGTCGCCAACGCGGCGGTCGCCAGCGGTGTGGCGCGGCGCAAGCGCGGCGCGACCGGAGAGCCCACGACGCCGCTGGAGGCAATGCGATGACCGACCGCCTGTACTTCACCGACTCCGACGCCGCCAACGAGCTGCTCGTGCGCGAGCCGATCGCGCTGCTAATCGGGTTCGCGCTCGATCAGCAGGTGACGGTGCAGAAGGCGTTCTCGGGGCCGCTGGTGCTGCAGGAGCGGCTCGGGACGCTCGACGCGGCGACGATCGCGGGCGCCGACCTGGAGCCGATCTTCCGCGAGCGGCCCGCCATCCACCGCTTCCCCGGCGCGATGGCCACGCGCGTGCGCGACCTCGCCGCCCACATCGTGGCGGTGTACGACGGCGACGCGGGCCGGGTGTGGGGCGAGGCCGAGTCGGCCGAGGAGCTGCGTGCGCGGCTGACCGCGCTGCCCGGCTTCGGCGAGATGAAGGTGAGCTCGCTCGCCGCCGTGCTGGCGCGGCGGTTCGGCGTGGCCGCGGCGGAGCCGCTCGTGCCGGCGCACCCGACGCTCGGCGACGTCGACTCGCCGGAGGCGCTGGCCTCCTACCAGGCGGGCAAGCGCGCGCACAAGGCGGCGCTGCGCGCCGCGAAGGCGGCCGCGGCGCCCTGACGCTGCGCCGGCGGCGAGACGCTCGTTTCGTTCCGCCGGCGCGGCCGGCGTCATAGCCGTGCGCCGCCTCCTCAACGCGCTCCTGTACTTCCCGGCGCGCGACATCATCGCCACGCCGGCGGCGTTCCGCGACCTCGCGATCGGCGATGCCCGGCTGCACGGCTGGTGGGTGCCGGCGACGGCGCCGGAGCGGCTGGGCCACGTGCTGTTCTGCCACGGCAACGGCGGCAACATCGGCGACCGCGCGCCGCACGCCGCGCTGCTCGCCGCGGCGGGGTTCGACGTCCTGCTGTTCGACTACCGCGGCTACGGCCGCAGTCCGGGCCGCGCCGGCGAGGAGGCGACCTACGCCGACGCCCGCGCCGCCCGCGAGGCGCTGCTGGCGTGCGACGGCGTCGACCCGGCGCGCGTGCTCTACCTCGGCGAGTCGCTCGGCGCGGCGGTCGCGCTCGAGCTCGCGCTCGCCCACCCGCCCGCCGGCCTGATCCTGCAGTCGCCGTTCACGAGCATCCGCGACATCGCGCGCGTGCACTATCCGTTCGTCCCGCGCTCGCTCGTCCCCGCGGCCTACCCGAGCCTCGATCGCATCCCGCGCCTGCGCGCGCCGCTGCTCGTCATCCACGGCGCGCGCGACCCGATCGTGCCGCTCATGCACGGCGAGGAGCTCTTCCACGCGGCCCCGGAGCCGAAGCGCCTGGAGGTGTTCCCCGCCGCCGCCCACAACGACCTCGGCGGCGACCGCTGGGCGCACCTGATCGCGGCGTGGGCCTCCGGCGCGCTCAGACGCGAATCACGCCGAACTCGAGCTCCGCGAGCGTCACCACCGACACGCTGACTTCCTCGGGCAGCGGACGGGCCAGCTCCCGCCCCTGTTCCCCGGCGATGAACACCGATGTGTCGAGGATCGCGGTCACGGCGCCTGGGCCTGGCCGCGCATGACCGCAATGTCGTCGAGCAGCCCCGCATCCGCGGGCGCCTCCGCGATCAGCCGTCGCCGTGTTCCGCAACCACACGCGATCGCGACAACTCTGCATCGGGTCCGTGAGAAGTTCGTCCGTGCCTAGTCGAACACGTCGATCCACTCGAGCACGCGGGCGGTGTCTCCGAGGTGGACCGGGACGCTGCGGGTGCGGCGGCGCAGGCTCGGGCGCTGGATCAGCGCCGTGCGGACGACGTTCTCGATCTGGGTCAGCGTGGCGCGGTCGGGGCGGTCGGAGACGCGGATCGCGAGGCCGGTCGAGACGAGGTGGACGGCGGTGTCGAACATCGCCGACGGCCCGGGGGCGCGGACCTCGACCTCGAGGCCGTGGGCGCGCAGGGCGGCGGCGACGTCGGCGGCGAAGCGCGCGTCGCCGCCTGCGCTGTTGTCGACGATCACGTGCATGCACCTGTGAGGATGACGTGCGATGTGGCGCTGCCCAACCTGCGGCCAGACATTCACCGGCCGCAACATGCCGCACTCGTGCCAGACGGTCCCGCTCGACCGGCACTTCGAGGGCCGCGAGGCGATGCGGCCGGTGTTCGACGCGCTCGTCGCGGCGGCGCGCGAGAACGGCCCCGTCACGATCAACGCGACGAAGAGCCGCATCACGTTGCAGGCCGAGATGCGGTTCGCGGCCGTCGAGACCCGGCGCGCCCGGCTGAAGGCGCACGTCGTGCTCGGGCGCAGGATCCAGAGCCCGCGCTTCACGACCGTCGAGCACCTTCCACCCGCCTACTACGTGCACCGGTTCGAGCTCGAGCGACCCGAGGACGTGGACGACGAGGTCCGCGCGTGGCTGGCGGAGGCGTACTTCAGGCGATCGCGCGCGCCAGCAGCTCCACCTGCGCCGGATCCGCCGAGGCCGGGAAGCCGATGAGCTCGTCGCACCCTGCCCGCTCGAAGGCGCCGACGTACTCGCGCACCGTCTCCTCGTCGGTCGCCGCGCTCTGCACGATCATGTCGGCGTACTCGCCGGCGAACGCGTAGTAGGCCCCGAGCGTCGCGCGCGCCTGCTCGGCGGCGCGGTCACCGAGCGAGAAGTAGAACAGCGCCATCGTCCGCGGCTCGCCCTCGCGGCCCGCCGCGCGCCAGGCGGCGCGCACCCGCTCGCGCCCTTGGGCGAAGCGCTC
>DASSUW010000087.1:0-3141 GCA_035706585.1 Solirubrobacteraceae bacterium | reverse complement strand
CTACGGCTGGCCCGGCGTACCGCCCGGGACGCCCGTGTTGGTCGAGTACGCGGGCTGGAGCTTCATGTCCGGGCGGATGTGCTGAACGGCCTGGGCGACCGCGATGGCCGACTCGGCGAAGCCGGTGGCGATGAGCTTGAGCTTGCCCGGGAACGTCGTGATGTCCCCGCAGGCCCACACGCGGTCGAGGTTCGTCTTCATGACCTGATCGACGACCAGCGCGCCCTTCTCGATCTCGAAGCCCCACTCCTTCAAGGGCCCCAGCTTGGTGGAGAAGCCCAGCTGCAGCAGCACGGCGTCGCACTCCAGCGACTCGATCTCCTCGTCTGCGCCGGTGTGATGGAGCTCCACGGCCTCGATCGCGCCGTTGCCCGACACGTTCCTGATCACGTACGGCACGCGCAGGTCCACGCGCCCGGCGTCCACGTGCGCCATCACCTCGGCGACCGTGGCCTCGTGCGCGCGGAAGCCCTCGCGGCGGTGGACCAACGTGACCCGCGAGGCCGTGTCCACGAGGTTCACGACCCAGTCGAACGCCGAGTCGCCGCCGCCGACGATGACGACGCGCTTGCCGGAGAACACCGCCTTCTCGCCCACGATGTAGTGCGCGCCGCGGCCCTCCCACGGCGCCATGTCGACGTCGGAGACCGGCAGCTTCTTGGGCTCGAACGCGCCGTGGCCGCCGGCGACGATCACCGTGCGCGAGCGCAGCTCGCCGCGATCCGTGTGCAGGACCACGCAGTCGTCGTCCCACGAGATCGTCTCGGCCGTCGTCTCCAGGTGGACGGGGACGTCGAACTGATCCAGCGACTGCGCGCGCAGCAGGCCCACCAGGTCCTTCGCGAGCACCCGGGGATGCCCGGGCACGTCGAAGACCCACTTCTCCGGGTACAGCGTCGTGCACTGCCCGCCGAGCTCCGGCAGCGAGTCGATGATCCGCGCCGACGCCTGCCGCATCCCGGCCCAGAACGCCGTGGTCAGGCCGACCGGCCCGGCGCCGATGACCGTGATGTCGCGGACCTCGTCGAAGTCGGCGCGCAGATCCGTCGTCACACCGCCACCTCGGCCGTCAGCGGCACGCCGTCCAGCGCGTTCAGCGCCCGCTCGACCGAGCACGCCACGCACGTGAACGTCGGCGTGTCGCGCTTGGTGAACGCCGACGCCTCCGTCGTCCGCAGGCGCTGCACGAGATCGAGGAAGTCGGCCGGCTCGTCGGTCTCGAACGCGACGACGAACTCCTGGTCGTCGAGCCCGAACGAGTAGCTCGTGTTGAGGTCGATCTGCGGGTACTCGCGGCCGACCTTGATGTGCTCCTGCATGATCTTCCAGCGCTCGTCGGGCGCCAGGCGGTACCACTCGCGCGTCTTCACGAACGGATAGACGAACAGGTACTTGGAGTGGGCGGGCCGCACCTGCAGGCGCGACTCGTCCGAGTACTCGGACGGCTTCGTCAGCGCCAGGTACGAGTACGGCGTCTCGCACCACTTCATGAGCCCGCTCTGGGCGAGCACGACGTGGAACTCGTGGATGCGCTCGAGGTTCGTGGCCTGGGTGAGCAGCAGCATGTCGGCGTCGCCGCGCGTGCCGACCAGCGAGAACGCGCGCAGCAGTCGCTCGGCGGCGAAGTCGTCGCAGGCGGCGAGGAACTCGCGCTTGTGGCGCGCGCGCTCGGCGTCGTCGAGGCGACGCCAGGCGGGATCGACCTTCAAGAACGTGTACTTGACGAAGTGGCGGTCGGGCATCGCTTCACAAAGGATATGAATGGCGTTCCGCGCGCGGGACAACAGTTCTTAATGAGCACCGGGAATCGCCCGAGAGCAGCGGTGTCGCGGTGCTGACTGCGGGCAGGGCGCACGCCCGGACGGGGGGTAGCCGAACCGAGGCGGTCGGGGCGTGTCCGTAGCATGCGAACCATGCGGGTAGCCCTCGTATCCCCGTATTCGTGGACCTACCCCGGCGGGGTGACCCGCCATATCGAGGCGCTGGCGACGGAGCTGACCGCCACCGACCACGACGTCCGCGTGTTCGCGCCGTTCGACCGCGACGTCCGCAGCGCCGCGTTCCTGCACCGCGGCGCGCGACCCCAGCGCCGTGAAGTGCCGGAGTGGCTCGTCCCGCTCGGCGGCACGATCGGCTGGCCGTCCAACGGCGCCGTGTCGAACCTCGCCGGCACCCCGCACGCCGTCTCCACGCTGCGGCGCGAGCTGCGCGCGTTCGGCCCCGATGTGGTGCACCTGCACGAGCCGGTCGCGCCGGTCGTCGGCTGGGACGCGCTCAGCAGCGCCGATGCGCCGATCATCGGCACGTTCCACTGCTACTCGGAGGCGGTCCCGCCGCACCTGATCGCGGCGCTGATCGGCGCGCGCCGCAAGCTCAACCGGCTCAACCTGCGCCTCGCGGTGTCCGAGGCCGCGGCCTGGACCGGCCGGCGCTTCTACGGCGGCCACTACCGCATCGTCCCCAACGGCGTCGCGCTGCCTGAGACGGGCGTACCCGCCCCGCCGACCCGCGGCCCCAGGGATCCGCTGCGGATCGTGTTCGTCGGCCAGGCGGTCGAGCGCAAGGGCCTGCCCGTGCTGCTGCGCGCCTTCGAGGCGCTGCGCAGCCAGGTGCCAGCCGAGCTGACGATCGTCGGCTCGACGGCCGACGAGATCGCGCCGTTGCTCGTGGACGCCACCGGCGTGACCGCGCTCGGGCGCGTCGACGACGACGCGCGCCAGGCCGCGATCGCGGGCGCCGACGTGCTGGCCGCCCCGTCGCTGGGCGGCGAGTCGTTCGGCATGGTCCTCACCGAGGCGTTCGCGGCCGGCCGTCCGGTCATCGCCTCGGACATCGCCGGCTATCGCGACGTGGTGACCGACGGCGTCGACGGACTGCTGGTTCCGCGCGGCGACGCGACGCGCCTCGCCGAGACGCTGCGCGACCTCGCGCTCGACCACACGCGCGCCACCGAGCTCGGCGCCGCCGCGCGTGTGAGCGCCGAGCGCTACGCGTGGCCGCGGGTCGCCGAGCAGGTCGTGGAGGCGTACGCGGACGCCCGCGCGGTGCCCGCGCCCGCGCGCGTGCCCGCGCGCGCCGCGGTGAGAATCGGCGTTCGGCCCGCGGACGGCCGGCCGCGCAGCCCGGCCCGGCGCCTGCCGT
>DASSUW010000086.1:0-13805 GCA_035706585.1 Solirubrobacteraceae bacterium | reverse complement strand
CGCCCGCCGCGGCGCGGCGGCCGGCGCCGGCGCGGCACCTACGAGGAGCCGCAGGCGCAGGACGTCGCGACGCTGAAGGCCGACGTCATCAAGGTCAACTCGGGGTCGACGGTCAAGGATGTCGCCGAGTACCTGGGCGTCCCGGTCCCCGAGGTCATCAAGAAGCTGATGGGCCTCGGCGAGATGGCCACGCTCACGCAGACGCTGTCCGACGACGCGATCCAGGTCCTCGCCGACGAGTTCGACAAGGAGATCGAGATCGTCCACGCCGCCGACGAGGCGGGCGGCGAGCCCGAGTTCGAGGACGCCGACGAGGACCTCGAGCCGCGGCCGCCGGTCGTGACGATCATGGGTCACGTCGACCACGGCAAGACGTCGCTGCTGGACGCCATCCGCGAGACCGAGGTGGCCGCGGGCGAGGCGGGCGGCATCACCCAGCACATCGGCGCCTACCAGGTCCACCAGAACGACAAGACGATCACGTTCCTGGACACCCCGGGCCACGAGGCGTTCACCGCCATGCGCGCCCGCGGCGCCCAGGCGACCGACATCGCGGTGATCGTGGTCGCCGCCGACGACGGCGTGAAGCCGCAGACGCGCGAGGCCGTCGACCACGCGAAGGCCGCCGAGGTGCCGATCCTCGTCGCGGTCAACAAGATCGACAAGGAGGGCGCGCAGCCCGAGCGCGTCCGCACCGAGATGACCAACCTCGGCCTGCAGCCCGAGGAGTGGGGCGGGGAGACGATGTTCGTCGACGTGTCGGCGAAGACCCACCAGGGCCTCGACGACCTGCTGGAGGGCGTCCTGCTGATCGCCGAGGTCGAGGAGCTCAAGGCCAACGCGGACACCGAGGCGTCCGGCGTGGTCATCGAGTCCAAGCTCGACCCCGGCCGCGGGGCGGTGGTGACCGTGCTCGTGCAGCGCGGCACGCTGCGGGTCGGCGACGCGCTCGTCGCCGGCGCCCACTGGGGCCGCGTGCGCGCGATGCAGGACTACACCGGCCAGCGCGTCAAGCAGGCCGAGCCGTCGCAGCCGGTCGAGGTCCTGGGCTTCGACTCGGTGCCGGAGGCCGGCGAGTACGTGCGCGTCGTCGAGAACGACCGCCGCGCCCGCCAGCTCGCGGGCGAGCGCGCGACGCGCCTCAAGCTCGAGCAGCAGGCCCGCCGCGGCGGCCGCAAGGTCTCGCTGGAGACGATCTTCGACCAGTACCGCGACCAGGAGATCAAGGAGCTCGCGCTGGTCCTCAAGGCCGACGTGTCCGGCTCGCTGGAGGCGTTCGAGGACGAGATCGCCAAGCTGCCGCAGAGCGACGTGCAGGTGCAGATCATCTCGTCCGGCGTCGGCGGCATCACCGAGTCCGACGTCAACCTCGCCGCCGCGTCCGACGCGGTGGTCATCGGCTTCAACGTCCGCCCGGTCGGCGAGGCCGCTGCGGTCGCCGACCGTGAGGGCGTCGAGATCCGCACCTACTCGGTCATCTACCGCGCGTTCGAGGACCTGCGCGACGCCATGCAGGGCATGCTCGCGCCCGAGGAGGTCGAGGAGACTGTCGGCGAGGTCGAGGTCCGGGCGATCTTCAAGGCCTCGCGCGTCGGCACGATCGCGGGCTCCTACGTCACCGACGGCAAGGTCACGCGCGGCGCCAAGGTGCGGCTCGTGCGCGACGGCGCGGTGGTCTACGACGGCACGATCGCGTCGCTGCGGCGCGGCGCCGACGACGTGCGCGAGGTGGCGTCCGGGTTCGAGTGCGGCATCGTGCTGCAGAACTTCGCGGACATCAAGGAAGGCGACCAGCTCGAGGTCTACGAGACCCGGCAGGTCGAACGCACGCTTTCCTAGTGCCCGATCGCGCCTTCGTGGTGCTCATGCAGGTGCACCTGCACTTCCCCGACGTGGCCTCGCTGAAGGGCAAGCGGGCCGAGCTCAACCGCGTCAAGGCGCATCTGCGCGACCGCTGCGCCGCCTCGGTCTCCGAGGTCGACCACCAGGACACGTGGCAGCGTTCGACGCTCGCCGTGGCTGTGACGGGCGGCTCGGAGGGGCGCTGTGTTGAGGCTGCGGACAACGTTGTCCGCTATCTCGACTCGCGGTTCCCCCAGGGCGTGCGGGTCGAGCGGCGCGTCGCGTCATGGAACGACCTGGAGTCACTACGATGACCGCCGACCGGATGCGTCGGGTCGACGAGGCGATGAGGGAGGTCCTCTCGGGCGCGATCACATCCGAGCTCAAGGATCCACGGGTCGGGTTCGTGACGGTGACTGCAGTCGATACAGCTCCAGACCTGCGCCAGGCGCGGGTGTACGTGTCCGTGCTGGGCACCGAGCCCGTGCGCCGGCGATCGCTCGACGGGCTCCGGTCCGCCCACGGGTACCTGCAGCGGCGGGTCGCCGACGAGCTGCACCTCAAGCACACCCCGACGCTCGAGTTCGTCTACGACGACACGGCCGACCGCGCGCAGCGCATCGACGAGCTGCTCCAGCGCGAGGCGCCGGAGTGATGTCCGACAACGGCTCCAAGCCGACGCGTGAGCAGGCCCTGACCACGCTGCGCGGGCACGACAAGTTCCTGCTGACCACGCACGAGCGCCCGGACGGCGACGCCGTCGGATCGCTCGCCGCGATGCAGCTGATCCTGGCGGCGCTCGGCAAGGACGCCGTGGCGTTCCTGACCGCCGACGAGTTCCCGCTCCCGTACGAGTACCGCTTCCTCACGCTCGACGGCCTGGTCACCGAGCCGCCGGGGGACCTGTCAGAGCGTGTGCTGGTGTTCCTGGACTGCGGCAACATCGACCGCACGCCGGCGGCCGCGCTGCAGGGAGAGGGGCGCTGCATCCTCAACATCGACCACCACCACGACAACACGCGGTTCGGCACGCTCAACCACGTCGATCCGACCGCGTCGTGCACGGCCGAGATGGTGTGGGACCTGATGAAGGGCCTCGAGGTCGACATGACGCAGCCGATCGCCGAGGCGCTGTACGTCGGCCTGGTGACCGACACCGGCCGGTTCATGTACGAGAACACGGGCCCGCGCGCGCACGAGATGGCGGCCGAGCTGATCGAGGACGGGATCGACGTCCACGCGATCTACCGGCGGCTGTACGAGGGGATCCCGCAGGGCAAGCTCGAGCTGCTGGCCCGCGGCCTGATGAACGTCCAGCGCTACGACGACGGCCTGCTGACGGTCACGCACCTCACGCTCGAGGACTACGAGACCAGCGGCGCCGACGAGAGCTACAGCGAGGGCGTGGTCGACCACCTGCGTGCGGTCGAGGGGACGGCCGTCGCGGGGCTCGTCCGCGACCTGCTGGGCAACGGCGGCTCGCCGAAGCGCAAGGTGTCGCTGCGGGCGACCGACGACCGTATCGACGTCTCCAAGATCGCCCGCGCGCAGGGCGGGGGAGGCCACCGGCGTGCCGCCGGCTTCTCGACCGACCTCGACTTCCCGGAGCTGGTGCAGTTTCTGCGGGGGGCGCTGGCCGAGCAGTTATAGGGCCTCTCCAAGAGCTCCGCCACGTCCAGGACCGCCGTGGACACTTCGCCGGATCACGACCCGAACCCTCGGAAATACTGGCGTATTCCCTTCGGGATTCGTGCCGCGCCCGGCTCGGTCCACGCCGCTCCTGGCCGGGCCGGATCGTCATGGAGAGACCCTTGACCGACGGGGTGATCCTCGTCGACAAGCCTGCGGGCGTGACGTCGCATGACGTCGTGGCCCAGACGCGGCGCCGGCTCGGGCGTGGCGTGAAGGTCGGCCACGCAGGCACGCTGGACCCGTTCGCGACGGGCCTGCTGCTCGTGCTGGTGGGGCGCGCGACGCGGGTGCAGCGCTTCCTGATGGCGCTGCCGAAGCGCTACGAGACCGTGGCGAGGCTCGGCTTCGCCTCCACGACCGGCGACCCGGAGGGCGAGATCACGCCCGGGCGCGAGCCCGACCTCGCGCACCTTCCGACGGGCACGATCCGCCAGCGGCCACCGGCGTACTCGGCCGTCAAGGTCGGCGGCGAGCGCGCGTACAAGCTCGCGCGCCGCGGCGAGCCGGTCGACTTGCGCGAGCGCGAGGTGCAGGTGTCGCGGTTCGCGCTGCTGTGGCGCGAGGACGACCGCGCCGCGTTCGCGATCGACTGCTCGTCGGGGACGTACGTGCGGTCGCTGATCGCCGACCTGCGCGACGCCTACTGCCTCGAGCTGCGGCGGACCGCCATCGGCCCGTTCGACGTCGACGCCGCCGACCCGGAGCGGATCGTGCCGCTCGACGACGCGCTCGCGTTCCTGCCGGCGCTCGATCTCGGACCCGAGGACGCCCGGCGCGCCGGCCACGGAGTCGCGGTGCGCGGCGAGTCGGACGGCCCGGTGAGGCTGCGCGACACCGACGGCCTGGTCGCGTTGGCCGAGCCA
Organism: Solirubrobacteraceae bacterium; assembly: GCA_035706585.1. Lineage (GTDB taxonomy): Bacteria > Actinomycetota > Thermoleophilia > Solirubrobacterales > Solirubrobacteraceae > DASSUW01. The sequence continues at coordinate 9,408 of DASSUW010000086.1, read as the reverse complement.
CGTGGGGACGGCACCCTCAAGCCCATCGTAGGCTTCCGCGGTTGATGGAAGTGACCTGGCTCCCCGATGCGCGGCCGCGGCCGCGCAACCTCGCGGTCGGCGAGTTCGACGGCGTGCACCTCGGCCACCGCGAGGTGATCCGCGGCGCCGACACGGTGCTCACGTTCGAACCGCATCCGCGCACCGTGGTCGCGCCGGATTCGGCGCCGAAGCTCCTGACCTCGCTCGCGATCAAGGCCGACCTGATCGCGTCGCTGGGCGTCGACGAGCTCGTCGTGATCCCGTTCGACGGCGACCGCATGGCCCAGACCGCGCAGGAGTTCATCGACCACGAGCTGATCGAGCGGCTCGGCGCGCAGCGCGTGTCGGTCGGCGAGAACTTCCGCTTCGGCAACAAGGCACGCGGCGACGCCGACCTGCTGCGCGCGCAGGACGCGTTCCAGACCCGCGTGGTCGAGATGGTCGAGCTCGACGGCGAGATCATCTCGTCGACCCATATCCGCGGCCTCGTCGGGGTCGGCGACGTCGCCGACGCGGCGCGCTTCCTCGGCGCCCCGTTCCAGATGCGCGGGACGGTCGCCCACGGCGACAAGCGCGGGCGCACGCTCGGCTTCCCGACCGCCAACCTCGTGCCCGACCCCAAGCTCGTCGTGCCCGACCACGGGATCTACGCCTGCCGCGCCCACGTCGGCGGCGAGACGCACGTCGCCGCCACCAACGTCGGCGTCCGGCCGACGTTCAAGACAGGCCGCGGGCTGCTCGTGGAGGCGTTCCTGCTCGACTTCGACGGCGACATCTACGACCAGGAGCTGCGGCTCGACTTCCTCGCCCGGCTGCGCGGCGAGCGGCGCTTCGACAGCGTCGACGCGCTCGTGGAGCAGATGGTCCGGGACGTGGACGAAACCCGGCGCATTGCCATCTAGCCGGACGTACGAGATTCAGGTGCGCTGGCGGGGGTATTGACACCGTCAGGATGAAGGTGGTCGTGGCCCACGGGCGGGCGGGGGAGCGACGGCGGTTTCAGCGGGTCCTGGCTCAGGCGGGGCACGACGTCGCCGAATGCGACTGCGCCGACGCCCTCGACCGCTGCCTGGACTGGAAGCCGGACGTGGCCGTCATCGACGAGGCGGCAGGCTCCGGCCTGCTCGAGCGCATCAAGCGGCACGCGCACGCGTTCCAGACGGCCGTCGTGCTCGTCGAGCCGGACGCGCCGCCGGTCGAGCGCGCCGCCGAGGTGCTGCAGCGGGGGGTGCAGGACATCCTCGTCGAGCCGGTCCGCGACGGCGAGCTGGTCACGCGCGTGCAGGCCGCCGGCCGCACCAAGGGGCTGCAGGAGGAGATCGTCGCGCAGGCCCAGCGGCTCGAGGCGCTGCTGTTCGAGGACCCGCTGACCGGCCTGTCCAACCGCCGCTTCATCCTCACACAGCTCGCGGGGATGGTCTCCGGCGCTCGCCGGCACGAGCGTGACCTGACGATCGCGATCATCGACATCGACCACTTCAAGGCCGTCAACGACCGCTGCGGTCACGCCGAGGGCGACCGCGTCCTCGCCGCCGTGGCGCGCGAGCTGCGCGAGCACCTGCGCGCCGAGGACCAGCTCGGCCGGCTCGGCGGCGAGGAGTTCCTGGCGCTGCTGCCCGACACCGACGGCGCCGCGGCGCCCGCCGCGGCCGAGAAGATCCGCGCCAGCGTCGTCCGCACGGGTGTGACCGTGAGCATCGGCTGGGCGCGGTGGGAGGGCGAGCCGCCCGACGATCTGCTGGGCCGCGCCGACGCCGCGCTGTACGCTGCCAAGGCCAACGGCCGCAACTGCGTCCAGGGCGCTCCTGCTACCCTGCCTCGCCGCAGATGACCGCCATCACGTCCGAAGAGAAGCGCGAGCTCGTCGAGAAGTTCGGCAAGTCCGCCGACGACACCGGCGCCACCGAGGTGCAGATCGCGCTGCTGACCGCGCGCATCAACCACCTCACCGAGCATCTGCGCGAGCACAAGCACGATCACCACTCGCGCCGGGGCCTGCTGATGCTCGTCGGCCGTCGCCGCCGCTTCCTCAACTACCTGCAGAAGAAGGATCTCGAGGGCTACCGCTCGCTGATCCGCGAGCTCGGCCTCCGCCGCTAGGGCGGCGCGGTGGTCATCGCCGCGGGCGAGCCGGCCCCGGACTTCACGCTGGCCCGCGCCGCGGGCGGCGCGCCGTTCACGCGCACCGACCTGCTGGGCCGGACGACGGTCCTGGTCTTCTACCCGTTCGCGTTCTCGCCGGTCTGCACCGACCAGCTGGGCGTCTACAACGAGCTGCTGGACGAGTTCCGCGCGCGCGGCGCGACGCTGTACGGCGTCTCGTGCGACGCGATCTGGTCGCAGCGGGCGTTCAAGGAGCAGCTCGGGATCGACATCGAGCAACTGTCGGACTTCGAGCCCAAGGGCGCGGCCTGCCGCGCGTTCGGCGTCCTGCACGAGCGCGGGATGCCCGAGCGCGCGCTCGTCGTGATCGGCCCCGACGCCGTGGTCAAATGGAGCTATCAGGCCCCGCAGCTCGCCGAGCTGCCGGGCGCAAATCTCATCTTCGACGCGCTCTGACCGACCTGACATCCGCGCCGCTGCCCCCGGTGGGGCCCGACGATCACGTCCGTGGCCCGGACGGCGCGCCGCTCGTGATCGTGTACGGCGACTACGAGTGCCCGTTCTGTGCCGCCGCCGAGGTCCAGCTGCGCGCCCGCGCGGTCCGTGTCGTGTTCCGTCACTTCCCGATCCGCAGCAGCCACCCGCGCGCGCACGCCGCCGCGCAGGCCGCCGAGGCGGCGGCCGAACAGGGCGCGTTCTGGGAGATGCACGACCTGCTGTTCGGCGATCAGGGCCGGCTCGAGGACCCGCATCTGTGGGACCGGGCGCAGCGCCTCGGGCTCGACGTCGAGCGCTTCGACGCCGACCGGCGCTCGGACCGGGTCGCCCAGCGCGTCAAGGATCAGTTCCACGGCGGCGTACGGGCCGGCGTCGCGACCACCCCGACCGTCTTCGCGGGAGGCGAGCGATACTCCGGTCGAACCGCCGTGCGCATGTGGACGTAATCCACGATGACCGTGCCGAGCGACGCCCAGCTGATGGAACGCCTGCGCGCCGACAGCACCGGCGAGGCGTTGCGTGCCCTGTATCGCGCCTATGCCGGTGAGCTGCTCGGGTTCGCGCTCAACGCGCTCGGGGAGCGCGGCGCCGCCGAGGAGATCGTCCAGGAGGTCTTCACGCGCGCCTGGCGCCACGCCGAGCGCTACGACCCGGCGCGCGGGAGCGTGCGGACCTGGCTGTACCAGATCGCGCGTCACGCGATCATCGACATGCGGCGGCGCGCGTCCGCGCGGCCGTCGCTGGCGCCCGGTGAGCCGCTGATCGAGACGGCGAGCAGCCGCGACTCGATCGAGCAGGCGATGCTCGGCTGGCAGGTCGCCTCCGCGCTCGAGCGGCTGACGCCCGAGCACCGGCAGATGATCCGGCTGGCCCACTTCCAGGGCCTGTCGGTGCGCGAGATCGCGGATCAGTGTCAGCTGCCGATCGGCACCGTGAAGAGCCGCACGTGGTACGCGCTACGTTCGTTGCGGCTGGTTCTTGAAGAGATGGGCGTGGTGCCGTGACGGGGTGCGAGGACAAGCGAAGCGACGTGGGCGCGTATGTGCTCGGTGCGCTCGAGCCGGACGAGGCGGCGGAGATGCGCCGCCACCTGCAGGAATGCCCGGACTGCGCGGCCGAACGCGACGCGCTGGTACCGCTGCCGAATCTGCTGTCGCTGGCGGGCGGCGCCGACGCCGCGGTCAACGAGCCGCTGTCGCCCGCGTTCGAGGAGCGGCTGCTGGACGCGTATGCGCGCGAGCACTCGGACATGCCGCGCCGGCGCATGGGCCGGCTCCGGCGCCGGCTGCGCCCGCGCTGGATCGCGGTCGGCGCCACCGCCGCCGTGGCCGCGGCGGCGGCGCTCGCGATCGTCGTGCTCGGCGGGGACGAGCGTGGCGGCAACTACAACGTCGAGTTCCGCAATGTCGGCGCGCCCGGCGCCACGGCCCAGGCCCGGCTCGACAGCAGCGACAGCGGCACGACGGTCCATCTGCTGGTGAACGGGCTGCCGAAGGACGCCGTCTACGAGGTGATGTGCGACGCGCCGATGTGGACGGCCTCGGCCGGGACGTTCCGCACCAGCCCGGACGGCCACGCGTACGTCGTCCTGACCACGGCGATGCGGCGTGGGGAGTACGACGCGATCCGCATCGTCAAGCGCGGCCACCGCGCCGACGGCAAGCTCGTGCGGATGAACATCCTCACGGCGCGGCTGTCCTGAACCCGGCGCGCGCAGCGCACGTACCACCCCAGGATCTGACCTTCGGAACCCGGGAGTGACAATGCGACGCATCACCTGGCTCATCGCGCTCGTGCTGGCGGCGGGCGTGCTGACGGCGGCAGGTTGTGGCGGCGACGACGACAGCGGGGGCGGCGGCAGCAGCGGCGGCACCGGCACGCAGGAATCCTCGGGCGGCGGCGGCGAGACGCTCACCGTCACCGCGGACCCGGACGGGGCGATCTCCTGGGACAAGAGCGAGCTGAGCGCCAAGGCCGGCAAGGTGACGCTCAAGCTCGTCAACCAGTCGCAGATCCCGCACGCGATCGAGGTCGAGGGCAACGGCGTCGAGGAGGAGACCGACACCGTGACGGGCGAGAACGCCGAGGTGACGATCGACCTCAAGCCCGGCACGTACCAGTACTACTGCCCGGTCGACGATCACCGGGAGACGATGAAGGGCACGCTCACCGTCCAGTGAGCTAACCGATCTGCAGCGTCTGCAGCAGCGCGTTCGCCGGGGCCTCGATCTTGTCGAGGTCCCGCTGCGTCCGTCCCGTGATGTCGATGACGAGCGGCGCGGTGCCGGTGGGCAGCACGATCTCGCGTATGCGCACGCCGTTCGGGTAGTAGTGGCCCTGCGCGATCACCGTGCACCTGATCAGCAGCCGCCGGCACAGCGGCGCGGTGCGGGCGGGCCGGTGGAAGCGCACGGTGACGTCGAACGTCTCGCCGCGCACGCCGGCGACGGTGATCGGCCGCCGCGGCCCCACGACGAGATCGGGGTGGTGCTTGAGCCAGGCGTAGAGGTCGCCGACGACCCGCGGCCGGCCGCTGTCCGGGTCGATGACCTTGAAGATGCGCGCGAACGTGATCGACGAGCGCGACGGCAGCTCGCCGCCCGGCTGTCCCGTGCGGATCCGGCGCTCGATCAGGACCTCGCCGGGTCGCGTGGTGACGGTCGCGATCCACTCGCCGTCGCCGACGACGAACGACAGCGGCGGCGCGAACGACCGGGTGCGGTAGCGCACGTGCGGCTCCAGGCTGCCGCCGAACAGGTCGCGCTCGCTCGCCGGCGTCGCGGTCGGCGTCGGCCGCCGATCGGTCTTGACGGCGCTCCCCGAGGCGGCGAACGCGACGATCGCGACCAGCAGCGCCGCCGCAACGGCGCCGAGCACGAGCTGGTCACGGCGGACGCGCACGTCTCGACGGTATAGCGTCGGCACATGACGCAGGTTGTGATCCTGGGTGGTGGCGTTGCCGGACTGACCGCCGCGCACGAGCTCGCGGAGCGCGGCTTCGGCGTGACCGTGCTCGAGGCGCGTGACATCCCGGGCGGCAAGGCACGCAGCCTGCCCGTCCCGGACTCCGGCACCGGCGGCCGCGACGATCTTCCCGCAGAGCACGGCTTTCGCTTCTTCCCGGGCTTCTACCGCCACCTGCCCGACACGATGGGGCGGATCCCGACCGACCGCGGCACCGTCGCCGCCAACCTGACCGGCGCGACCCGGATCCTGCTCGCGCAGGCCGGCGGGCGCAACGAGATCATCGCCGGCGCGCACGCGCCGGAGAGCCTGGACGATCTCGCCGTCCTCAGCCGCTTCCTGCTGGAGGTGATGACCGGGCTCGGCATCCCGCCGCACGAGCACGCGTGGCTGATGGAGCGTGTGCTGACGCTGCTCACGAGCTGCGACGCGCGCCGCTACGAGCAGTGGGACGGGCAGAGCTGGTGGGACTACGTGCGCGCCGAGGAGCGCTCGCCGGCGTTCCGCAAGTTCCTCGCCGACGGGCTCACCCGCACGCTCGTCGCCGCCCGCGCCCGCGAGATCAGCGCGCGCACCGGCGGGCTGATCCTCGCGCAGCTGCTGTTCGACCTCACGCGCGCCGGCGGTCGCGCCGATCGCGTGCTCGACGCGCCGACCAACGAGGCGTGGATCGACCCGTGGGTCGCCCACCTGCGGGCGCTCGGGGTCGACCTGCGGCTCGGCAACGCGGTCGAGGGCGTCACCGTCGACGCCGGCCGGATCGCGTCCGTGACGACGCCGCACGGCACGGTCAGCGGCGACTTCTACGTCGCCGCGCTCCCCGTCGAGGCGTTCCGCCTGCTCGCCGGCCCGCCGTTGCGGGCCCTCGAGCCGCGGATCGCGGCGCTCGACCGCCTCGCCACGCGCTGGATGAACGGCATCCTGTTCTACTTCGACCGCGACGTGCCGCTGGTGCACGGGCACGCGATCTACATCGACTCCGAGTGGGCGCTGACGTCGATCTCGCAGGCCCAGTTCTGGCGCGACGACCTGTCGCGGTACGGCGACGGGAGCGTCAAGGGGATCCTCTCGGTCGACGTCTCCGACTGGCAGATGCCGGGCGGCCGCACCGGCAAGGTCGCGGCCCGCTGCAGCCGCGAGGAGATCCGCACCGAGGTCTGGGGACAGCTGAGCGACCACCTCAACGACGGCCCGGAGCCGGTGCTCGACGAGCAGCACGTCGTGACCTGGTTCCTGGACCCGGCGATCGAGTTCCCCAACCCGAGCGAGGCCACCAACGCCGAGCCGCTGCTGATCAACACGCCCGGCTCGTGGGCCGACCGCCCCGACGCCGCCACGCGGATCCCGAACCTGCTGCTGGCCGCCGACTACGTGCGCACGTACACCGACCTGGCGACGATGGAGGGCGCCAACGAGGCCGCGCGGCGCGCGGTCAACGCGATCCTAGACAGGACCGGCTCGCGCGCGCGGCGCTGCGACGTCTGGCCGCTGCGCGAGCCGCCGGTGCTCGCACCGGCGCGCAAGCTCGACGAGTTGCGCTGGCGGCTCCTGCACCGGCCGGCGCGGCCGCCGCTGCAGGTGGCGGCGGACGGGGGAGTGGAGCCGCGCGGCCTGCTCGCCCGCGCGACGCTCGCCGCCGGCGCGCTCAGCCGGCGACGCGCGTGAGGCCCGCCCGGCGGCAGCCCTCCTCGAGCGCGTCGAGCCCGAACGCCTGCACCGGCCCGAGCGCCCCGGTGCCGGACGGCTCGCGCTGCGCGGCCCAAGCGATGATGTCGGCCGTGAGGGCGTACGGCTCGGGGCCGGACAGGTGCACCTCGGCGAGCTTGGTGCCGGCGGCGTCGTACGCCTCGCCGGCGACCCACGACACGCCGCTCGCCGGCCGCTCCGGGCCGCTGCCGCCGAACTCGACGACGCGGTCGCCGAGCGCCTTGAACGCGCTGCGCACGCCGGGCGCCTTCATCGCGATCGCGCCGGCCAGGCTGCCGGCCTGCAGCGGCCGCGCCAGCGCGCCGAACCAGCCGAGGTAGACGTTGACCTCGCGCAGTCCCGGGTGCACGGCCGGCAGCGTGAACTGCTCGGACCCGCTGACCGACACGGCGTCGCGGTCCTTGCCCTTGACGTGGAACGAGCGGACCCGCTCGGCGATCCGCGAATCGCGCAGCGCGCCGCCCGAGAACGCGTAGCCCCGGTCGAACATGATCCCGACGCCCGAGCGGCGTGTGCCGGCACTGGGCTGCGTGCCGAACGCGTAGTAGCCGACGTCGACCCGCACGGCCGCCTCGCCCGCCTCGCGCAGCGCCAGCGCGCCGGCCAGCGAGCCCGGGACGTAGTCGTAGCCCATGGCGGTCAGCAGCGTCGCGCCCGCGCGGTCGGCCGGCGGCCCGAACTCCTCGAACACGCGCTTGATGAACGTGGGCTCGCCGGTGGAGTCGATGTACGTGCCGTGGGCGGCGATCGCCGCCCGCACCGCGGGCTCGCCCCACTTCACGAACGGGCCGACCGTGCTCACCAGCACGTCGCCGCGCTCGAGCAGCGCGAAGACGGAGTTGCGGCGCAGCGCGTCCGCCAGCGCCCATTCGGCGCCCAGACGCTCGGCCAGCTCGCGCACCGGCCCCTCCGACCGCCCGGCGAGCACGGGGGCCGCGCCCTGGGCAGCCAGTCGCTCGGCCACCAGGCGTCCGGTGAAGCCGGTTGCTCCGAAGATGATGATGCGCCTCGCCACGAGCTTTCTTCTACCATTGCAGGCAACGACTACCGAAGCGTCAGAGACGATGCAGAGGGTCCGCTGACCGAGAGGCGGACACAGGAAAGGGACACATGCCAGAAGTGCACCGGGTCTCCGTCGAGATCGGCGGAACTGAGATCTCGTTCGAGACCGGTTGGATGGCCAAGCAGGCCTCTGGGGCCGTCGTCGTGAAGGCAGGCGACACGGTTGTTCTCAACACTGCCACTGCAGGGAACCTGCGCGACGTCGATTTCCTCCCGCTGACGGTCGACGTCGAGGAGCGCATGTACGCCGCCGGGAAGATCCCCGGCTCGTTCTTCAAGCGCGAGGGCCGCGCCGGCGAGAAGGCGACGCTGATCGCGCGCATGATCGACCGTCCGCTGCGGCCGCTGTTCCCGAAGGGCTGGCGCCGTGAGACGCAGCTCGTCGGCATGCCGCTGTCCGTGGACCAGGTCCACTCCTACGACGTGCTCGCCATGAACGGCGCGTCGGCGGCGCTGCAGGTCTCCGACATCCCGTTCCCGCTGCCGGTCGGCGCGGTGCGGATCGGCAAGCTCGAGGGCAACTTCGTCATCAACCCGACCGAGGAGCAGCTGCTCGAGTCCGACCTCGACCTCGTCGTGTCGGGCACCGAGGAGGCCATCCTGATGGTCGAGGCGGGCGCCAACGAGGTGCCCGAGGCCGAGATCCTCGACGCGCTGGACATCGCGCACTCGGAGATCCGCAAGCTCTGCGCCGCGCAGCGCGAGCTGGCCGAGAAGGCCGGCAAGCCCAAGCTCCAGGTCGAGGCGCCGCAGGTCGACGAGGACCTCGCGCGCCAGATCGCCGAATCGCACGGCGCGGCGCTCGACCAGGCCACGCAGGTCGAGGACAAGCTCGAGCGCCAGGACGCGACGAAGGCCGTCGAGGAGGCGGTCCTCGAGCAGTACTCCGGCGACCCGAACGCCGACACGTACGCCGAGTTTCGCCAGAAGGCGCAGCTCGCGTTCGACGCGCTCGAGAAGAAGATCATCCGCGAGCGCATCGCGGTCCAGAAGAAGCGCCCGGACGGCCGCCAGCCGGACGAGATCCGCGCGATCGACATCCAGGTCAAGCCG
>DASSUW010000085.1:0-6534 GCA_035706585.1 Solirubrobacteraceae bacterium | reverse complement strand
CTGCGCGAGACGCCGGGCATTAGCGCCGCCGCCTGCGCGATCCCGAGCCAGACGCCGTCGACCACGCCCGCGTCCGGGCGCCGCCAGGCGCCGTCCGATCCGCTCTCCGCATGCGCCGCGGCGGCGCCACCCGTGCCGATCGCGGCGCGCCGGTACGGAGGCGTCCGGTCGGCGATCACCATCGCGATCGAGCCGGCGACCAGGCCGGCGGCGATCGAGCGCGGCGTCCCGAGCCGCTCCTCGATGAGCCGCTCGAACGCCAGCCCGGCCAGCGCCGGCGGCGCGGTCGCGACGATCAGCAGGCCCCACCGGGGTCGCCGCCGCTCGATCAGGGCGAGCGCGCTGCCCGCGTGCAGCGCGACCTCGAACTCCTTGCGCGCCGCCCCGTCCACGCCGAGCCGGTCGAGCGCCAGGCCGACGTGCGCGGAGGAGGAGATCGGCAGCAGCTCGGCCGGGCCCTGCAGCAGCCCGAGCGCGACCGCCTCAGCGCGGCGCATCGGCGGCGGGCTCGCCGCCGGAGCTGCGCCGCCGGCGCAGGAACAGCCAGACGATCCCGAGCACGATCGCCGCCGCCACCGCGTAGTCGACGTAGTGCAGGTTGTCCTTCCACTTCTCCCAGTTGTCGCCGGCCGCCTTGCCGATCCACGTCAGCATCAGCACCCACGGGATGCAGCCGGCCGTCGTGAACAGCGTGAAGCGCCAGAACGGCATCTTCGCCACGCCCGCGGGCAGCGAGATGAACGTGCGGATGATCGGCAGCATGCGTGAGAAGAACACCGTCGCGTCGCCGTAGCGCTCGAACCAGCGGTCGGCCCAGGCGAGGTGCGACGGCTTGATGTGCAGCTTCCTGCCGTGCTTCTCGAGGATGTCGATGCGGCCGAAGTACCCGACCGCGTACGCGATCCACGAGCCGACCACGTTGGCCGCCACGCCGACCGACACGGCCGCGACCAGCGAGTACTCGCCGGCGGACACGTTGAAGCCCGCGAACAGCATCGTGGCCTCCGAGGGGATCGGGATGCACGCGCTCTCGAGGAGCATCAGCACGAAGACTCCTGGCAGGCCCAGCTTGTCGACCACGTCCGTGGCGAACTGGACCAGTGGGTCCGTGATCGAAGCGAGCAGGACCGGCGACAAGGCCGAATGAGGGTAGCTAGGGCCGCTCGACGGCCGAGTCAACGCGGCTCACTCCCCCTCGCACGCTCGGGGGAGTGCCGTGATTACGGGAGCAGCGGACCGCGGAACGCCTCGGTCCCCTGGGCGAGCGTCACGTCCGGGCCGCCGTGCGACTCCATGTACGCGAGCTCGCGCGAAAGGTCGCCGACGCCGTTGCCGCCGGCCACCGGCGCGACCTGCAGCGTGCTCAGCACGCCGAACGCGCGGCCCTGGCGGTCGATGAACGCGCTGCCGGAGTCGCCCGGGATGCCGGGCGTGACCGTGTACACGGTGTGGTTCCAGCCACCGGCGTCCTGGCCCAGGCTCACGCCCTCCTTCGGCGACAGCTGCGTGATGCCGAGGCGCAGCGACGAGTTGCCGTAGGAGAGGACCTTGTCGCCCTGCGCGACCGTGTCGGTCAGGCCGGTCGGCCCGCCCCAGAACGGGATGCTCGGGTTGACCTTCCCGTAGTCGGCCGGGTCGAGCTTGACCAGCGCGAGGTCGTTGTACTGGCAGGTGTCGGCGTCGCTCTCGCCGTTCGCCTGCATCGTGACCCACGACGAGTAGACCATCGTGCCGGGCTGCGACGCGCCGTCGACCTCGACCGGCGTGCCCGTCGGCAGCGACCCCGCGTCGCAGCCGGTGGTGGCGGTGTTGCCGTCGGTCCCGGCGCCGTGCGCCGCCTGCCCGATGTAGACGTTGTTCGCGGCATCGAAGAACACGAAGTTCGACGTGCACTGGCCGCCGTTGGTGATCGTCTGCACGCCCGGATGGACCGGAGCCGAGGCTGCCGGCGCCCACGTCGGCGCTGCTTGAGCGGGTCCGGCGACCGCGAGGGCCGCCCCCGCCACGACGGTGGCCACGGCGATGAGTCTGCGCATGTGTGCTTCCTCCCGAGAAGCTGGAACCTGTATGCGGCCTGCTTACACGTCGCCAACGCAGATCCCCGCCGTTTCTTGCGGTGGCTAACGTACCCCGGCGCATGCCAGTACCCCTTTTCGACACTCGTACGCCGGTCGCACCGTTGATCGGAGCGATCGAGGCGAAGGTCAGCGAGGTGATCCGCAACAGCCGTTTCATCCTCGGTCCGGAGCTCGAGGCGTTCGAAAGCGAGCTGGCCGGCTACCTGGGCGCCGCCCACGCGATCGGCGTCGGCAACGGGACCGACGCGATCACGCTCGTCCTGCGCGCGCTCGGCGTCGGCCCGGGCGACGAGGTCGTCGTGCCGTCGTTCACGTTCTACGCCTCCGCGGAGGCGATCCCGCCGACCGGCGCGCGTCCCGTGTTCTGCGACGTCGACCCGGAGACGTTCTGCGTCACCGCCGAGACGGTCAAGGCGGCGATCACGCCCCGCACCAGGGCCGTGCTGGTCGTCCACCTGTTCGGCAACGTCGCGCCGGTCAAGGAGATCGAGGCGCTCGGGCTGCCGGTGATCGAGGACGCCGCGCAGGCGATCGGCTCGCGGTCGGCCGACGGCCGCGCCGGGGCGCTCGGCACCGCCGCCACGCTGTCGTTCTTCCCGTCCAAGAACCTCGGCGCGTTCGGCGACGGCGGCGCCGTGGTCACCGGCGACGACGAGCTGGCCGAGCGCACCCGGATGCTGCGCTTCCACGGTTCGCGCGACAAGACGACGTTCGAGCTGATCGGCCACAACTCGCGGCTCGACGAGCTGCAGGCGGCGATCCTGCGCGTCCAGCTCCCGCACCTGGAGCAGTGGGCCGACGGCCGCCGCCAGGGCGCGCGGCACTACCGCGACGCCGGCCTCGGCGAGCTCGTCGACCTGCCGGTCCCGGTCGACGGCTGCGAGCCGGCCTGGCACCTGTACGTCGTGCGCCACCAGCGCGTCGACGAGCTCGCCGCGGCGCTGAAGGCGGCCGGGATCGGCCACAAGATCTACTACCGCGTTCCGGCGCACGAACAGCCCGCGATGCGCGAGTACGCGCCCGCGCGCGAGCTGCCGGGCACGGCCGAGGCGGCCCGCACGCACGTCGCGATCCCGATGAGCCCCGTGCTGTCGCGCGAGCAGGCCGACGCCGTGGTCGCCGCGGTCCGCGATGCGGGTCTGGGTCGACCTCACTAACTCGCCGCACGTGCTCGTGCTGCGCCCGGTCATCCGGGCGCTGGAGCGCGCCGGCGCCGAGGTGCTCGTCACGGCGCGCGACTTCGCGCAGACGCTCGACCTCGCGGAGCGCCATGGGCTGAACGCCGAGGCGATCGGCCGCCACCGCGGCGGCCGGCTGGCCGCCAAGGGGCTCGGCCTGCTGTCGCGCTCGAGCGCGCTCGCGCGCTGGGCGCGCGGGCGCAGGATCGACGTCGCGATCGGCCACGGCTCCAACGACGTCACGGTCGCCGCCGCGCTGCTGCGGATCCCCAGCGCCACCGCGTTCGACTACGAGTGGGCGAAGGTCCAGCACTCGATCAACTGCCGGCTCGCACGCGCCGTCGTGGTGCCCGACGTCATCCCGCCCGAGCGGCTGGCGCGCTACGGAGCCGGTCCGGCCAAGCTGCGGCGGTATCCCGGCCTCAAGGAGGAGTACTACCTGGCCGACTTCGAGCCCGACCGCGGCGTCCTGGGCGAACTGGGGCTCGACCCGGACCGCCCGATCGCGGTCGTGCGCACGCCGCCGGCGGTGTCGCTCTACCACCGCTTCGACAACCCGCTGTTCGCCCAGGTGCTCGACCGGCTGCGCGGCGAGCAGACCGTCGTGCTCCCGCGCACGCGCGAGCAGCGCGCCGAGCTGGGCGGCTTCATCGTCCCCGACCGGGCGATCGACGCCCAGTCGCTGATCGCCTACGCCGATCTCGTCATCAGCGCCGGCGGCACGATGAACCGCGAGGCGGTCGCGCTCGGCACGCCGGTGTGGACCACGTTCGAGGGTCGCATGGGCGCCGTCGACGAGGCGCTGATCGCGGACGGGCGGCTGCGGCGGCTCGAGCGCGCCGAAGACGTCACACTGGAAAAGCGATCGTCGGGAGTCGAGGTGCGAACACGCCGCGACCCGGGAATCCTCGCTGACATGCTGCTCTCACCGATCGGCGGCTTGCATGCTGCCGGGGGCGCTCGGCCCTAGAATCAAGGCCGATGCGCCGCCGGATCCGCTCCGCGGCCTTTCCCGTCCACCGCCACGCGCTACCGCAGGTCGCTCTGGACGCGGGGCTGGTCGCGCTCTCGTACTTCCTCGCCTATCGCCTGCGTTTCGACGGCGGCGTGCCGCCGCGCTACGAGGACCTGTTCGCGCGCACGATCGCGTTCGCGATCTGCGGCAGCGTGCTGGTCTTCACGCTGTTCGGGCTGTACCGGCACTGGATGCGCTACTCGTCCCAGCGCGAGTACCTGCAGATCGCGCAGGCGGTGGCGGTGGCGGTCGTGGCGCTGGTCGGCTACGTCGCGGTCGTGCAGCCGAAGCTGCTGTTCACGCCGCCGGAGGGCTTCGTGTCGGTCACGGTGCCGACCGGCGTGCTCGTGCTCTTCGGGCTGCTCATGCTCGTGTTCCTCGGGGCGGTGCGCTACGTGACGCATCTCGTCTACGAGCGCCCGCTGCGCGGCTACCGCGCGCGGCGCGACGCCCGCTCGGTCCTGATCGTCGGCGCCGGCGACGGCGGCCGGCTGCTGCTGCGCGAGATCCTGCGCAACCCGGACCTCGGGTACCGGCCGGTCGGCTTCGTCGACGACGACGATCGCAAGCAGCGCGCGCGGATCGACCGCGGGCTCGAGGTGCTCGGCACCACGCACGAGCTGCCGCGGGTGCTCGACGACGTGGAGCCCGACGAGGTCCTGATCGCGATCCCGTCGGCGCCGGGCACGCTGCGCGCGCGGGTCGTGCGCGCCTGTCGCGAGCGCGGCGTGCCGGTGCGGACGATGCCGACCGTGTTCGAACTGTTGCAGAACGGGTCCCAGCTCGTGCGCCAGGTGCGCGACGTCCGGGTCGAGGACATGCTGGGCCGCGAGCCGGTGCGGATGGAGACCGAGCTCACCGGCGGCTATCTGACCGGGCGGTGCGTGCTCGTCACCGGCGCGGGTGGCTCGATCGGATCGGAGCTGTGCCGCCAGATCGCGCGCGTCGGCCCGTCGCAGCTGGTGCTGATCGACCACGCCGAGGACAACCTGTTCGAGATCGAGCGCGAGCTGGTGGACGACCGCCACGCGCTCCACGTCTGCGCCGTGCTGGCGGACTGCAAGGAAGAGGAGCGGATGCGCGAGGTGTTCGCGCAGTACCGGCCGACCGTCGTCTTCCACGCCGCCGCCTACAAGCACGTCGGGCTGATGGAGTCCAACCCGGTCGAGGCGGTGCGCAACAACGCGCTCGCCACGCGCGTCATGGCCCGCGTGGCCGGCGACCTCGGGACGAAGACGTTCGTGCTCGTGTCGACCGACAAGGCGGTCGCGCCCGCGACCGTCATGGGCGCGTCGAAGGCGCTCGCCGAGTGGGCCGTCGAGGCGGCCGACCGCCGCTATCCCGACACGGCGTTCACGGCCGTCCGGTTCGGCAACGTGCTCGGCTCGTCCGGCTCGGTGGTGCCGATCTTCCGGCGCCAGATCGCCGCCGGCGGGCCGGTGACCGTGACCGATCCGGACATGACGCGGTTCTTCATGACGATCCCGGAGGCCGTGCAGCTGGTCATCCGCTCGGGCTCGCTGGCGGCGGGCGGCGAGGTGTTCGTGCTCGACATGGGCGATCCGGTCGCGATCATGGATCTGGCCAAGGACATGATCCGCTTCGCCCAGCTCGAGCCGGGCAAAGACATCGCGATCGAGATCATCGGGCCGCGCCCGGGCGAGAAGCTCCACGAGGAGCTGTTCAACGCCTACGAGCGCCCCGAGACCACGCCCGCGGCCAAGATCCTGCGTGCCGTGCGGCCGGCGATCGATCCGGCGTGGGTCGAGGAGACGTTCAGCCAGATCGGCCTGCTCGTGCTCGAGGGGGATGCCGCGACGCTCGCCGCCACGGTCGCCGAGCTGGCCGCCGTGCGCGCGCCCGTGCCGGAGGAGGACGTCGCCGAGCCGGCCGCTGAGGGCGCCGGCGACGAGTCGGAGATCGCCGCCGACCGGATCGCCTCCTAGAATCTCCCGCTCGGCTCTATGGCCCCACTCCTCTTCGCGTTCTCGATTCAGGAGCAGGTCGAGAAGTACGGCGCCTACGTCGGGCTTGCCGCGTTCCTCGGCCTTGCCGTACTGACGGTTCTCTACTTCGCGCAGGCGCGCGAGCTCAAGCGGCTGCGCGATTGGGCGGGGCGCGCGCCCGAGCGCGCGCAGGAGGTCGAGGCGCGCGTCGTGGCCCAGGCCGAGGAGCTGCGCCGGGCCGAGGTGGCGGGCGCCGCGCCGGTCGCCGAGCGCTCCGGCACGGTCGGTCCCGCGCAGCCGATCGCGAAGCCGGCGCC
>DASSUW010000084.1:0-14278 GCA_035706585.1 Solirubrobacteraceae bacterium | reverse complement strand
CGAGTACTGGAACAGCGGCCCGGTGCAGATCGCCGGGACGATCGAGGAGGGCGACGACGTGAACGGCTTCCGCGTCGTGCACCTCCCCGGCCACGCGCCGGGGCTGATCGCGCTGTTCCGCGAGCGCGACCGGCTCGCCCTGACGACCGACGCGTTCTACGTCGTGGACGTCGACACGTCGCGGCCGCAGGATCCGGCGCCGGCGGTCGACGCGTTCAACCAGGACAGTGCGCAGGCGCGCGCGTCGATCCGCAAGCTCGCGGCGCTCGATCCCGCGATCTGCTGGCCCGGCCATCTCGGGCCGCTGGAGGGCGACGTGCGTGCCCGGCTGGAGCGTGCCGCGGGGGCGTGATGGCCCGCCGCAACAAGCTCAAGGCGCCGACCACCGAGTACCGGTCGGCGGACGGCGACGTGCTGGTGCTGCGCGGCTCGATGACGGCGGGCACGCGGCAGGAGTACGCGGCCACGCTCGGCGGGTCGCCGCTGTCGCAGGAGGACGCCTGGCATCGCGCGGTCGAGTTCCTGTTCGAGCGGCTGGCGGTCTCATGGGCGGTCGCGGACCTCGACCCGATCAAGCGCCAGAAGGAGCTGCTCGCGCGCTTCAGGATCGCGTCGCCCGACGAGCGGCGCTGGATCCGCGACGTGCTGCGCGAGCACCTGGCCGAGAACTTCCCGGAGCTGACGCCGCCGTGAACCCGGCGCGGTTCGCCGCCCTGCTCGCCGACTACTGCCTCGAGGTGCGCGCCGGCCAGCAGGTCATGGTCCAGTCCACGACGCTGGCCGCGCCGCTGCTCCTGGCGCTGCAGCGGGCGTTGCTCGAGCGCGACGCCTGGCCGCTGATCCGGCCGTCGCTCCCCGAGCAGGAGGCCGGGTTCTGGGCGGCGGCGCGCGATCTGCACCTCGACTCCTTCCCGTCATCCGCCCTCGGGGAAGCCGAGCGCGTCGACGCGTTCCTGCGCATCGACGCCCCGGCCAACACGCGCGCGCTCGCCGGCGTCGATCCGGCCCGCCTCGCGCGTGCGGCGCGCGCGGCCGAGCCGCTGCGCGAGGCGCGGCTGGCACGACGCTGGTGCGGCACCCTGTGGCCGACCGACGCGGCGGCGCAACAGGCCGGCATGTCGACCGCGGACTTCACGGCGTTCGTGCGCCGCGCCCTCTTCCTGGACCGCGACGACCCGATCGCCGCGTGGTCGTCGCTCTCCGCGGCTCAGGCCCGGCTCATCGGTCGCCTCTCGGCGTGCTCGGAGCTGCGCATCGAGGGCGAGGGAACGGACCTGGTCCTGTCCGTCGCCGGCCGCGAGTGGGTGAACTCCGACGGGCGCCGCAACATGCCGTCGGGCGAGGTCTTCACCGGCCCGGTCGAGACGTCGGCCGAGGGCCGCATCCGCTACGAGATCCCGACCTCGCCGCGGGGGATGGAGGTCGCCGGGATCGCGCTGGAGTTCCGGGCGGGGGTCGTGGTGTCGGGGCGCGCCGACCGCGGCGACGACGTGCTGCAGGCGATGCTTGCCACCGACGACGGCGCGCGGCGGCTCGGGGAGATCGGGATCGGCACGAACTTCGGCGTCGACCGTGCGATCGGGTCCACGCTCGTCGACGAGAAGATGGGCGGGACCGTCCATCTCGCGCTCGGTCGCTCGTATCCCGAGACCGGCGGCACGAACGAGTCGGCCATCCACTGGGACATGATCTGCGACCTGCGCCGCGGCGGCCGGCTCACCGCGGACGGCGAGCCGATCCTCGTCGACGGCCGCTTCGTTCAGAGCGACTGAGGGAAGCGGAAGACGTTGCCGGGGTCGTAGGTCACCTTGACCTCGCGCAGCCGCTCGAGATTGACGCCATGGTACGCGGTGAGCGGGTCGTCGAGGTACGGGTCGGGGAAGTTGACGTAGGCGCCGCCGGTGCCGTGCGGGTGGGTGATCGCGTACGCGCGCTCGACCCAGTCGGGCGGGCCGGTGAGCTTGAGCAGGAAGCGCGCGTCGCGGTGCGGGAACGCCGTCGCGTCCGGCGGCGTGCGGTTGTACGCGCCGCCCCAGGGTGAGAAGTCGAGCTCGCGGGCGCCGCTGCCGTGCGCGAAGTGGCGCGTGAGCGTCGCGATCGTCTCGCCCGGGATCAGGTCGCGGAAGAACTCCGACTTGCTGCGCTCGTCGGTCGCGTCCTGCTCCGGCGGGCCGTTCTCGTTCAGCCAGCGCTTGGCCTCGCGGTACGGCATCGCCGGCGTCGTGGCGCCGTCGATGTCGCCGACGCCGAACAGGTGCACCCCGTCGGGCCGGACGACGAGGCTCGCCGCGGTCTCCTCGGGGGCATCGGGCGCGACCCGCTGCCACCAGTCGATCAGCGCCGGCGCCTCGGCGAGCGGGTGCGTGACGTGAAAGCACGTGGTCGGCGGCGCCGGGACGGTCTTCAGCGCCAGCCGCGTCACGATCCCGAACTGGCCGCCGCCGGCGCCGCGCAGCGCCCACAGCAGGTCGCCGTCCGCGTCGACCACCGTCCCGTCGGCGAGCACGACCTCGGCGCCGATCACCTGATCGCACGTCAGGCCATGCCGTCTCCCGAGCACGCCGAGACCGCCGCCGAGCGCCAGTCCCGCGATCCCGACCGTCGCGCCGCAGCCGCCGGCGATCGTCCTGTCGTGCGGTGCGAGCGCGTCGTAGATCGCTGCGAGCCGTGCGCCCGCGCCGACCGTCACGACCCCGTCACCGAGGGCGACGTGGTCGAGCCCGCCGACGTCGATGAGCACGCCGGTCGTGCTCGACCGGCCGGCGAAGCAGTGCCCACCGCTGCGCACCGCGAGCGGCAGGGCCTCGCGCCGCGCCAGCGCCAGCGCCTCTGTGACGTCCTGGGCCGTGGCGCAGCGCGCGATCGCCGCGGGTCTGAGCACCTCCACGCCACCGAACTTCAGCATTAAGGGGGCGAGAACGGAGCCCTGGCGCCTTTTCACTCATATGGAGGGAAAAGGCGCCAGGGACCCGGCGATCGCGGCGCTCGCGGACGCGCAGCACGGTGTGGTCGCCCGCTCGCAGCTTCTCAATGCGGGGTTTACGTCCGCGCAGATAGACGGCCGGCTCCGGGCGCAGCGTCTGCATCGCCTCCACCAGGGCGTGTACGCAGTCGGGCATCGAAGGCTGACCGTCGAGGGGCGGTGGATGGCGGCGACTTTGGCGGTCGGCGGACTGCTGAGCCACGCGACCGCCGCGGCGGCGTGGGACCTCCGACGCACCAGCAGCCCGCTGATCCACGTGACCGTGCACGGCGATCCTGGGCGCAAGCCGCGGCAGGACATCCGGGTGCACCGGAGCGCGACGCTGACGCCCGCCGATACGACCGTGTGGCGGGGCATCGCGATCACCACGCCCGCGCGGACGATCGTCGACTTGTCCAGGACGCTCGACGGCAGAGCGCTGGAGCATGTGGTGGACCTGGCCGACCAGCGCGGCCTGATCGACTTCGACCGCCTCCGCACAGCCGGCTCCGCCTCCCTCCGGGCGGTGTTGCGGGCCTACCGCCCGGCCCCGACCCGCAGCGAGCTCGAGGAAGCGCTCCTCCGGCTCTGCGACGACTACGGGATCGAGAGGCCCGAGACGAACACCCACATCGAGGGGATCGAGGTCGACGCCGTGTGGCGGGACAGGCGCCTCATCGTCGAGGTCGACGGCTACCGCTACCACCGCGCACCGAGCCGGTTCGAGAGCGACCGGGAGAAGGACGTCGTGCTCGGCGCGAAGGGGTGGCGCGTCATGCGCTTCACGTGGCGGCAGGTCGAGGCCCGGCGGGGCTGGGTCGCCGCCGCGATAACCGGCGCACGCCCGCTCGCCGAGTAGTACAAACCGCGGCCGGGAGATGCGCCGAGCGCTGTTGCTCATACTCGTCATGGCCGCCGTCATGGCCGCGCTGCCGGCAGCGGCGTCGGCGAAGGGCTGGGTGTGCGAGGCGAGCGCGCTGCGCGTGAACCTGCTCGGCCTCGAGACGCTCGAGCCGGCGGTCGCCAACCGCGGCGCCGGCGACTGCAAGCCGGCCGCCGGCGGCGGCAGCTTCGCGCCCGCGCTGCCGCTCGGGCTGCAGGCCCAGGCGCTCACCGCCCAGACCGCGCTGGCCGGGCCGGTCGCCGGCCCCGTGCAGGAGCAGGCCGGCACGGCGCAGGCGACGGTCGCGCGCGCGGGCGTCGCGTCGCTGCCCGAGCTGCCGATCGCGCTGCCCGACCCCGACTTCTCCGACGTCGACGCGATCACGGTGCCGGGCATCGGCACGGTCGACCTGCGGCCCGCGCTCGAGGCGCTGATCCAGCCGCGCGCGCTGCCCGACCTCGACCTGCTCAACGTGCAGGCAGCGCACGCCGAGGCGAGCGCGCAGTGCGTCAGCGGCGTGCCCCGCATGCGCGGCAGCTCGGCGCTCGCCTCGCTGTCCGTCAACGGCGTCGAGATGGGGCTTCACAAGGCGACGACCGAGACCGTGCGGCTGATCGACTCGCAGAGCATCGACCCGTCGGACATCGACGTCGCGAAGATCGTCGCGCCCGCCGGGACCGACCTCGGCGACCTGCAGATCCTGATCGAGCCGATCCTCGACGCGCTGCCCGACATCACGGTGCCGGCGACGCTCGCGCGCGTGCGGCTGGTGCCGGACGAGCGTCTCGTGAGCGGCACGCGGATCACCCAGCGGGCGCTGCACGCCACGATCACGATCGCCGGACGGCGATTCGCCGATGTCGTGGTCGGCGAGGCGACGGCGGGCGTGGACGACGTGAGCTGCGGCGGCGTCGCCGACCTGGCGCTCCAGTGCACGCTGCGGCGGCTCGTGCTGATCGACGTCTACGAGCAGGGCCATCGCGTCCGGCTGCTCGGCGCGGCCGACCGCCGCTACGTCGGCAAGCGAGTGCGCATCCGCTTCACCGCCACCGGCAGGACGGTGGCGCGGCCGAAGGTCCGCCGCGACGGCACGTTCCGCGCGACCGCACCGCTGCCGGACGCCCGCGTCCGCCCCACGAACCGCGCGCGCTACGTCGCGACGATCGGCCGGCAGCGGTCGATGAGGCTCAAGCTCCAGCGGCGCATGATCGTGCGCCGGATGAGCGCCAGACACGGCGTCGTGACGATCGCCGGCCGCGTGGTCGGTCCGTTCACGAGCCCGATGCGCAAGGTGCTCGTCAAGCGCCGCGTCACGTGCCGCGACTGGAAGGTCGTCAAGCGCTTCCGGCCGCGTTCCGACGGCACGTTCCGCGTCCGCCTGAAGGCGCCCAAGGACGGCGAGGCGGCCGTGTACCGGATGACGACGCGCGTGAAGCTCTACGACTGGTTCGCGAAGACGTACCCGACGTTCACGCTCCCGCGCTACGTCGACCTGGGATAAAGGGGTCAGACCCCTTTAGGCAGTAGGGCTGGCCTCACCGGCGCGACGGGTGGCAACTCGGCTGGCCGCCGGGACGTCGACACGGCACACTGACGCCATGGCCGCGACCGCCACAGCGTCCGCCCCTGCGCCCACGTCGGCGGCGCGGCTCAAGCGCATCGGCGCGGACGCCCTGTACGTGCTGACGGGCTTCGCGATGTCGATCGTCGCGTTCGCGGCCTGGGTCGCCGGCGTGACGCTGTCGCTCACGTTCGGGCTGCTCATCATCGGCTTCCCGGTCGTGCTCGCGACGTTCTGGACGTTCCGCCGCCTGGCCGACATCGAACGCCGGCGCGCGGCGCTCGTGTTCGGCGAGCCGCTGATCAGCGACTACCGGCGCCCGCCACAGGATCACCGCCTGGCGGCGCGGCTCAAGGCCGCCGCGCACGACCCCCAGCGCTGGAAGGACGTCGCCTATCACCTGCTGTTCAGCGTGCTCGGGTTCTTGTGGGGCACGATCTGGATCGTCCTCTGGGGCTTCGTGATCGGCAGCATCACGCTGCCCGCCTGGTGGTGGGCGATGCCCGACGACGCGCAGTACCTCGAGCTGACGCTGGACAGCTTCCAGGCGACGCTCGGGGCCGCGGCGCTCGGGGTCGCCGTGCTGCCGCTGGCGCTGTTCGCCCAACGCGGGCTCGCGCTCTCGCAGGCGTACGTGGCGCGCTGGCTGCTCGCCCCCTCCCTCGCCGCCCGCGTCGAGCGCCTGACCGAGACGCGCGCCGGCGCGGTCGACGTGGCCGCCGCCGAGCTGCAGCGGATCGAGCGCGACCTGCACGACGGCGCCCAGGCGCGGCTCGTGGCGCTGGCGATGGACCTCGGCATGGCCGAGGAGCGCTTCGACCGCGACCCCGAGAGCGCGCGCGAGCTCGTCGGCGAGGCGCGCCTGGAGGCCAAGCGCGCGCTCGCCGAGCTGCGCGACCTCGCGCGCGGGATCCGGCCGAGCCTGCTGGCCGAGCGGGGGCTCGGACCGGCGATCGCCGCGCTGGCGGCCCGCAGCCCCGTGCCCGCGACGGCGACCTGCGACATCCCGCGCCGCCCGCCCGCGCCGGTCGAGACGGCGGCCTGGTTCGTGGTCTCCGAGGCGCTCGCGAACGCGGCCAAGCACAGCGGCGCGGCGCGCGCCACGGTGTGGCTCACGCTGCGCCACGGCGACCTGCACGTCGAGGTCGTCGACGACGGCCGCGGCGGCGCCGACCCTGGCGGCGCCGGGCTCACGGGCCTCGCCCAGCGCGTCGAGGCGCTCGACGGATCGCTCGAGGTCAACAGCCCGCCCGGCGGGCCCACGCTCGTGCGGGCGGTGCTGCCGTGCGGGTGGTGATCGCCGAGGACCTCGCGCTGCTGCGCGACGGGCTCGAGCGGCTGCTGCGCGACAGCGGCTTCGACGTCGTCGCCGCGGTCGCGGACGGCGAGGCGCTGCTGGCCGCCGTCGAGGAGCATGCGCCGGACGTCGCGATCGTCGACGTCCGCCTTCCGCCCGCGTTCCGCGACGAGGGCGTGCGCGCGGCGCTCGAGCTGCGCCGCCGCCGTGCCGGCTTCCCGGTGCTCATCCTCTCCCAGTACGTCGAGCAGACCTACGCGTCCGAGCTGCTGGCCGACGGCACCGGCGGCGTCGGCTACCTGCTCAAGGACCGCGTGTCCGACGTGCGCGACTTCGTCGACGCCGTGCGCCGCGTCGCCGGCGGCGGGATGGCGCTCGACCCGGAGGCGGTCTCGCAGCTCGTCGCCGGCCACGACGAGGGCGGCCCGCTCTCCCAGCTGTCCACGCGCGAGCGCGCCGTGCTCGCGCTGATGGCGGAGGGCCGCACGAACCACGGCATCGCGGACGAGCTCGAGATCACGCCGAGCGGCGTCGAGAAGCACGTCGCCAGCATCTTCGGCAAGCTCGGGCTGCCGCCGGCCGAGAGCGCGCACCGGCGCGTGCTCGCGGTCGTCACCTGGCTGGGCGGTTAGGGCGCGATGGACATCTGGCGGACACATTGTCCACGGTCCGAGGTGTGTACCGTGCGTCGCCGATGATGCGCCGCACGAAGATCGTGGCCACGATCGGTCCCGCGTCGCGCGACCCGGAGGTGCTCGTCCGGATGGTCGACGCCGGGATGGACGTCGCGCGCCTGAACTTCTCGCACGGCAGCGCGGAGGAGCACGCCGAGACGGCGCGGCTCGTGCGCGAGGCCGCCGGCCGGGCGGGCCGCCAGGTCGCCGTGCTGCAGGACCTGCCCGGGCCGAAGCTGCGCATCGGCCCGCTGGTGGACGGGATCGCCGAGCTCAAGCCGGGCGACAACCTCACGTTCGTCTGCGGCGCCAACGGCTTCGAGGGCGACTCCAGGCGCATGTCGATCACCTGGGCGGGGCTCGCGGAGAGCGTCGGCGACGGCGAGATCCTCTACCTCGCCGACGGCGCCGTGCGCCTGCGCGTCACCGCCACGCGGCCCGGCGACGGCGAGATCGACGCCGAGGTCGAGGTGGGCGGCGCGGTCGCCTCGCGCCAGGGCCTGAACATCCCCGGCGAGGCCGCGTCGCTGCCCTCCGTGCCGGCGGAGGACCTCGAGCACGTGCGCACCGGCGAGACGATCGGCGTCGACCTCGTCGCGCTCAGCTTCGTGCGCCGCGCCGAGGACATCACGTTCCTGCGCAAGCACACGCGGCTGCCGCTGATCGCCAAGATCGAGAAGCCCCAGGCCGTGCAGCGGGCCGAGGAGATCGTGCGCGCGGCCGACTGCGTGATGGTCGCCCGCGGCGACCTCGGCATCGAGTTGCAGATCCAGGAGGTGCCGATCGTGCAGAAGCAGGTGATCGCGCTCGCCGGCGCGCTCGCCCGCCCGGCCATCACGGCGACCCAGATGCTCGACTCGATGGTCCGTTCGCCGCGCCCGACGCGCGCCGAGGTGACCGACGTCGCGAACGCGATCCTCGACGGCACCGACGCGGTGATGCTCTCGCAGGAGAGCGCGGTCGGCCAGTTCCCGGTCGAATCGGTCGCGATGCTGGCGTCGATCGCCGAGCGCACCGAGCTGACCGCGCCGTACCGCGAGTGGAACGAGAAGCGCGTGCGGCGCGACCGCCGCGACCCCGCCTACACGCTCGCCTACACCGCGACGCAGGCCGCCCACGAGCTCGACCTGGCGGCGCTCGTGTGCCCGACGCTCAGCGGCCGCTCGGCGCGGCTGATCTCGGCCCACCGCCCGACCGTCCCGATCTACGCGCTCTCGCCCGGCCGCGAGACGGTCCGGCGCTGCGGGCTGATGTGGGGCGTGCAGGCTGCGTCGATGCGGCGCTACGAGGTCACCGAGGAGCTGATCGCCGCCGCCGTCGCACGGGTCGTCGAGCTGGGCTGGGTCAAGCCCGGCCAGCGGGTCGGCGTGACCGCCGGCCTACCGTCCGGCCGCCCCGGCACGACCTCGCTGCTCCAGATCCAGGAGGCGTAGCCGCCGCGGCCGCCGGCTCGCGCGCCGGTCGGCGCGCTCCTCGGCGGCGTCGATCGCCGCGCCGTCCACTTCCTCGGCGCCCGGGTGCGGCGCCATGTCGAGCAGGCGGCGGTTCTCCTCGGTGCCGGGCAGGACGTCGAACTGCTCGTAGTCGACCGTCATGCCGGGCACGTCGCCGGGCGCCTTGCCGCACGCCGGCTGGTCGAGCCGCACCGGCGTGTAGTCGTCGCGGCGCACCGACACGACCGTCGCGAACGTCACGGAGTTCTGGCGGACGACGCAGTGGCCGACGCGGAACTGGAGCACCGGGATCCCGCGCACGGTCGCCTCGCCGAGCTCGGTGACGTCGTCGGGGTCCTCCTGCGCCCGTCGCAGCAGTGTCCGCGGATCGCCGAGGTCCGGTCGCACGGTCCCCGGCGCGGGCGGCGGCCCCGCGTGCGCGCGGTCGTAGGTGACGATCTGGTTGCTCTCCGACAGCCACGTCCGCGTGCCCGTGCCGGACGCGACCTGCTCGAGCGTCGCACCGTCGGACATCGGCGTGATGGTCCGGATCCGGGCGCCGTCGCCGGCCTGCCATGCCTCGACCACGCCGAGATCCTGCGCGGGCGCGCCGCCCACGGCGGGCGCCGTCGTGCGCATCTTGTAGTGCAGGATCGTGTCCGGCCGGCTGACCGTCTCGTAGGCCTTGGCGATCACGTTGACCGGCGTCCCGCGCGGCATCGCCAGCGCCACGGCCCCGGCGGCGAGGCAGGTGGCACCGAGCAGGACGAGCCGCGGCCGCAGCGTGCGTCGTGGAGCGCGCGCGGGCGGCACCGGCCGCGCCAGGATCGCGCGCAGCAGCAGCTCGCCGTCGGGCTCGGCACCGGGCGGATCGGCGGGGTCGAGCAGGCGCAGGTCGTCGTCAAGCCGGGTCATGGGCGCTCCTTGCGGTCGCGGCGGGGGTGGAACGGTCGAGCGCGCCCGCGAGCTCGCGCCGGAGCGTGCGGCGCGCGCGATACAGGCGCGTGCGCGTCTGAGCGGCGTTGAGCCCGAGCACGCGCGCGGCGGCGCGCGGGGTCAGGCCGTCCCAGTGCGTCAGCATCACGAGCTCCCGCTCGGCATCGCCGAGTGCGGCGAACGCGCGCACGAGCGCTTCGCGCTGAGCGGAGCGCACGTGGTCGTCGGGCGCCGCGGGGGCCGGCTCGGCGCGCAGCCGCTCGAGCAGCGCGGCGCCCCGCGCCGCGCTGCGGCGGTGGTTGGCCAGGCAGTTGCGGGCCGTGGTCAGCAGCCACGGGAGGGCGTCGGCCGGGATCTCCTCGAACCGCCGCCAGGCGATCAGGAACGTCTGCGCCACGACGTCCTCCACCGCATCCGGCCAGGCGCGCCGGGTCACGTAGCGCCGGACGGCGACGTGATGGTGCCGGAACAACGCCGAGAACGCCGTCTTGCGATCGTCGCTCATGCCCTACACGATGTCCGGCCGCCGCCGAACGTCACATGCGCGCGTAGAACTCCTTCTCGGCTTCGCCCAGCTCGGTCACCGGCTCGTCGCCGTACATCCACTCGCGCGCGATCCGGTGCCAGTTCGCGCGCGCCTGCAGCTGCGAGAGCACCGCCAGCGTGAGCAGCTCGACGCGGCGGCCGAACAGGTGGTCGGCGGGCAGCGTCTCGTGGCGCATCTGCCCGAAGTGCGACGACCGCGGGTCGGACATCTCGATCATCACCTCGGTCGCGATCTCCGGTTGCAGGTGCACCTCCTCGTCGAGCACGTACCACCACGTCGCGTCGAGGAACTGGGCGAGCAGCTTGTCGGGCCGGAAGCGGTCGGGCTCGCGCAGGAAGCCGGTCCTGCTGAAGATCTCGTGCAGCTTCTCGCCGTCGCCCTCGTGGCCGGCTCGCTGGCATGCGAGCTCGATGTCGATCAGCTCCTGGGGCATCACCTTGAACAGCCCGAAGTCGAGGAACGCCACCGAGCCGTCGGGCCGCAGCAGGAAGTTGCCCGGGTGCGGGTCGCCCGAGAACTGGCGGTGCCGGTACATGCACCCGAAGAAGAAGCGGAAGACGATCTCGCCGACACGGTCGCGCGTGTCCTGGTCGAGCTGCTTGATCGCGTCGAACCCGAGGCCGGTCACGTACTCGGTCACGAGCACCTTCTCGCGCGACAGCGACGAGATGACCTCCGGAACCGTGATGAACGGGTGGCCGCGGAAGATCCGCGCGAGCGTGCGCTGGTTCTGGGCCTCGAGCTCGTAGTCGAGCTCGTCGCCGATGCGCGTGCGGATCTCCTCGGCGGTGCTCTTGACGTCGAGCCCCGGCGCGATCCGCTTCATCAGCCGCAGGATGATCCCGAGGTTCTGCATGTCGGCGCGGACCGCCTGGGCGACGCCGGGGTACTGCACCTTGACCGCGACGTCGCGGCCGTCGTGCAGCCGCGCCCGGTAGACCTGGCCGATCGAGGCCGCGGCCACCGGCTCGGTCTCGAACGCCGCGAACGAGTCCTCGATCGACTCGCCGAGCTCGGTCTCGATCACCTTCCTCATGTCGGCGAAGCGGACCTTCGGCGCCGCGTCGCGCAGCTCCCCGAGCTTGCGCTGGAACTCCTCCCGGTGCTCCTCCGGGACGAGCCCGACGTCGAGGAAGCTCATCACCTGCCCGAGCTTCATCGCCGCGCCCTTCATCGTCCCCAGCGCGGCGACGATCTGCTCGGCGGCCTCGAGGTTGCGCCGCTCGAGCGCCGCCTGCTTGCCCTCCTCGCCGCGTCCGAGGTTGGCGGCGCGCGTGCCGAGGTGGCGGGCGGCCTGGCCGGCCGCGAGGCCGGACACCCGAGCCGTGCGGGCGACGCGCGAGGTCGGTATCCGGTCCTTGGCCATGGCCTAGGGCGTCGGCGCCGGGCTCGCGGTGACGGTGGGCGTCGGCGTCGCGGTCGCTCCGGGCGTCGCCGTCGCGGTCGGCGTGGGCGTCGCGGTGTCGGTCGGCGTGGCCTCGTCCTGATCCGGCGTGGCCGTCGGCGTCGCCGTCGCGGTCGGCGTGGGCGTGCTCCCGCCGAACAGGTTGGTGCGGCCGCCCTGGCGCGTCGTGGCGCCGCCGAACACCAGCTCGGAGCTCGTGAGGAAGACCGCCGCGATCAGGAACGCGATCGCGCCGGTGGCGAGCGCGATCTTCCAGTGACGCCGGGGCTTGGGGGCCGCGCGCAGGCCGAACGGATCGTCGTCGCGCACGTGCGGCACGCCGTTGCGCTCGTCCGCCGGCAGCGGATCGAAGGCCTCGGTCTCGGGCAGCGGCTCGTACCGTTCGGGCGAGCGCACGGCCGCCCCGGTCGCGCTGCGGCGCGTCACGCGCGGCGCGACGGTGCCGATCGCCTCGGCCGGCTTGCGCAGGGCCTCCGAGACCAGTGCGACGATCACCGGCGTCATCGCGGTGGCGATCAGCGTGCCCCGCTCCCAGACCAGCGGGATGATGACCGCCGCCGCCACCGCGGACGCCGACGAGATCGCGAGCGTCTGGATGGAGATGCCGCTCTTCTTCTCCATCCGTCTTGTTCTAGCGGCTTACCTTCGATCCGGGCACGATGTCGTCGCGGCCGTCGGGCCAGCGCACCCAGGCCTTGTGACCGCCGTCGTAGTCGTCCCCGAGCAGGATCAGGGTCGCGGGCTCGCCCAGCGCCGTGCACTGGTCGGACCCCTCCGGATCCAGGCCGCGCCAGATGCGCACGAAGCGGTTGCCCTCGAGCTCGTCGTCGACGGTGGTCGGGTCGGTGTGGCCGGGCCGGATCGTCGTGTCGCCCGGCAGCTGGAGCAGCACGTCCATGATCGAGCGCCTGAGGTCCTCGTAGCCGGTGCTGCCCGGCGCGCGGACGCCGCCGACCGAGCCCTTGAACAGCGTGTCGCCGGTGAACACGTTGCCGTCGACGAGCAGCGACAGCATCCCGGCCGTGTGGCCCGGCGTGTGGAGCGCCTTGACGGTCAGGCCGCCGATCCGGAGCTCCTCGCCGGCCTTCAGCTCGCCGGTCGTGCCCGGGACGCGCTCCTCGGCGTGCGCGAGGACCCGGGCGTCCGGCCAGCGCTCGAGGACCTTGTCGAGCTCGGCCACGTGGTCGTGATGGTGGTGCGTGAGCAGGACGTGCGTGACGGTCAGGCCGAGCTCGTCGGCCGTGGCCAGCAGCGGCGCGACCGGCCCGCCGGCATCGACCAGGAACGCGTCACCGCCCGCCTCGGCGGCGACCAGGTAGGTGTTGGAGAGCCATCCATCACTCATGGAGCGTTCGACGATCATGCGCCGGAGGGTACGCTCCGGGCCGTGGAACTCATCCATACCTGCTACCGCATCGGCGACATCGACCGCAGCGTCGCCTTCTACGAGGCGCTCGGGTTCGAGGAGCGGCGCCGGATGCCGATCCGCGACGAGGCGATCAACGTCTTCATGGGCCTGCCCGGCGACGGCGACCGGCTCGAGCTCACCTACAACCACGGCGTCGACTCCTACGAGCTCGGCACCGGCTACAACCACATCGCGCTGACCGTCGACGACCTCGACGGCACGCTCGCGAACCTCGCCGGCAAGGGCATCGAGCCCGAGAAGCCGCCGTATCAGGTCCGGGAGGGCGGCTCGCGCATCTGCTTCGTGCGCGATCCCGACGGCTACCGGATCGAGCTGATCGAGAAGCGGACATAGCTCGAGCGCGAGCGTCAACTACTGAGCGCGTCGCGTAGTCGGCACGGTCGCCGTGCCGAACGCGCCGGACGTAGCATCGCTCCATGACTGGGCCCGCCCCTCACCGCCGCCTGCGGGTGGCGCTGGCCGCTGCGGCGGGTTCGCTCGCGCTGCTCGCGCCGGGCACGGCGCATGCGATCGTTGGCGGCACCCCCGCGCCGTCGGACCACTGGCCGTGGATGGCCGCGATCATGGCCGCGGACATCCGGGAGGCCGCCTGGGGCCAGTACTGCGGCGGCGTTGTCATCGCGCCGCGACGCGTGCTGACCGCCGCGCACTGCGTCGTCGGCAAGCGCGCGCGGGCGGTCGACGTGCTGGTCGGCCGCACGCGCCTCACGGAGGCCGGAGGCCGGAGGCTCGACGTCAGCGCGATCAGCCTGTACCCGGGCTACGCGCGCGACCGCCGGCACGCGCTCGACGCCGCGGTGCTGACCCTTGCGAAGCCGGCGGACGTGGCGCCGGTCACGCTCGCGAGTCCCGGCGACGAGGCGGCGTGGCCGGCCGGCGCCAACGCGTGGACGGTGGGCTGGGGCACGCTCAACGCCCGTCGAAGCCGCGGCGGGGACTGGTACTACGCCGACCGCCTGCGCGAGCTCCGGCTGCCGATCGTGAGCGATGACGCGTGTGAGAGCGTCTTCGGCGTCGGCTGGCGGAAGGCCCCCTACCTGCCGAGCCGGCTGATCTGCGGCGGCACGGGGGACGGGACGAGCGGGCCGTGCTACGGCGACAGCGGGGGCCCGCTCGTCGTCGCCACGACCGCCGGGTGGCTCGACGTGGGC
>DASSUW010000083.1:0-2330 GCA_035706585.1 Solirubrobacteraceae bacterium | reverse complement strand
GTTCCGCGTCATCGCGCGGCTGCCCGAGGGCGTCCGCGCGCGGCAGATCAGCCGCACGGCGGAGGACATCGTCGATCTCGCCGACGACGTCGATCCCGAGCGCGACCACATACGCGGCGGCACGGAGGCGCCGGTGACGCTGGTCGAGTACGGCGACTACGAGTGCCCGTACTGCGGCCAGGCGGAAGAGGTGATCCGCGAGCTGCTGTCGGCGTTCGGCGACGACCTGCGCTACGTCTGGCGGCACCTGCCGCTCAACGATGTGCATCCGAGCGCGCAGCTCGCGGCCGAGGCCGCCGAGGCGGCGGCCGCGCAGGGCGCCTTCTGGCCGATGCACGACACGCTGCTCGCCCACCAGGACGAGCTGCGGCCCACGCACCTGCGCCGCTACGCGCAGGAGGCCGGCCTGGACGTCGACCGCTTCCGCGACGAGCTGCGGCGCCGCGAGCACCTGCCGCGGATCGCCGACGACGTCGCGTCCGCCGACGCGAGCGGCGTCGCCGGCACGCCGACGTTCTTCATCAACGGCCGCCGCCACCACGGCGCCTACGACGTGGCGGCGCTGACGTCGGCGGTCGAGGCCGCCCGACGCCGCGCGCTCGTGACCGCCTCCTGAGCGGGGTTGTCGCACATCTGACCGGTGGCGCGTCCGCGACTTGCAAGTCACGCCGCGCGGGCCGATTACCGGAGCAGTGGCTCGCTTCATCAAGGGTCTCGCCGCCGCACTGCTCGCGGCGGCCGCACTCGCTCCCGTGGCCGAGGCCGCGGACCGGATCGTCATCAAACGCCGTCCGGGTCTGAGCGTCGCCGCACGCGCCGACCTGCGCGCCGACGCCGGCGTGAGGCTCGCCGCAGCGCTGCCGATCTCCGGGGTCGAGGTCGTGCGTCCCGCGGACGGCGACCGCGCCCGCGCGCTCGGCGAACTCCGGCGCGATCCCGACGTCCTGTGGGCCGAGCCCGACCGCCGCCGCAGCGTCGCCACGACCGACCCGATCGCCGGCCTCCTGTGGGGTCTCAACAACACGGGCCAGAGCGTCTGGGGCAGCCGCGGCACGCCGGACGCCGACATCGACGCCGCCGAGGCGTGGGCCGTCACGACCGGCGCCGGCGCGACCGTCGCGGTCGTCGACACGGGCGTCGACATCGGCCATCCGGACCTCGCCTCGCGGCTCGTCGCCGGTTACGACTGGGTCGGCGACGATGCCACACCGGCCGACGCGAACGGCCACGGCACCCACGTCGCGGGCACGATCGCTGCCGCGCAGAACACGGTCGGCGTCGTCGGGGTCGCCCCGGACGCGAAGATCATGCCGCTGCGGGTGCTCGACGCGGACGGCTCCGGCTGGGGCTCCGACGTCGCCGCCGCGTTCGCCTACGCGGGCGACCACGGCATCCGGATCGTCAACGCCTCGCTGGGCTCGAGCGGGATCACCGCCGCCGAGCAGCAGGCGATCCGCGACCACCCCGACACGCTGTATGTGGTGGCCGCGGGCAACGACGGCGCCGACGTCGACGCCGCGCCCGAGTACCCGTGTGCGTATCCCGAGGCCAACGTCCTCTGCATCGGCGCCACCGACTTCAAGGACAACATCGCGAGCTTCTCCAACTACGGCGCCACCCGGGTCGACCTGTTCGCGCCCGGCACGCGTACGGTCTCGACGTGGCCGCGCAGCTTCGCGAGCAACCTCGACGCGCACTTTGAGACGGGCGCCGGCTACGAACTGCTGCAGGGCACCTCGATGGCGACGCCGCATGCCGCCGGCGCCGCCGCGCTCGTGCTCGCTGCGCATCCGAGCTACTCGGCGGCGCAGGTGAAGGCCGCGCTGATGGGCTCCGTGGACCCGGAGCCCGCACTGGCCGGCCTGTCGGTGTCGGGCGGGCGGCTGAACGCGGCCAGGGCGCTGGGCGTCGAACCCGCCGCGCCCACCGACGTCCTGCGGCCGGCGACGCCCACCGGCCTCGTCGCCACGGCGGGCGTGACGAGCGCGACGCTCGACTGGGACGACTCCCCCGACCCCGCCGTCGTCGGCTACCGCGTGTATCGGCGCACCGCATCCGGCCTCTACTGGCAGGCCGTCCCGGTCGCCTCCGTGTCGGCGAGCGAAGCCGTCGTGAGCGGGCTCACGGGCGGCGTCTCGGTGCTGCTCGGCGTCACCGCGGTCGACGCCGCGGGCAACGAGAGCTCGGTCTCCGGCGGCGCGAGCGCCACGCCGCTGAGCGCGCCGGTGTCCACGCCGACGCCGACGCCGACGCCGGCCCCGACCGCTCCCGCGCCGGCGCCGGCCGCTCCGGCGCCGAAGCCGACCGCTCCCGCGCCGAAGCCGACCGCG
>DASSUW010000082.1:0-8487 GCA_035706585.1 Solirubrobacteraceae bacterium | reverse complement strand
ACCGGCGCGGCGACGACGCCGTGCGCGCGGCGTAGGACCCGCCCGTGCCCGGGCGGGTCAGGACCCTGTGGTTGAACGTCTCGCAGAGCCTCGGGTTCATCCCGGGCCTCATCACCGTGGGCTTCGCCGCTCTCGGGATCGTGCTCGTCGAGGTCGATCGCGGCATCGACCTGAGCGGGGTCTCGTGGGTCTTCCAGGGCGACGGCCCGGCGGCGCGCACCGTGCTGTCGGTGATCGCCGGCTCGCTGATCACCGTGGCCGGGCTGACGTTCTCGATGACGATGGTGGTGCTGCAGCTCGCGTCGAGCCAGTTCAGCCCGCGCGTGCTGCGGACGTTCTTCGGCGATCGCATCACGCAGATCACGATCGGGACGTATGTCGGGACGTTCGTGTACTCGCTGCTGGTGCTGCGCGCCGTCGGCTCGTACGGCGACAGCGGCTTCGTCCCGCGGCTGAGCGTGACCGCGGCGTCGCTGCTCGGCATCGCGGCGGTCGTGCTGCTGATCGTCTTCCTGCATCACGTGTCGCAGATGGTGCAGGTCTCGCACGTGACGGCGAGCATCGCGCGCGCGACGCTCGCGCGCACCGACGCGCTGTTCCCGGAGCCGTTCGTCGCGGACGGCGACGACGACGCCGACCGGGCCGTGGCGCGCTGGCGCGCCGGCGGCGGCGGGGGATGCGTGCGAGCGGACCGTCCCGGCTTCGTGCAGCGCGTGGCCGTGGACGAGCTCGTCGGGGCGCTGGAAGGCGACGTCGAGCGCGTCGCCGTGCTGGTCTGCCCGGGGGACTTCGTCGGAGCGGGGGAGCCGATCGCCGAGCTGTGGCCCGCGTCCGCCGCGGACCGGTGCGCGGGTCCGGTGCAGAGCGCCGTGGCGATCGAGGACGAGCGCGACCTCGACCAGGACATCGACTTCGGGCTGCGCCAGCTCGCCGACATCGCCCTCCGGGCCTCCTCACCGTCGGTCAACGATCCGACGACGGCCGTCACCGCGATCGCGTACATGCGCACCGTTCTCGCCCGGCTCGCGGAGCGCGCCGATCCTCCCGGGTTCGAGCGCTCGGATCGGGGCGTCCTCGTCGCGGTCCGCCGGCGGCGCTTCGACGACCACCTGGAAATGCTCCTGCAGATCAGCCGGCACGCGGCCGACGACGGCTGGGTCACGGGCGCGCTGCTGCAGGCGCTCGCCGCGTGCGGCGCCACGGCCGCGCGGCATGAGGCTCACGCGCGCGTCGCGACGATCCGCAGCCTGGCCGAGACGATCGCCGAGCAGGCGATCGCGCAGGCCGGCAGCGACCGTGACCGCAGGGCCACCCGCGAGCGGCTGGCCGCCGTGCCTACGCGGTCGGGCGCGGCTGATCCTTCGGGCGCAGGAAGCGCGTCGCGATCGTCTGCATGATCTGGACGACGGCCACGGCGACCAGGAACGCCGTCGCGGTGTCGTCGTCGGTGAAGCCGAGCACGAACGGCGCCACGAGGATCGTGATCGCCAGCACGTAGTCGAAGATCGCGTGCAGCGCCCGCGGGATCGAGCGGACGAACGCCGCCGGGAGGTCGCTGGCCCCGGCCAGCACGAGCAGCAGCACACCGGCCGCGATGCTCGTCGCGATCGCGGCGTCGTCGTCGAAGTCCAGGACGAACGGACCCGCGAGCAGCACGATGCCGACGAGATAGTCCAGCAGCCCGTGGACGAGCACCGGTACCGGCCCCTGACGGAACATCACCGGGGACGATAGTCCGCCGCGACCGGCCCGGCGGTCACGAACGCGACCGCGGGCGCGGGGGAACCGTGCCCGCGAGCGCTGCCAGCAGCCCGACCGGCGGTCGTGGTGTGCGCGCGTAGTGGCGCAGGTGGCGCTGCGCGTCGCGCCGGGTCCGGTACGCGCGCGCGCCGCCGGCGCCGCAGCCGCGGTCGCAGCGCCAGCGCACGGTCGCGCCGTCGCGCCAGAAGACCCAGCGGTGCCCGAGCACGCGGCAGCCGAGCATCACGCCGCCGCCCAGCGGTC
Source organism: Solirubrobacteraceae bacterium (assembly GCA_035706585.1). GTDB lineage: Bacteria > Actinomycetota > Thermoleophilia > Solirubrobacterales > Solirubrobacteraceae > DASSUW01. The sequence goes on along the minus strand of DASSUW010000082.1, from coordinate 6,483 downwards.
ACGGCCGGTCCGGCGCAGCACGCCGGCTTCCTGGCCGGCGCGCAGGACGTAGCGCAGGCGCCCCGGCCCCCACAGGCGTGCGTTGACCTCGTCGCCGACCTCCCGCCGCGACAGGGTGCCGCGGCGCCGGAGCGCGTCGACGACGTCCTCGAGCTCGCGCTCGAGCTCGCGGTCGGCGCCGGGAAGCGACGAGGCGAGCGGCATCCCGGCGAACAGCCCGCGGCGCCGGTACGGAGCGCCCCGCGCCCCGCTTGTCGGCCGCCGGGCCGGTCGGGCCATCAGCTCCTGCTCCTGGTCGGCCATCGCCGCCCGCAGGGCCGCCTGTGTCCGCGGCCCCACGAGGCCGTCCGGCTCGAGGCCGTGGTCGCGCTGGAAGCGCTCGACGGCGTCACGGTCCGCGGGATCGAAGGCGAGCAGCCCGCGCGGCTTGTCGAGCTCCTCGCCGTCGTCGGGCTCCTCGTCGCGCCCGGTCTCGCTGTGGCGCTGCTGCAGCGTTCGCAGCACCGCCTGCGTCTCCGGGCCGATCACGCCGTCGGTCTTGAGCTCGTGGGCGGCCTGGAAGCGCTCGATCGACTCCCGATCCGTGGGATCGATGCCGAGCAGGAGGTGCGGGGCCCGCCGCAGAGCGTGCCGCGTCTCGGGACCGACGCAGCCGTCGTCGTCGAGCCCGACCTCGCGCTGGAACCGCGTCACCGACTCGCCGTCGGCGGGGTCGACGCCGAAGCGGCTGCGTTCCACGAGCTCCTCGTGCATCGGCCGCGACGTCTCGCGCCCGCGCAGGCGGCGGGCGCGCTCGGCGCGGATCGCGCCGCGCGTCTCGGGACCGATGACGCCGTCGGCCGCGAGCCCGCAGGCGTGCTGGAAGCGCTCGATCGACTCGCGGTCGAGCGGATCGGGCTCGATCGTCTCCTCGGCGGCACCGGTGCGCTCGGCGCGGACGGCCCGCAGCGCCGCCTCGGTCTCCGGGCCGATCTCGCCGTCGTCGGGAAGCAGGTGCGTCCGCTGGAAGCGCGCCACCGATTCGCGGTCGGCCGGGTCGATCACCGCGCGGCGCTCGGTCGCCAGCAGCGCGCCGCGGGTCTCCGCGCCGACGACGCCGTCGGGTACGAGACCGGACTCGGCCTGGAAGCGTCGCACGTCGTCGGCGTCGGTCACGTCGACCGAGCTGACGTCGCCGTGGCCGTCGGCCGCCGTGCGGAGCGCGGCGCTGGTCGCCGGGCCGATGAGGCCGTCGGTCGCGAGCCCGTGGTCACGCTGGAACCGCCGCACGTCCTCGGGGTCCGCGATGTCGACGCCGGCGGGACCGCGCAGCGCGGCGCGGCCGGTGTCGGCGCCCTCGGCCTCCTGGACCGACAGCGGCATCGCGATCGACTCGAGGCCCCGCTGCGCCGCCTCGACGCCCCAGACCCGGTGGATCACGCCGCCCAGCGCCATCAGCGCGGCGCCGATCAGATAGCCCCAGAACACGGTCCAGCGCTGGCCGCCGTTGATCAGCGCACCGAACAACAGCGGACCGAACACGCCGCCGCAGAACGTCGGGAGCGCGTAGAAGAACGAGATCGCCATCGCGCGGACCTCGAGCGGGAACGTCTCGCTCGCGGTCAGGTAGCCGGCGCTCGCGCCCGCCGATGCGAAGAAGAAGATCCCGACCCAGAACAGCGTCATCAGCCACGCCGTGCCGATCACGCCGGTCGCGAACAGCAGCCCGGCCACGACGGTGAGTGCGGCCGCGGTCAGGAACGTGAGCGGGATCATCGTCCGCCGGCCGACCGTGTCGAACAGCTTGCCAAGGACGAGCGGGCCGAGGTAGTTGCCGACGCCGAACGGGACGAGGAACCAGCCGACGTTGGCGTTGCCGACGCCGAAGTAGGTCGTGAGCATGAGGCCGAACGTGAAGAAGATGGCGTTGTAGAGGAACGCCTGGGTGAGCATCAGCGAGAACGCCACGACCGAGCGCCGTGGGTACAGCTTGAACAGCGTCCGGCCGAGCTCGATGAAGCCGATCGCGCGCCGCTCGCGGATCTCGATCGCGTCGTCGTCCTCGGGCTCGGGCAGATCGTCGAGCTCCGCCTCGTCCATGACGTCGCGTTCGATCTCGGCGACCGTGTGCTCGGCCTCCTCCTCGCGCCCGTGTGTGATCAGCCAGCGCGGGCTCTCGGGCACGAAGAAGCGCATGAGCAGGATCTCGGCCCCGAGGATCAGCCCGGTGCCGAACGCGACGCGGAACGCGACGTCGGACCCCAGCACGTTCAGATAGACGGCGCCGAGGATCGCGCCGACGACGGTGCCGACCCAGTAGCTGCCGTTGATCGCCAGGTCGACCCAGCCGCGCACGCGCGCCGGGATCAGCTCGTCGATCGTCGAGTTGATCGCCGCGTACTCGCCGCCGATGCCGAAGCCCGTGATGAAGCGGAAGATCGCGAACCAGACGTACTCGAAGCCGTCGCCGAAGACCCACAGGCCCGTGATCGACGTGCCGATGACGCCGACCAGGTACACGGCGATCGTCGCGATGAACAGCTTCGCGCGCCCGAATTTGTCGGTCAGATAGCCCCAGAACAGGGCGCCGGTGACGGCGCCGAGCAGGTAGATCGACGCGACGCCGGCGACGCCGACGGTCGTGAAGCTCAGGGAGTCGCGCAGCGACGGGCCGACCGCGCCCTTGATCGTCACCTCGAGGCCGTCGAGCACCCACACGATGCCGAGCGCGAAGACCACGAACCAGTGCCACCGCGTCCACGGGAGCCGGTCCATGCGGGCGGGGATCTTGGTGCTGACGACCTTCTGCGCGACGCTCATAGTGCCGCGATGACTGCCCTCAGGTCGCGACCTGCGGACCGCACCCCGTCGGTGCGATGACCAGCGCCCGATGGCGACCGGTCACAGCACTGACCCTGCCGCGCAGCGCAGGGCCGGTGCCGGGGTACCGGCCCGGGGATGGGCGACCGTCCCGGCCAAGACGAAGACGAGCACGGCCCGGTCGTGACGGCCATCAGCACGTCGACGCTCGGCAACGCGACGGCGTTCGGGTTCTCGATCACGATCACCGGATCGTTCGGCGTCGTACAGACCGTTGTCGGAAGCCCCACGGTCGTCCAGGTGCTCCTGTTCGCCGTCGCCGCGGCGCTCGTGGTGGGCGCCCTCGAGGGCGCCGTCACGCGCGGGTTCCGTGACCGCGTCGGCGCGGTGCCGCCTGAGGTGGCCATGCTCGGCACCGCGCAGAACTTCATCTCGGTCGTGCTCGGCATCGGCGCCGCCGCGGGCATCGCGGCGATCATCGGCAGCGGCGGCGCCTGGCCCGCCGCGGGCGCGGTGAGCATCCTCGTCTTCCTGCTGGCGGAGTCGGCGGAGACGCTCGTGGCCGAGTTCGTCCAGCGCCTGCGCGGCGATCCCGAGGCGGCCGAGGAGAGCGACTAGCGGTGGCCGGCCGGAGCCTGACCCGCGGGATCGATGCGGCGCTGGAGGGCGCCGGGCTGCCCTACGGCTACACGCTCACGTTCTGGGGCGGCGGCCAGGTCATGATCGTCGAGTACGGCAAGCCGAGCGTCGCGGCCGTGTTCGGCGTCGTGCTCGGCGCCGCCGCGGCGTTCGGGGCGCTCAAGCTGCGGTCGTACGGGATCAGCTCGCAGGTCTCGCCGTCCCAGCTGGCGTCGGACGCGCACGCCGTCCGCACCGGCGTGATCCACGTGGCGACGATCGCCGCGGCGGTCGGGACGGTCGCGCTGATCGCGCTGATCGACGCATGGGTCGTGTGGCCGCTCGGCGGCTTCGCCGCGACGCTCGTGTACTTCGTCGGCACGGGCGCGGCGATGGCGCTGCACGAGCGCGACGAGCAGCGCTCGCCGCCGAGCTGACCGTCCGCCGGCTACTTGGCGCTGGGCTGCTCGGCGCTCGCCGTGAGGCGACCGATGTGCAGGCCGCTGTCGAACACCTTGACGCCGAGCGCGTCGTTGAGCGCGTTCACGGCATCGCCGCCGATGCTCACGTCCGACGGCAGCACGACCGTGTCGCTGGACTCCACGACCTCCGGCTGGCCGACGTCGGCGGAGAACAGCTGCACGCGTTCGCCGTCGATGCGCGCGGTGACCACGCCGTCCTGCGGCCGGACGACCAGGTTGTCGGCCTCGACGGACGTGCCGAACGCGCTGAACTTCAGCCCGCCCGCGTGCTGGATCGTCCCCGACGGCGTGTCGACGTCGAGCTGGCCGGCCGTGATCGGCAGGGCGATGCCGTTGGCCAGCTTCGACGCCTCACCGGCGGGCCCGATCGTCACCTGCGCCGCGTCGAGCACGTCGCGCAGCTGTGGGTCGAGCTTGAGGACGCTCCGGCCGCCGACGATCTGCGTGCTCGCTTCGGCGGAGGAGCCGGATTCGGTCGAGCCGGCCGTTGAGTCACCGGTCGTCGCGGTGTCGTCGTCGCCACCACAGGCGGTGAGGCCGCCCGCGATGACCGCGCCCGCAAGCAGGGCGCAGACGCGGGAAGTGGAGATCATGCCGTTCCTCCTCGGGTGGGGGATACCGGGGCGCTGCCCCCTCGCCCGGCCGCCGCGCGGACCCCCGTCGGACGCCTGACGATGGCGGGCCGCTACGGTCGAGGGGTGGTTTTCGCGCAAGCCTCCGCCGATTCCCTGCAGGCCGCCTGCGGCGACGATCCCGGCTGGATCTGCCGTCAGACGCTCGACATGACCGGTGACAGGACGGCGGCCGAGGCGGCCGACTTCGTCATCGGCCGGCCGCTCACGATCCTGGTCATCGTCGTCGTGGCGCTGGTCGTCAACCGGCTCGCCCGGCGCGGCGTCAAGCGGGCCCTGCGGGGCCTCCAGCGCGGGGGTCTGCAGGAGCGACTCGGGGCCGTCCGCCGCGCCGCGCCGGAGTCGCTGCTGGAGACCGGACAGCTCAGCCTGCGGGCCGAGCAGCGCATCGAGGCGCTGGCCAGCGTCCTGCGCAGCGTGATCAGCTTCGCGATCCTGCTCGTCGCCGTCGCGATGATCCTCGGCGAGATCGGCGTCGAGCTCGGCCCGCTGATCGCCGGCGCCGGCATTCTCGGCGTCGCGCTCGGGTTCGGGTCGCAGTCGCTGGTGCGCGACTTCCTGTCGGGCATCTTCATCCTCGTCGAGGACCAGTTCGGCATCGGCGACATCGTCGATCTCGACGGGCAGACGTCGGGCGTCGTCGAGGCGGTGAGCCTGCGGACCACGCGCCTGCGGGCGGTCGACGGCACGGTCTGGCACGTGCCCAACGGCGAGATCCGCCGCGTCGGGAACATGAGCCAGCACTGGTCGCGCGCGCTGCTCGACGTGCAGGTCGCCTACGACACCGATCTCGGCCGCGCGCAGGAGGTCATCCGCGAGGTCGCCGGCGAGCTGTGGCGCGAGGACCAGCACATCCTCGAGGAGCCCGACGTGTGGGGCGTGGAGGACCTCGGCCCGAGCGGCGTCGTCATCCGCCTCGTGGTCAAGACGACGCCGTCCGAGCAGTGGCGCGTCAGCCGGGCGCTGCGCGAGCGGCTGAAGGTCGCGTTCGACGCCGAGGGCATCGAGATCCCGTTCCCGCAGCAGACGATCTGGCACCGCGACGCGACGGCGTTCGAGCGGTCCGGTCAGCCGCGCAAGTAGACGGGGTTCGAGACCAGCCACGTCCGCTCGCCGCCGTACGCGTCGACGCGGGCCTCGATCCGGTATGCGCCCGGCTCGGACGCGGCGTGTGACAGCCGGTCGCCGGTCGCCGCCGCGACGCCGGCGCCCTCGCGCAGCAGGCGCACGCGCGCCGGGGCCGGGAGCCGCGCGTGCAGCGTGGCCGGCAGGTTGCCGGAGGCCTCCTCGCCCATCGTGACGGCGCCGGCCGCGCCCTCCGCCCAGAACCGGAAGCCGCGCCCGTCGCCGAGGTCGCGCCGGACCATCACGGCACGCCCGGCGCGCAGCGCCGCGTGGACCGCAGCGCGGTCGGCGCTCAGGTCGCCGGACGGCGGGCGGTCGAGCAGCAGGTTCGTCTGCAGGAGGCGGAACCAGCGCGCGTGGGGGAGCGGCGACAGCGCGCGGCCGGCGATCCGCAGGCCGGTCTGGTGGGCGTCGAGACCGGCCAGCGCCGGCACGCGCCGCGTCGCGCACAGCCGGTCCCAGATCCGCAGGTGCCGCGCCGGCGGCCCGTCGACGATCGGCTCCGGGCGGCGCAGGAGCCGCACGAGATCGCCGACGCTCGCGCACGCCTCCGCGGCGTCGGTCGCCAGGCTCCAGAGCTCGACGCCGCAGTCGCAGTCATCCAGCGCGCGCCACGCGTGCGGGCGCCCGATCCGCGCCGAGATCCGCGAGCCCTCCGAGAACGGGTGGGCGGCGTACGCGATGCCGCCCGCGGCGGTCACGGCCGCGCAGATCTGCGCCTCGCTGCGGTCGGCATGCGGGATCTCGTGCTCGGTCGCGAACGCGAGCATGTGCCCACCGTGGGGCGAGATCTCGTGCCCGACGACGACGAGCACGCCGCCGTGGTA
>DASSUW010000081.1:0-26255 GCA_035706585.1 Solirubrobacteraceae bacterium | reverse complement strand
CGCGCGCCGTGCTCGTAGCGCGTCTCAATCTCGCGCTCGTGGTTGCAGTTCTCGCACTTGCCGAGCCACCGCATCACGAGCCCCCGCCATCAGGATTCGGCTCCGCAGGTCGAACCGATGGATACACCGGTTCGATTCCGGTCGGCGCCTCTCGTTTCTGCGATACGAGCTTGCGCCGCGGCCCGGAACACGAGGCCGCGACTCCGGGCCTCGTGTTCCGCAAACGTGATTACTCGACGATGTACTCGGCCACGACTCTCGGCACGTACGTTGTCCCACCGATCTGGGTCTCGTACGACTTCGACCCCTTCACGGTCCCGTACATGGTGATGACGTCGCCCTCTGCTCCCTTGATCGTCCCGTCGTACTCGACCCACAGGTTGTCGTCCCAGAAGCCGTAGCCCTCATCCGTCACGGAGAGCAGCATCCACGTCGAGCCGAAGTCTTCCTGAATCTGGAAGATCTGGCCGCGATAAGCCACCTTGGTGCCCTTGTACCGACGGGGGTTCTTCTCAAGTTGGTTGTACGGGAGCGTGGTCGATGCGTTTATGAACGCCTGGCGCTCCGCCGCCCGTGCGGCCGCCTTCTCAGCCGACGACAGGTTGCGAGTCACGACGGCCGTGGTCGTGTCCTTCTTGTGCCCGGGCTTGGTGGCAACGACCTTGTAGCGGTTGTCCCCCTTCTTCGCGATCGCCGCGACGAACGACCAACGCTTCCCGTGCACGCTCGCGGCCTTGCCGTTGACCCTGACCTTCGTGCCCTTGACAGCGATCCGCCCCCTGAGGGTCACTTGGTCGCGCGTGGTCCGGTTCGGGCCGGTGAAGTTGACGTTCAGCGGCTCCGGCGTGGGCTCCGGCGTCGGCTCGGGAGTCGCCTCCGGCGAGGTTTCCTCGGTCTGGACGCTCCCGGTCTTGGCAGCTTTGGACGTGTCCTGGCTGCTGTCCTCTCCCAGCAGGGCGCCCAGTACAACGAGGCCCCCGACGATGGCCAAGGCCCACCACATGACCTTCTTCATGGATCCTTCCTCCGTGCTCGGGCCGCGAGTCGCGTCGCGCGCGTGGCGATCACGACGCATTCGCAAACCCTGGGTCTAATGGCCGCCAGCGTCTCTGCGCCAGCGAGATGCCGGACTACTCGAAGGTCTAGATCGTTCGGTTCTTCGGTGCGATTCCGTCAGGCAGCCGACACAAGAGCGCTGAGCGCGGTGCGTATTCGATTGACAGCCCGCACAGAGCCGCGAGCCAACCGATTCCGCCTACTAGGACCGCTGGATCTCGCCCGAATCGATCACTGAATGAGTCGATTTGAGCCTTTGGACGGCAAGGCCGTGTTCACGGTTCCATACGGACGGCGCCTTCGTCGGACGGCCGTGAGGCGCCCGCCAGCACGCGGTCGGCGCCTCTCAGATCCAGCCCTGCTGGCGGAAGTAGGCGAGCGTCTGGTCGACGCCGGTCCTGAACGGCGTCGGGGTCCAGCCGAGCTCGGTCCGTGCGCGGGCTCCCGAGGGGCGCGAGCCGCGCTCGAGGAACTGGAGCACGCTGCGGGCGATCATCGGCGGGCGGCCGGTCACGCGCGCGACGCCCTCGCCGACCGTCGAGACCGTCCGGGCGACCGGGAGCGGCATCACGCGCGGGACCTTCGCGCGCGGCTCGGCGGCGGCGACCGCCTCGGCGATCTCGGTCAGCGTCTGGAACGACTCGGCGAGCAGGTAGCGGGCGCCGACCGGAGCCTGGGCGGCCGCGCGCACGTGGCCGTCGGCGACGTCCTCGCTGTAGGCGACCGCCATGCCGCCGGGCAGCAGCGCCGGCGTCTTGCGCTTGGCGAGCTGCATCAGCAGGTCGTTCAACCCCTTGACCAGGAACGGCGCCGGCCCGTACACGCCGGCCGGGTGCAGGAACACGGCCGGCAGGCCGCGGTCGAGGGCGGCGACGACGATCCGGTCCGCTTCCTGCTTGGAGCGCTGGTAGGGCGTGACGCCCGGCTCGGGGTTCACGGCGGACTCGTCGAACGGCTGGCCGGGCGGCCCGACGAGCACGTCGTCGGTGCTGGTGTAGACGAACCGCTCCACCCCGGCCGCGAGCGCCGCCTCGACCACGTTGCGCGTCCCCTCCACGTTCACGCGCGCGAACTCGCCGGTGTCCTTGCGCCACTGCTCCGGGATGCCGGCGCTGTGGTAGACGGTGGCGACCCCGTCCAGCGCCGCGCGCACGGACGCCGCGTCGGTCACGTCGCCGAGCACCGATTGGACGCGCACCGGCAGCACCTGCGCGCGCGAAGGCGAGCGCACGAGCGCGCGCACCTCGACGTCCTCGTCGGCCAGCCGGCGCGCGATCGCATTGCCGACCTGGCCGGTCGCGCCCGTGATCAGGACCGTCACTTCGCAGAACCCGTCGGCCAGAAGCGCCGCGCCAGCGGAAGGAACACGCGCCGCGGAGCGTACCGGCCGGAGACCGCGTTGACCTTGTTCATCGCACCGGGGACGATCGACAGGCGCCCCTGCTCCAAAGCATCGATCGCCTCGCGCGCGACGCGCGCCGGCTCGAGGAACAGCCCGCTCGGCAGGCCGTCGATGATGCCCTCGAACTCGGTCTTGACCGGGCCCGGGCAGAGCGCGGTCGCGGTCACGCCCGTGCCGTGGAGATCGATCGTCAGCGCCTCCGTGAACGTGAGCACGAACGCCTTCGACGCGCTGTAGGTCGCCTGCTGCGGGACCGGCATGAACCCGGAGACCGACGCGACGTTGAGCACCCGCCCGCTGCCCCGCTCCACCATCCCGGGCACGAACGCGCCGCACAGCGCGACCATCGCCTCCACGTTGAGCCGGACCATCCGGATCTCCTGCTCGATCGGGAGCTCGTGGAAGCGCCCGCTGGTTCCCATCCCCGCGTCGTTGACCAGCACGTCGACCACCAGCCCGCGCGCCGCGACCTCAGCCGCGATCCGGTCCCGCGCGGCCGCGTCGGTGAGGTCGACGTCGATCCACTCGACGCGAACGCCGTGCTCGCCGCCGATCTCGGCCGCCATCTCGCGCAGGCGGTCGGCGCGACGCGCCACCAGGATCAGCCCATGCCCGCGACGGGCCAGCTCGCCGGCCAGCGCGACGCCGATACCCGACGACGCCCCGGTGACCAGCGCCGCCGTGGTGGTGGACTGCGCGTCCTGGCTGAATACAGCCGCCTCGGGCTCCTCCGCGGCAGGCGGTGTCATCGCGCTCCCTCCCTCGATCACTCAGAGATCTGGTGCTCCGACCGTAACCGCGTGGTTCGCACCGCGTCAAGGCTTCAGGCGACGCCGCGGGAGCACGCCGCGGCAGGCGGCCCGTGCGCGCTCGACCGACGGGCACGCGATCGGGCCCCGCCGGCCGCAGACGCGAACCGTCCGGCTGAGCCGGACGGGCGCCGTGCCGGCGCCGCGCTGGAACCGCACGCGCGCCGTCACCCGGTAGCGCCCCGGTGCGAAGTCCTTGGTCACGCGGATCACGATGCGGTCCTGCAGGGCCGCGACCGTCACCCCGCGCAGCGGCTCACCGCCGACGAACAGCCGCACCGATGCCACGCGCGACGTACGGATGACCACGCGCGAGCCCCGGCGCAGGCAGCTCGGTGCCTTCGACAGGGCGACCTGGCCCGCGACGCCCGCATCGGGCACCTCGGGTCCGGGCGGGGCAACCTCCCCGCCCGGGTCCGGCTCGGGCTGGTCCGGGCACGTGAGCACGGTCACGATCGTGCTGCTGTCGGTCACGGTCGTGCCGTTCGCGCGACCGCTCACGTCAGCGGTGTTCGTCACGCCGTGCGTGACGCACGCGTCCCCGGGCGCCGCGGTCGTGCGCGAGCACGCGTAGATCCACACGTCGCCGGGGTCCAGCGTGCCCGGGGATGCGTCGCCGGGCTTGCTGTCCAGCCTCGGCGGGTCGTCACAGCGGTCGTCGGAGACCTTCACGTTCGCGGCCGGGATCGGGACCGTGCCCACGTTCTCGACGTACAGCGTGTACCGCAGCCTCGCTCCGGCCTCCGCCGTGGCCGGGCCGGTCTTGTCGATCGAGATCGCCGGAGCGTCGGATCCGACTCGCACGTTGCGGAACGTGCAGACGCCGCGGTCGCCGGCCAGCAGCGTGATCGTAGCCGCCGTACCCAGCCGCAGCGTCGTGCGGCCGGTCCCGACCTTGCACTGCGCGATCGACCGGTAGTCGGCGGGATCGGTCGATCCGGCCGCGCTCTCGGCGACCGTGTACGTGCCGGGCGCCAGCGCGCGCCGGAACGAGTCGCCGTCCCCCGCCTCGGGCACGATCACCTGACCGTCGAGGGACAGCGCGAAGCGTCCGGGATCGCTCGCCGGGTAGAGCCGCTTGACCACCCGCAGCCGGGCCGGGTACCAGTTCCCGAAGTCACGGTCGCGGGCGAACGGCTCGGCATCGACGTCGATCGGCCCGTGCCCGCATCCGAAGCGGCCAGGCGCGATCGCGGCGGGGTACGAGCAGCGCCAGGCTCGCCGCACCGGCTGCCCCGGGACGAGCGACTCGCGCAGCGTGTAGGTCCCGTCCGGCGGCCGGATGTCGTCGATCACGTACCGGCCGTCGGCGTCGCTCACGGCGAACGGCTCGTTGCTGTCGCGCCTGCCGTCGCCGTCGTAGTCGGCGAAGATCCTGAACCGGGCGAGTCCCGGCTCACCGGCGTCGCGCACGCCGTTGGCGTTGCGGTCGAAGAACTTCGTGCCCGCCGCGGCGCACCGGCGCGCCTCCAGCGGCTTGGGCTTGACGTAGTCCTGCATGTTCGCCGAGTCCGAGTCCGACGATCGCGAGTGCATCCACGCCGATGTGAACGCGAAGCACCGGTCGTTGAAGGCGTCCGACACGACGGCGGCGAGATCGAGCGCGGTCTCGCCGAACCGGCCCTCCGGGATCGCAGCGCCGTAGGCACCCGGCAGCGTGTTCGCGATCGCCGCCTGGTTGAGCGCGCCCTGGACGTCGACGTTCGCAGTCACGCCGGATGCGTCCTCCAGGCGGCCTTCAGCGGCGCAGCCGGTGGCGGGATTCGCACGGGTCGTGACCCAGCGCTGCACGATGACGTCGACCGTGTTGCCGGACGGCTCGTACGACACGAGCAGGTCACCGGTGGTGCGGCACGGGATGCGCGCCCGGCCGTTGTCCCACAGCCGCGCGTCGCGGTTGAGCTCGAACGTGAGGAACGTCGATCCCCCCGATGCCTCGCGCGCGAACGCGAGGTTCACGAAGGTTCGACCGGCCGGCCGCTGGACCATGCCCCAGGCGTCGCGGATGTTCGCCTTGGACGGACTGACACCGCCGGACTCGGTGGTCAGATCCCAGTCCCCGGGAGCGTTCTCCTTGCTGCCGCCCTTGAAGGCCGAGTCGTCGGCGTTGGGATCCGGGCCGTGCGCGACGCGCCCGGCCGCGTCCTCCGGCGTCCAGTCGGTCAGGCCGAGCGCCGCGGCCTGGTCGCCGTCGGCGCCCTGGAACGTGCTGCCGGGCAGCGGCGCCGGGGTCGGCGACAACGACACGGCGTACGCGGGCGCGGCGACGATGACGAACACCAGAGCCACCCATAGCCACGCCATCGAGGGCCGCATCGGCCCTCACAGTCACCGACGGCGCGGGCGCGGTCAAGCGCCCGCGGTGCAAATCACCCGGTGCGGGTGACACACTCGGGTGATGGAGAACGGCGAGGGGTTCTTCGGCGAGCAGGTGGCGGCGCGCTACGACGAGGTGTCCTCGGACATGTTCGACACCGCGGTCACCGGGCCGGCGGTGGACATGCTCGCGCGGCTGGCACGGGGCGGCGCCGCGTGCGAGTTCGCGATCGGGACCGGGCGGATCGCGCTGCCGCTGGCCGCGCGCGGCGTCACGGTCGCCGGCATGGACAACTCCGCGGCGATGCTCGCCAGGCTGCGGGAGAAGCCCGGCGCCGAGCGGATCCACGCCGTCGAGGGCGACATGGCGACCGCGCGGGTCGACGGCGAGTTCACGGTCGTCTACCTGGTCTTCAACACGATCTTCAACCTGACCACGCAGGACGCGCAGGTCGCGTGCTTCGAGAACGCCGCCGCGCACCTGGTCAGCGGCGGCCGCTTCGTGATCGAGACGCGCGTGCCGGAACTGCAGAAGCTGCCGCTCGGCCAGACGATCGTGAACGCCCGGTCGGAGCCGGACCGCATCTCCAACTACGTCTACGACGTGGTCACGCAGGGCCTCATGGCCCAGCACTACTACTTCGCCGACGGCAGGGTCGAGGCGTCACCGGTCCCGATGCGCTACGCGTGGCCGGCCGAGCTGGACCTGATGGCCCGGCTCGCCGGCATGCGACTCGAGCACCGCTGGGGCGGCTGGCGGGGCGAGCCGTTCACAGCGCGGAGCTCGTCGCATGTGTCGGTGTACGTGAAGACCTGACCAGCGACGCGACCACGCCCGTGCCGAGGATCAGCACGATCGCCGGCAGCGAGATCTCCGGCCCGATCTTGCCGACGAACTCGGCCGCGGCCATCTTCGCCCCGATGAAGACGAGCAGGGCCGCCAGCGCGGTCTTGAGGTAGTAGAGCCGGTCGACCAGCTCGGCGACCAGGAAGAACAGCGGGCGCAGCCCGAGCAGCGCGAACGCGTTGGCGGCGAAGACGATGAACGTGTCGTCGGTGATCGCGAGGATCGCCGGCACCGAGTCGACCGCGAACAGGACGTCGACCAGCGCGATCGCGACCAGCGCGGCGGCGGCGCTCCCGATCGGCAGCACGCGGGTGAGCCGCGCCACCAGCGCCGACTCGGAGTCGTGGTCGTGCCGGTGGCGGAACATCTTCCAGCCGGTCCAGATCAGGAACGCGGCGAAGACGAAGCTCAGCCAGCCGAACGCGTGCAGCGCGGCCGCGCCGGCGACGATGAACACCGCCCGCAGCACCAGCGCCAGGACGATGCCGTAGCTGAGCAGCCGGTGGCGCTCGGCGCCCGTGACGCCGAAGGCCGCGAACACGAGCAGGAACACGAACACGTTGTCGAGCGACAGCGACTTCTCGACCAGATAGCCGGCGAGGAACGAGCTCGCGTCGCCACCGGAGACCAGCAGCAGGCCGAAGAACGCCAGCGCGACGCCGACCCACGCCGCGCTTGCGACGGCGGCGCCGCGCGGCGTGATCTCGCGGCCACGCATGACCACGAGGTCGATGATCAGCAGGACGGCGAGCGCGCCGATCAGGGCAATCCAGGACAACGAAACAGACCTCCGCGGGTTCGACAGCAAATCCGCGAAGGTTTCTCCGCCCGGCGGGCCGCGAGCACCGGGCGACTAGGACGCCGTGTTGACGATGCTCGCCGTCGGGATACTTCCCTTCGACCGCGTCAAAGGTAGTGCGGCGCGCTTAAGCGGTGATATGCGTGGCGTTGCCGTCGGCGTTGAACTCCGGGACGTACGGCTGCACGAGCACCTCGCGCACCTCGGCGTGGCAGGTGTCGCACACCAGGACGTACCGGAGCGTGCCGGTGGCGCGCTCGTAGCGGCCCTCGCCGCTGTGGAATCCGTCGTGGCTGCACGGCATGCAGCAAGATTGCGGCATATCGCCGCTCAGCGGTACTGGCCGATCGGCGAGTCCGCGAGCGTGTATACCGGTGCGATTCCCACCGGCACCCCCCATCCGTTCGTGGCCGCGGCGCCGCCGCTCGTGATCGCGCACCGCGGCGCGTCCGAGGACGCGCCCGAGAACACGCTTGCAGCGTTCGAGGCCGCCGTGGAGGCCGGCTGCCGGTACCTGGAGACCGACGCGCACGTCAGCCGCGACGGGGTTGTGGTCGCGTTCCATGATCACCGCCTGGATGGGAGGACGGACCGGCGGGGCGAGATCGAGGCGCTGACGATCGCCGAGATCGAGTCGGCGGACGCGGGATTTCACTTCGCCGGACCAACGGGCACGTTCCCCTTCCGCGGCCGCGGCGTGGGCGTGCCGCGGCTCGAGCAGATCCTTGCGCGGTGGCCGGACGTGTTCGTGAACATCGACCCGAAAACCGACCGCTGCGTCGACCCGCTGGTGGCGCTGATCGACCGGCACGCCGCCTGGGACCGCGTCTGCATCGGCGCGTTCTCCGACCGCCGGATCGCGCGCGTGCGCGCGCTCAGCCGCGGGCGCGCGTGTACGTCGATGGGTCCGCTCGCGACCGCGCGCGCCGTGCTCGCGGCCACCGCGACCGGGCGCATCCGCCGTCAGGGGGCCGATTGCCTGCAGGTCCCGGTCCGCCGCCACGGCATCCCGATCGTCACCGCGCGCTTCGTCCGCGCGGCCCACCGGTCGCGCCTGCCGGTCCACGTGTGGACGATCGACGACGAGCCGACGATGCACGCCCTGCTCGACATCGGGGTCGACGCGATCATGACCAACCGGCCCGCGGCGCTGTTCGCCGTGCTCGCGGACCGCGGGCACGTGCCGCCGCCGGCGCGGCGGCACGTACCGTGACCCTCGCTTCCCCTATGGCGGACGCCAACGATCCACGAACGGGCGCGCACGCGCACTGGCCGGACGGGCAGTCCTCGACAATCGCGCCGCGGCTGGGCACCATCCAGCGTCGTGGAGCTCGTCGCCGCCCTGACGATCTGGATCCTGTTCGGCACCGCGCTGACGTTCTCGTACATCGGGATGCCGGCGATCTACTACCGGGTGGCGATCTCCCTGGCCGGCGCCGAGCTGGCCGCGCTCTGGATGGACAGCTTCGGCCCGTTCCCCGCGGCCGGCCACTTCGCGGCGGCGGTCGACATTCCGCTGCTCGGCGCCGCCCTGCTGTCGGTTGTCATCATGCGCGCGTGGCGATCGACCAGAGCTGCCGGTGAAGATCCTCGTCACGGGATCGCGCGGGAAGGTCGGAGCGGCGACGGTGGCCGCGCTGGCCGACGCCGGCCACCAGGTCACGGCATGCGATCTCGCGCCCCCGGTGTTCGAGCGCGGCCTCCCCGGCGCGCCCGTCTACGTGCGCGCCGACCTCACCGACGCCGGCGACGCGTTCGCGGTCGTCCGGGGGCACGACGCGGTCGTTCACGCGGCGGCGATCCCGGACCCGCAGCACCATCCGCCGCACCAGGTCTTCGCCAACAACCTGCTCGCGACGTTCAACACGCTGGAGGCGGCGGTGCGCTTCGGCGTGCCGCGGTTCGTGAACGTGTCGAGCGAGACCGTGCCGGGGTTCTTCTTCCCCGAGCGCGACTGGCTGCCGGAGTACGCGCCGGTCGACGAGGAGCATCCGATCCGCCCGCAGGACCCGTATGCGCTGTCCAAGCACTTCGGCGAGCAGCTGATGGACGCGGCGGTCCGGCGGTCGGACATCCGCTGCCTCTCGCTGCGCCCGTCGTGGGTGCAGTGGGAGGGCAACTACGAGCACAACCTCGGGCCGAACCTGCGCGACGCCGACGAGGGCAGCGCGAGCTTCTGGAGCTACATCGACGTCTATGACCTCGCCGACGCGCTGCGGCTGGCGGCGGAGAGCGACCTGCCGGGCCACGACGTCATGTACATCGCGTCACCCGACAACTGCGCGAACCGGCCGCTGGCGGAGATGATCCGCCGCCATCACGGCGACGCGGTCGAGATCCGGCCGCTGGACCGCGAGGACGCGTCGGGGACGTCGATCGCGAAGGCGCGCGCCGTGATCGGCTACGCGCCCTCGCGATCGTGGCGCGACTACCTCAGCGAGGACGGGCGGTTGCTGCCCGGGCCGCGCGAGCGGCTCGCCCGCGGGGAGACGGGCGTGCAACGCGGGCGCGCGGTCGGGTGACCGCCCCGTCGAGGGTGCGCTGCATGACCTTGGGAATGTCGACCGGAATGAACATGGATCTCAGTGTGCGCGCCGAGACCCATCAATTCAAATGATCCTTCTTAGAGGTCGATAAGCCAGCTTTATGCCGGTGCCGGCTCTTCCTGGCGCCGCTCTACGCGCGCGGCGGCGTACGCCTCGTCCTCGTCGAGCGTCTCGGCCACCAGCAGCGCCTCGGTCAGCGAGTCGAGCCGGTCGCGATGCTCGGACAGCAGGCGCGAGACGTCCTGGTGCGCCTCCTCGACGATCCGGCGCACCTCCTCGTCGACGAGCCGCCGCGTGCTCTCCGACACCTCGGCGGCGCCGGGCAGCAGCGGGTTCTGCGCCTCGCTGGGGATCACGGCGACCGGGCCGATCTGGCGGCTCATCCCCCACCGCCCGACCATCTGGCGCGCGATCATCGTCAGCTGCTGGATGTCGGACTCGGCGCCGGCGCTGATCGAGTCGTACACGAGCTCCTCGGCGACGCGGCCGCCGAGCGCGACCTTGATCCGCGTGATCAGGTGCTCCTCGTCGTAGTTGGTGCGCTCGACGTCGGGCGCCGAGATCGTCACGCCGAGCGACATCGTGCGCGGGATGATCGAGACCTTGCGGACGGGGTCGGCGCCGGGCGTGAGCATGCCGACCAGCGCGTGGCCGGACTCGTGGTAGGCGGTGCGGCGCTTCTCCTCGTCGGTGAGCACGAGCCCGCGCGGCGCGCCCAGCACGATCTTCTCGAGGCTGTCCGTGAAGTCGGCCTCGGCGACCTTCTCGTGCCCGCGGCGAGCGGCGAGGAGCGCGGCCTCGTTGGCGAGGTTCGCGAGGTCGGCGCCGACCATGCCGGGCGTGGAGGCGGCGATGCGGTCCAGGTCGACGTCGTCGCCGAGCGGCAGCGAGCGCGTGTGGACCTCGAGGATCTTGCGGCGGCCGTCCTTGTCGGGCGGCGGGACCGTGACACGGCGGTCGAAGCGGCCGGGACGGAGCAGCGCGGCGTCGAGCACCTCCGGGCGGTTGGTGGCCGCCAGGACGATCACGGCGGCGCCGGACTCGAAGCCGTCCATCTCCGTGAGGATCTGGTTGAGCGTCTGCTCGCGCTCGTCGTTGCCGCCGAAGCCCGCCTGGCCGCTGCTGCGCGAGCGGCCGATCGCGTCGAGCTCGTCGACGAAGATGATCGCGGGCTGGGACTCCTTGGCCTGCTTGAACAGGTCGCGCACGCGGGCGGCGCCGATGCCGACGATCGCCTCCACGAACTCGGACGCGGAGACCGAGAAGAACGGGACGCCCGCCTCGCCGGCGACGGCGCGCGCGAGCAGCGTCTTGCCGGTGCCGGGGCGGCCGGCGAGCAGCACGCCGCGCGGGATGCGCCCGCCGAGCTTGCGGTAGCGGTCCGGGTTCTTGAGGAAGTCGACGACCTCGGTGAGCTCGCCCTTGGACTCGTCGATGCCGGCGACGTCCTTGAACGTGACCTTCGTCTGCGCGCCTTCGATGCGGCGGGCGCGCGAGCGGCCGAAGCCGCCGAGCGCGTTCATCTGCCCGCCGGCGGCGCGGCGGCTGATCCACACGAACAGCGCGACCAGCAGGATCACGGGGCCGAAGCCGAGGATCAGGTTCAGCAGGAACCCGCGGCCCTCGTTGATCGGCTTGGCCTCGACCGTGACGTTGTGGTCCTCGAGCAGCTTGGACAGGGCGTCGTTGTTCGCGAACGTCGGGACCTGGGTCTCGAAGTTCTTGGCCGCGTCCTGGTTGCTGTCGGGCGGGTACTTGATCGCCTTCTTGAACTCGCCGCTGACCGCCTCGCCCTCGGCGGAGATCTTGGACACGTTGTCGGCCTGGACCTGATCCAGGAACGTCGGCGTGTACGGGATCGTCACCGACTTCTCGCGACCGGGAGCGAAGATCGCGACGCTGAGGTAGTTCAGGACGAGCAGGATCAGGATCAGCGCCCAGAACCGCCCGCCGAAGGTCTTCCAGAAGCTCGGGCGCTGGTTCGGATCGTCCCCGCGCGGAAGCGGCGTGCGCGGTCGGCGTTCGTGGGGAGCCTCGGCCATTGGACAAGTGTGCCAGTTGACTTCAAGCGTCCATAATTGAGAGGGTCCCGCCCGTGCTCAGGACGGGCGTCTCGGTCGCGGTGGGGGTGCTGCTCGCGCTGCCGTCCGTGGCTGGGGCGAGCGTCGTCTCCTACAACGGCACCACGCACGACATCACGTTCGCGGGCACGAGCGCGGCGGACGTCGTGACCGTCGACGCCGGGCAGGACGTCGGCATGAACCCCGCCTACCGCTTCACCGCCTCCGGCCTGACGAACGGCAACGGCTGCGAGGCCAGCGGCGCGGCCGTCGTGTGCCCGCGCGACGGCGACCGCTTCGTCTTCAACCTCGCGGCGGGCAACGACAGCGTCGCCCTCATGGAGCCGTTCATGCTGGGCCTGCCGGCACGGCCGGCGGCGATCGACGGCGGCGCCGGCAACGACACGCTCACCGGCGGCAGCGACGACGACACGCTCACCGGCGGCGCCGGCAGCGACGCGCTGAGCGGCGGCGCCGGCGACGACACGCTCAACGCGCGCGACGGCGAGATCGACGCCGGGATCGACTGCGGCGCCGGCACCCGCGACGTGGCGGTCGTCGACGTCGGCGACCCGGCCACGGTCGGCTGCGAGTCGGTCGACCGGCCCGTACGCGACGACGACGGCGACGGGTACGCCCACGATGCCGACTGCAACGACGGCGACGCGCGCATCCACCCGGGCGCGCGCGACGAGCCGCAGAACGGGATCGACGAGAACTGCGATCGCAAGGACGCCGACTGGCGGCGCAACCGCGCGAGCATCGCCACCGGATGGCTGGCGTTCACGGCCTACACGCAGGTGACGCGGCTGAAGTTCAGCCGCGTACCGAGCCACGGCCAGGTCCGGATCCGCTGCCGCGGCAAGAACAGCGGCTGCCCGTTCGGCGCGCGCAAGCTGCGGGTGAAGAAGCACAGGGCGGTGGCCACCAAGCTGTTCAAGCGCGCGCAGCTCGAGCCCGGCGCGGTCCTCGAGCTGCGCATCACCGCGCGCGACACGATGGGCAGGGTCGTGCGCTACCGGATGCGCAGCCACAGGCTGCCCAAGCGCACGACCCTGTGCCTGCCGCCGGGCGCGAAGAAGCCCGGCAAGTGCGGCGCATAGCGCGCCGAGCGCGCACTGCCGCCGGGCGGGCGTTCACCCAAGTGGGGTGATGACACCCCGGGCCGGTGCACCGATGATCGGGGACCCTGTCCCCGGCGAGGCGGTGTGTGTATGGCTCGGCAAGGCTGGCAAGGACGAGTGGCGGTCGACATCCGCGACTCGGAGCCCGACTGGGCGCCGTTCGTGCAGCCGCGCGCGCCCGACGGCGCGCCGAACGTGCTGATGATCGTGTGGGACGACGTCGGCTACGGGGCGATGGACGTGTTCGGCGGGCCGATCGAGACGCCCACGATGCGCCGCATCGCCGACAGCGGGCTGCGCTACTCGAACTTCCACACGACCGCGCTGTGCTCGCCGACGCGCTCGAGTCTGCTCAACGGGCGCAACGCGACGTCGAACAACATGGCCTGCATCACCGAGGGCGCGGCCGGCTTCCCGGGCTTCTCGGCGCGGATCCCGTTCGAGAACGGCACGATCGCCGAGGTGCTCAACGAGCGCGGCTGGAACACGTACGCGATCGGCAAATGGCACCTCACGCCCGGCGACGAGATCGACCTCTCGTCGTGGAAGGGCCGCTGGCCGCTGGGCCGCGGCTTCGAGCGCTTCTACGGGTTCCTCGGCGGCGAGACCAACCAGTGGTATCCGGACCTCGTCTACGACAACCACATCGTCGATCAGCCGGCGCGGCCGGAGGACGGCTACCACCTGTCGGCCGACCTCGCCGACCGGGCGATCGAGTTCGTCCGCGATGCGAAGGCCGTCGCTCCCCAGAAGCCATGGTTCATGTACCTCTGTCCCGGCTGCGCGCACGCCCCGCACCACGTCTTCAAGGAGTGGGCCGACCGCTACGCGGGACGCTTCGACGAGGGCTACGAGGCGATCCGCGCCGACATCCTGGCGCGGCAGAAGGAGCTCGGCCTGTTCGCCGCCGACGTCGAGCTGTCGCCGATCAACCCGCACGGCGAGCCGGACGTCACCGGGCCGGACGGCCAGCCCTGGCCTCAGCTGGACTTCGTGCGGCCGTGGGACTCGCTGAGCGACGACGAACGGCGCCTGTTCGCCCGCATGGCCGAGGTGTTCGCCGGCTTCGTGTCGTACACCGACGCCGAGATCGGCCGCTTCATCGACTACCTCGAGGACTCCGAGCAGCTCGACAACACGATCATCGTCGTGGTCTCCGACAACGGCTCCAGCGGCGAAGGCGGCCCGAACGGCTCGTTCAACGAGAACAAGTTCTTCAACAACGTGCCGGACACGATCGAGGCGAACCTCGCGCGGCTCGACGAGCTCGGCAGCCCGACGGCCTACAACCACTACAACACCGGCTGGGCGTGGGCGTTCGACACGCCGTTCCCGTACTGGAAGCGCTTCGCCGGCTACGAGGGCGGCGTGGCCGACCCGCTGATCGTCGCGTGGCCGGCCGGCATCGCGGCGCGCGGCGAGGTGCGCCACCAGTACCTGCACGCGGTCGACGTCGTGCCGACGCTGTACGAGGCGCTCGGCGTCGAGCCGCCCGACGTGCTGAAGGGCTACACGCAGAGCCCGATCGAGGGCGAGAGCTTCGCCGCGTCGTTCGCCAGCGCCGACGCCCCCGGCCGCGAGACGCAGTTCTACTCGATGCTCGGCATGCGCGCGCTCTATCACCAGGGGTGGCTCGCGACCACGCTGCACCCGCCGATCTCGGGCTGGGGGAACTTCGAGCGCGACGTCTGGGAGCTCTACGACCTGCGCCGCGACCGCAGCCAGATGCACAACGTCGCGGCGCACCATCCCGACCGGCTCGAGCAGCTCAAGGGACTGTGGTTCTACTACGCCGGCGTGTACAAGGGACTCCCGCTCGACGACCGCACGGCGCTGGAGATCCTGTCCTCGCCGCGTCCGCAGCCGAGCGAGCCGCGCGACCGCTACATCTACTACCCGGGCACGGCGGAGATCCCCGAGTCCGTCGCGGTCAACGTCCGGCGGCGCTCGTACACGATCGCCGCCGGGGTCACGATCGACGACGGCGACGCGCGCGGCGTGCTGTTCGCCCACGGCGGCGTCGCCGGCGGCCACGCGCTCTACGTCAAGGACGGTCACCTGCACTACGTCTACAACTGGCTCGGCGAGCGGGTGCAGACGATCACGTCCGCGACGCCGGTCCCGGCGGGCACGCACGTCCTCAGCGCCGAGTTCGCCAAGACCGGCGACGAGGCCGGCACGCTGAGCGCGGTCGGCACGCTCACGCTGTACGTCGACACCGAGCCGGTGGCCGACGGCGAGATCACGACCCAACCCGGGATGTTCTCGCTCGTCGGCGACGGACTCTGCGTCGGCCGCGACAGCGGCTCGGCGGTCGCGCCCGACTACCGGGCACCGTTCGCGTTCACCGGCGGGACGATCGAGCGCGTCGTGATCGACGTCAGCGGCGAGCACTACGTCGACCACGAGAAGGAGGTGCTCGCCTACATCGCGCGCGACTGATGATGCCGACGGCCGCACCCACGGACATGGCATGGGTCCCGGGCGGGTCCTTCCTCATGGGATCGGACGAGTTCTATCCGGAGGAGCGTCCCGTCCGCGAGACGTCGGTCGACGGCTTCTGGATCGATGCGCATCCGGTGACCGTGGCCGAGTTCCGCCGCTTCGTGAAGGCGACCGGCCATGTCACCGTCGCGGAGCGCACACCGGCGAGTGCCGACTACCCGGACGCCGATCCGCGCCTGCTGGTCCCCGGCTCGCTCGTGTTCCGCCCGACGCGCGGCCCCGTCGACCTGCGCGACTTCCGGAACTGGTGGGCGTACGTCCCGGGCGCGAACTGGCAGCGCCCCGAGGGGCCGCGCTCGGAGGTCTACACGCGGGCACGCCACCCCGTCGTGCACGTCGCCTACGAGGACGCCGCGGCCTACGCGGCATGGGCGGGCAAGGCGCTCCCGACCGAGGTCGAGTGGGAGCGCGCCGCCCGCGGCGGCCTCGCCGGCAAGCGCTTCGCGTGGGGCGACGAGTTCGCTCCCGCCGGCCGCATGATGGCCAACACGTGGCAGGGCGAGTTCCCGTGGCAGAACCTGCGCACGGACGGATACGTCGGCACGTCGCCGGTCGGGGCGTTCCCTCCCAACGGCCACGGCTTGCACGACGTGACCGGCAACGTCTGGGAGTGGACGTGCGACCGGTTCGAGCGCGAGCCGTCGCCGACCCCGTGCTGCGCGCCCGGTGAGGCCGGCGCGCAGATCCCGCGCCACGTGATCAAGGGCGGATCTCACCTGTGCGCGCCCAACTACTGCCTGCGCTACCGGCCGGCGGCGCGCCAGGGCGAGGCCGTCGACACGTCGACCGGCCACATCGGCTTCCGCTGCGTCGTGCGCAGCGCATCGGGGACCGCGCCGGATGCGCCGGATCGGCGAACCGCGAGGGCGCCATCTATCGGCGGCGGCGGTTGACCGGTAACCGTTTGCCCACAGAGGATGGGCCATGGCCGAGGACCGGATCACCAGGCGCGACTTCCTGGACGGGGTCGCCATCACCGCCGCGGGCCTGGCGGCTGCCGCCGCCGCTCCCAATCTGACCGGCGCCGAAGCGGCGCTGAGGTCCCGCTCCCGCACCAGCAGCTATCCGCCGACCGACACGGGCATCGTCGGCCAGCGCAACGCGGTCATCCGCGACACGATCGCCATCGACGGCTTCCCGAACCCCAAGGACGTCCACTCCACCAAGGGCGGCCCGGGGATCCATCCGCGGCACGTCCGCGACGTCGACGACGCCTACGACCTCGTCGTGGTCGGCGCCGGCGCCAGCGGGCTCGCGGCCGCGAAGTGGTACCAGGACCGCTTCGGCGCCGACGCGAAGATCCTGCTGATCGACCCGCTGCCGGACTTCGGCGGGCACTCGCACCGCAACGAGTTCCACATCGGCGACACGACGCTGCTGCGCAACGGCGGCACCGTCAACCTCGACAGCATCGGCACCTGGAACCGGCCGGCCGGCGCGCTGCTCGACATCCCGGGCTCCTACGGCCAGCCGGCCCTCGACATGCTCGCGTTCTGCGGCGTCGACCCGGCCAACTTCCCGAGCACGCAGGGGCCTGGGATCCCGGCCACCTACGGCCTGCGCCCGATGCTCCTGTTCCCGCGCAAGGACTGGGGCCAGGACTACCTGATCCGCAACAAGCTCGGCTCGCAGTCGTGGGCGGACTTCCTGGCGGGCACGCCGTACTCGCCCGAGGCGCGCGAGGGCATCGCCCGCATCTTCGAGGACGAGACGACCGACTGGATCGCGCTCAAGCACGGCCCGAAGACCGACCAGGAGAAGAAGGCGATCCTCGCGCGGATCACGTACAAGCGCTACCTCATGGACTACGTCGGCGTCAACGAGGAGGCGACCGGCTGGTTCCAGCGCACCTCGCACTCGCTGTTCGCCGCCGGCATCCACGTCACCCAGGCCGGTGACATGTGGGCGCTGGAGGAGGACGGCTTCACGGGCCTGGGTCTCGAGCCGACGATCTTCCCCGGCATCGGCCGCACCGCCCAGCAGGACATGCAGGAGGCCGGCGGCCCGACGCGCGCGTGGCCGGACGGCAACACGTCGCTGCTGCGGCTGCTCGTCGGCAAGCTCATCCCGAGCGCGATCTCCGACGTCAACGGCGCCCGCCCGACGCAGGAGAACATCGTCCTCGCCCAGGCGAACTACGGCGAGCTCGACCGGCGCGGCCACGACGTCCGCATCCGCCTCAACCACACGGTCACCGACGTCAAGCCCTCGCACGGCCGCGGCAAGCTCGCCGAGATCACGTACGTGCGCACCGGCGGCGACTGTCGCAGCGGCGAGCGCGTGCGCGCGAAGCATGTCGTGATGGCGTGCTGGAACCGCGTCACCGCCCGGCTCGTCGACGGCCTGCCGCACGACCAGGTCAAGAACCTCGACTATGCGCGCAAGGCGCCGCTGATCTACTGCCGCGTCGGCCTGCGCAACTGGCAGGCGTTCGCGGACGCCCAGATCTCCAGCGTCAGCCCGCGCGGCAACAGCCTGTTCTGGGACAGCACGTCGCTGCAGGCCGGCGCGCGCTTCGGCAGCGTCTACGGGCCGACGCCGAACACGCCCGACAAGCCGGCGCTGATCAGCCTCACGTGCACGCCGGGCAGCCTGCGCGCGAAGTCGCAGCTCGAGTCCTACGAGGAGGGCCGCAGGACGATGCTCGAGATGAGCTTCCGCGACTACGAGCGGGCGATCGTCGACGTGCTCGACCGCAGCCTCAACCGGGCGGGCGGCGACTTCGACCCCGAGCGCGACATCCACGCGATCACGGTCAACCGCTGGAACTACGGCTACGCCTACGAGCTGACGTCGCTCTACGACCCGGCGCTGTACGGCCCGGTGGCCGGCCAGCCGCACGTGAAGGGCCGGCGCCCGTACAAGAACGTCGCGATCGCCAACAGCGACTCGGGCGCCTTCGCCTACACGCACAGCGCGATCAACGAGGCCTACCGGGCGGTGCAGGACCTGCCGGGCTGATCAGAGCGCGTCCCTGACGATCTGCACGGGGTGGCGAGCCTCGCGACCCACCCCGTGCGCGATCTGCTGGCGGCACGACACGCCGGTCGCCGCCACCAGCGCCGCGGCGTCCTCCCTGCGGAGCGCCGGGAACAGCCGTGATTCGCCGATCTGCATCGACAGCTCGTAGTGCTCCTGCTCGAACCCGAACGAGCCGGCCATCCCGCAGCAGCCGGCATCCAGCTCGACGACCTCCGCCCCCGGGATGCGCCGCAGCAGCTCGACGGTGGCGCGCGTGCCCGCCAGCGCCTTCTGGTGGCAGTGGCCGTGGAAGACGATCCTCCGCGCCGGCCCGGCCCGCAGCGTGAGCGACCCGTCGTCGACCGCCTCGAGCAGCAGCTCGTCGACGAGCCGTGCGCGGCTCGCCACCGTCCGCGTGCGCTCGTCGCCGGGCGCGAGCGCGAGATGCTCCTCGCGCAGCGTCAGCAGGCACGACGGCTCGCAGCCGACGATCGGCACGCCGCGCTCGGCGTACGGGGCCAGCCGCGCGGTCATGTCCGCCGCCATCGTCTGCGCCTGGTCGAGCAGCCCCTTGGAGATGCTCGCGCGGCCGCAGCAGCCGCCGCTCTCCAGGCGCACGCTGTAGCCGGCGGCCTCCAGCAACTCGATCGCGGCGCGCCCCACCGCGGGCTCGGTGAACGTCGTGAAGCTGTCGGCGAGGAACACGACGTCGCGCGTGCCCGGCTTCTGCCGGTGCGTGCTGATGAGCGTCTGCCGGGTGAACCGCGGCAGCGGCCGCCGGCGGGCGATGCCGGCCAGCGGGGCGAGGCGCGCGGCCAGGTTCGACACGGGCGCGGTCGCCGCGCCGAGCCGGTTGAGCCGCCGGATCGAGCCGAACAGCCGTGAGCGCAGCGGCACGCCGTGGATGTCCTGGTAGTGCGAGAGGAACTCGGCCTTCAGCGACGCCATGTCGACGCTCAGCGGGCATTCGCTCGTGCACGCCTTGCACTCCAGGCAGAGGTCGAGGATCTCGTGCAGCCGCTCGTCGCCGAGCGCCGCCCGCGGGTCGGGCTCGCTGAGCGCCTTCACGAGCGCGTTCGCGCGCCCGCGCGTGGCGTGCTCCTCCTCGCGCGTGGCCATGTAGCTCGGGCACATGACCCCCGCGCCGGTCTTGCGGCAGGCGCCGATGCGCTGGCAGCGGTCGGCCGCGGCGCGCATCCCGCCGTCGAACGCCAGCCGTGTCGTGATCGGCCGCGCCGGCGGCAGCGCGGGGTCGCGCAGATCGGCGGTGATCGGCGCCGGGTCGACCATCACGCCGGGGTTGAGCCGGTTGTGCGGGTCCAGCAGCGCCTTGGTGCGGCGCATCGCCTCGTACAGCTCGGCGCCGAACACGCGGCGGTTGAACGCGCTGCGCACGCGGCCGTCGCCGTGCTCGGACGAGATCACGCCGCCGAACTCCTCGACGAGCTCGAACACCTCCTCGGCGACCGCGCTCATCGTGGCGACCCCGCCGGGTTCCGTCAGGTCCACGAACGGGCGGATGTGCAGGCAGCCGACGGACGCGTGGCCGTACCACCCGGCGGTCAGCCCGTGGGCGTCGAGGATCGCGGCCAGCCGCTCGACGTACTCCCCCAGCCGCTCCGGCGCGACCGCGGTGTCCTCGACGAACGCGAGCGGCCGCCGCGCGCCGTCGCTCGCCGCCATCAGCAGCCCGAGGCCGGCGGTGCGGACCTTGGTCAGCGCCTCCTGCTCGGCCGCGGTCGCGGCCACGATCGTGTGGTAGGCGTCCCACTCGAGCCGCTCGAGCCGGGCGCGCGCCTGCTCCGGCGTGTCGGCGAACACGGTCGCGAACAGCAGCGCGCCCGGGTCGCCCTCCAGCGTGTCGGCGAGCCTCCGGTACTCGATCTTGGACCGCGACAGGTCGATGATCGTGCGGTCGATCAGCTCGACGGCCGCGGGCTCGAGCGCCAGCGCCGCCTCGGTGGCGGCGATCGCGGCGGCGACCGACTCGAAGTGGCCGACCGCGAACATGCGGGCCTTCGGGAGCGGCACGAGCCCGACGGTTGCCTGGGTGATCGCCGCCAGCGTGCCCTCGGAGCCGGGCACGAGCTTGGCGAGGTCGAAGTCGCGTGCCAGCCGGTCGAGCCCGTAGCCGCCCGACCGGCGCCAGTGCTCCGGGTAGCCGGTGGCGATCGCGTCGGCGTGGTCGCGCAGGATCTCCCGCAGCCCGGCACGGATGTGGGCCGGCCCGCGGTCGGGTCCGAGCGTCGCCCGCGAGCCGTCGGCCAGCACGACCTCGAGCGCGTGGACATGGTCGGCGGTCGTCCCGTAGACGATCGAGTGGCTGCCCGACGAGTTGTTGCCGATCATCCCGCCGATCGTGGCCCGGTTCGCGGTCGACGT
Organism: Solirubrobacteraceae bacterium; assembly: GCA_035706585.1. Taxonomy (GTDB): domain Bacteria; phylum Actinomycetota; class Thermoleophilia; order Solirubrobacterales; family Solirubrobacteraceae; genus DASSUW01. The sequence goes on along the minus strand of DASSUW010000081.1, from coordinate 5,448 downwards.
GTCGGGCCCGAAGCCGAGGCCGTGGCGGCGGGCGGCGCGGTTGAGGTCCTCCTGGACGACGCCGGGGCCGACCGTCACGCGCAGCGCCTCGGTGTCGAACTCGCCGATCGCGTCCATGTGGCGCGACGTGTCGAGCACGAGGGCGCCGGCGCCGATCGCCTGGCCGGCCAGGCTCGTGCCGGCGCCGCGCATGACCACCGGCACGTCGTGCGCGCCGGCCAGCGCGATCGCGGCGGCGACGTCGTCGGCGGTCCGCGGGAACGCGACCGCGAGCGGCTCGCGCGCGTACATGCTCGCGTCGGACGCGTAGAGACGGCGGGTGTAGGCGTCCGCGCGCACGTCGCCCGCCAGTTCGCGCCGGAGCCCCGCGACCAGTTCCTCCACGCCCCGGATGTCTACCCTCTCGAGGCCGTGGGGCGGCACTTCCTGCAGATCCCGGGGCCGACGAACGTGCCCGACCGGGTGCTGCGAGCGATCGACAATCCGACGATCGACCATCGCGGCCCGGCGTTCGCCGAGCTCGGCCGCACCGTGCTCGGCGGCTGCCAGGAGATCTTCCGGACCGGCGGCCCGGTCGTGATCTACCCGTCGTCGGGCACGGGCGCCTGGGAGGCCGCGCTCGTCAACACGCTCTCCCCGGGCGATCGCGTGCTCGCGTTCGAGACCGGTCACTTCGCGACGCTGTGGCGCGCGATGGCCGAGCGGCTCGGCCTCGAGGTCGACTGGGTCGCGGGCGACTGGCGCCACGGCGTGGACCCGGACAAGGTCGCGGCCGTGCTGCGGTCTGACCCCTCGATCGCCGCGGTGATGGTCGTGCACAACGAGACGTCGACCGGCGTGACGAGCCGCGTCGCCGAGGTCCGGCAGGCGATCGACGCCGCGGGCTCGGACGCGCTGCTGCTCGTCGACACGATCTCCTCGCTCGGCTCGATCGACTACCGGCACGACGAGTGGGGCGTCGACGTCGCCGTCGGCTGCTCGCAGAAGGGGCTGATGCTCCCGGCCGGGCTCGGCTTCAACGCGGTCAGCGAGAAGGCGCTGGCCGCTCGCGAGCGGGCCCGGCTGCCGCGCTCGTACTGGGACTGGGCGCCGATCATCGCGGCCAACCGCGACGGCTTCTGGCCCTACACGGCGGCGACGAACCTGCTGTACGGGCTGCGCGAGGCGATCGCGATGCTGCGCGAGGAGGGGCTGGAGCACGTGTTCGCTCGCCACCGCCGGCACGCCGAGGCGACGCGCGCGGCCGTGCGCGCGTGGGGCCTCGAGGTCCTGTGCCGGGACGAGCGCGAGCACTCGGCGGCGCTGACGGCGGTGCTCGTGCCGGACGGCGTGGACGCCGACGACGTCCGGCGGTTGATCCTGGAGCGCTTCGACATGTCGCTCGGCGCCGGGCTCGGAAAGGTCGCGGGCCGCGTGTTCCGGATCGGCCATCTCGGCGACTTCAACGACCTGATGCTGGCGGGAACGCTGTGCGGCGTGGAGATGGGCCTGCGGCTGGCCGGCGTGCCGGTCGGCGCCGGCGTCGATGCAGCCATGCAGCGGCTCACGCTCGACCCGGTCGCGGCGTGACCGCGGGCGGTCAGAGCGCGGGGACGGACGGCCCTGCGGCGATCACCGAGGCCATCGTGTGCAGGAAGCGCGGGTCGCCGCCGACGTCGCGCGGCCTGAAGCCGGTCGCGGGCCCGCCGTCGAGCTCGGCCTGCAGCGCCTTGCGGATCTGATTCGCGGCGCGCTTGGGCGTGTGCGTCTGCGCGAGCCACGGCTCGAGCGAGCGCTCGACGTCGCGGAACTCGACGTCGGTTCCCCCGACCAGCTCGGCCAGCTCGTCGAGCGGCAGCATCCGCGTGTGCGAGGGGTCGCGCAGGCGCTCGAGCGCGTTCTGGCGCTCGGCGATTGTCGGGTCGGGGTCGCTGATCAGGTCGGCGACGGCGAGACGCCCCCCGGGCCGCAGCACCCGCCGCATCTCGCCGATCTGGACGCTCGGATCCTCGAAGTGGTGGACCGCGAAGCGCGAGACGACGACGTCGAACGAGCCGTCCACGAACGGCAGCGCGGCGGCGTCGGCCTGCATGAAGACGACGTTGCGCAGCGCGACGCGCTTGGCCTCGATCCAGCCGGCCTCGAGCATCGCGGCGGTGGCGTCGACCGCGACGACGGCGCGGACGCTGGGCGCGAAGCGGCGGGCGACGTGGCCGGTGCCGGCCGCGACGTCGAGGACGACGTCGTCGTCCTGCAGCTCGAGCCGCTCGAAGAGCCACTCCGAGTCGACCGTGAACAGCTTGTTGAACTCAGGGTCCTCGAATGCCGGCGCCTGCTCCGTGAACGCCTTCTCGACGGCCCGCGAATGCTCCGCCACACCGATGAGCGTAGCCTCCGCACGCCGCTCCGGCGCCTCACCGCGGGATCTCCACCACCATGCGGCAGCCCTGCGGCTCGCGCGCCTCGGCGCGGATCACGCCGCCGTGCGCGTCGACGATCCAGCGGGCGATCGCAAGGCCGAGACCGGTGCCGCCGTCGCGCGTGGCCCGGGCGGCATCGGTGCGGTGGAAGCGCTCGAAGACGCGCTCGGCCTCCTCGGGCGGGATGCCCGGCCCCTCGTCGGCGACCACGATCGTGGTCCGGCCGGCGGTCGCCGCGTGGGCGGTGAGCCACACGCGGCCCTCCGGCGGCGAGTGGCGGACCGCGTTGTCGAGCAGGTTGGCGACGACCTGGTGCAGGCGCTCGGGATCGCCGGTCGCCTGCAGATCGCCGGGCTCGACCCGGACCTTCAGCCGCACCGGCCGGTCGCCGAGCGCGCATTCGCGCGCGGCCTGCTCGAGCAGCGCCCGCGTCCCGAACGCGACGTGCTGCACCGGCAGCGTGCCGCTCTCCAGCCGCGAGAGGTCGAGCAGCTGCGCGACCAGCCGGCCGAGCCGCTCGGTCTGGGCCAGCGCGGTGCGCAGCGCCGCCGGATCGGGCGGCTCGACGCCGTCGGCGAGGTTCTCGAGCAGCGCCTGCAGCGCGCCGAGCGGCGTGCGCAGCTCGTGGCTGACGTTGGCGACCAGCTCGCGCCGCATCCGGTCCGCGTCGCCGAGCTCGGCCGCCATCGCGTTGAACGCGCGCGCGAGCTCGCCGACCTCGTCCTTGGAGGTCGCCTGGACGCGGCGGCCGTAGTCGCCGCGCGCCATCGCCGATGCGGCGGCGGCCATCTCGCGCAGCGGCGACGTCATCCCGCGCGCGAGGATCTGGATGATGATCAGGCCGAGCAGCGCCGCCAGCGTCGCGCGCACCGGCAGGCTCAACCCGAGCGTGTGTCCGGCCGCCAGCACCAGGGCCGTGCCCCAGACCGTGGCGACGATCACCACGCCGAGCTTGACCTTGATCGAGCTCAGGCGGTCGAGCGGTCTCATGGCTCCAGGGCGTAGCCGACGCCGTGCACGGTCCGGACGAGCGAGCTGCCGAGCTTGCGGCGCAGGCCGCGGATGTGGGAGTCGACGGTCCGCAGGCCGGACCCGTCGCGCCAGCCCCAGACCTCGGCGAGCAGCTGCTCGCGCGTGAACACGGCGCCGGGCCGCGCGGCGAGCGTGCGCAACAGGTCGAACTCGGTCGGGGTCAGGTGCCTGGGCTCCCCGTCGACGGTCACCTTGCGGCTCGCGGGATCGACCCGCAGCGCACCGATCTCCGTGGCCTCGCCGACGGGCTCCGGCCGTCGCTGTACACGCCGCAGCAGCGCCCGGATCCGCGCGACCAGCTCGCGTGGCGAGAACGGCTTGGTCATGTAGTCGTCCGCGCCGACGCCGAGCCCGACGAGCACGTCCGCCTCGTCGTCGCGCGCCGTGAGCATCAGCACCGGCACCGGCCGGTTGCGCTGGATCCGCCGGCACACCTCGAGCCCGTCAAGCCCGGGCAGCATCAGGTCGAGCACCACCAGGTCCGGGCGCGTGCGGTCGCACAGCGCGACGCCGTCCGGACCGTCGCTCGCGATCTCCACGGCGAACCCTTCGGCCTTGAGCCGCTTGGCGACGGCGCCGGCGATCACGTCCTCGTCCTCGATCACGCAGATCAACGGAGCACCCACGAGTCCGAGTGTGCCAGGGCCGTGTGGAGGCGGAGGGCGGTTCCCGTGCAGGTTCCGTGCAGACCCGGCGCTCGACAAATGTTGGACCCCCGGCCTATTCGTGCGGCCAGGGGTGGTTCGATTCCGGACCACCGATGCTCCACCGATGCACTCGTCCGTCCGCCGCACCGCGAAGGTGCTCGCTCCGATGCTGGTCACGCTGGGTCTCGTGGCCACGCCCGCTCAAGCTCTCGACTTCGGAAAGATCCGGGGCTTCTGGCCCATGAACGAAGGCAGGGGCCAGACCGTCTACGACTGGTCCGGCTACCGGAATCACGGCCGGCTCGGTTCCACGCCGAGCGCCGACGCCAACGACCCGACCTGGATCAGGGGCATCTGGTGGGGCTCCGCCCTGAGCTTCGGCGGCGACGACTTCGTGTCGATCCCGGCGTCCAACTCGCTGGCGCCGAGCAAGTTCACCGTCTCGCTGTGGGTGCGCGCCGCGCAGTCGCCCGGGCAGTTCAGCTACGTGCTCGCCAAGGGCAGCAACGCATGCGTCTCCGCCTCCTACGGCCTGTGGACCGCGTCCAACGGCGGCCTCGAGTTCTACGTCTGGAACGGCAACGACCTCGTCCGCTCCAACAGCATCGTCTCCGACAAGATCTGGGACGGCCGCTGGCACAACGTCTCCGCGACCTGGGACGGCACGAGCTCCCTGATGTACGTCGACGGCGAGAGCACCGGCCCGGGAAGCCCGCCGAGCGCAACCCCGATCGAGTACGCCGACCAGGCCGACGGCACCGCAACCTTCGGCGGCTACCGCGGCAGCTGCGACCTGCTCTACACCGGCGACATCGACCAGGTCATGATCTTCGACAAGGTCCTGCCGATCGAGCAGATCTGGGACCGCTTCGGCTACATCCTCGGCTACCCGTCGCGCCTGTAGCCCGGCGGCAAGCTCTTCCGCGCGCGGGGCTATACTGCTGCCCGCGCGCGGATGTAGCTCAGTTGGCTAGAGCGTCTGCTTGCCATGCAGAAGGTCGAGGGTTCGAGTCCCTTCATCCGCTTGTGTTGAAAGCCCTGCTACGGCGGGGCTTTCGTCGTTTCTGGGGTCAGGCACGCACCGGTTTCTAGCTCCCAGCGGACCAACCGAGCGGACCAATCTGCTGTCGGTCTTGCTGCTGACTTCAGCGGCGCCGCGGCTGTTCGCGCTCCAGGATCGCGGCCTCGACGTGCGCCCTGATGAAGCGCACGTGCCGACCGAGCTTCACGCGCGGGAGCGTGCCGTTGCGGCCCCATTCGAGGACTGTCGAGATCGGGACCGCGAGCAGGTCCGCAACCTCGCGGGAGGTCATCAGCTCCGCGCGGGTCAGGCCGCGCGGCGTGTTGAGATCGTCGAGCGAGAGCTGCAT
>DASSUW010000080.1:0-25357 GCA_035706585.1 Solirubrobacteraceae bacterium | reverse complement strand
CCATAGAAGTGGCCGGTGAACACGCGGTCGAACTCCCCGTCGGCGAACGGGAGCGGCACGGCGTCGCCGTGGACCAAGCGCACGGCCGGCATGCGCGACGCCGACACCTCGATCATGCGCGCGCTCTGGTCGAGCGCGGTGACATCGCCGCGCAGGTGCCGGGTGAGGAAGCCGGTCCCGCACGCGACGTCCAGCACCCGCGCCGGAGTCAGCGCCGCGATCGCGGCGATCAGCTGCTCGACCTCCGCGTGCCAGCCGGGCCGGTCGCGCTCGGCGAACCGGCCCGTGCCGAGCCACCAGTCGTCGTACTCGCCGGCCCGCCGGTCGTAGTAGGCGCGCATGTGGCCGTCGACGACCCTAGGCACGCGCGCGTGCCCGTGCGGCCTTGACGCGGGTCGTCGCGTCGAGCTCGGCCTTGCGCAGCCGCACCGCATGCGGCGTGACCTCGACCGCCTCGTCCTCGCGGACGAACTCGAGCGCCTGGTCGAGCGAGAGGCGCCGCGGCGGCACGAGCCGCACCAGCACGTCGGAGGTCGACGAGCGCATGTTCGTCAGGTGCTTCTCCTTGCAGGCGTTCACGTCGAGGTCCTCGGCGCGCGCGTTCTCGCCGACGATCATGCCCTCGTAGACCTCCTCGCCGGGCTCGACGAACAGGACGCCGCGCTCCTGCAAGTTGAACAGCGCGAAGCTCGCGACCTTGCCGCGGCGGTCGGCGACCAGCGAACCGGTCGGGCGCAGCCGCAGCTCGCCGGCCCACGGCTCCCAGCGGTCGAACACGTGGTGCAGCAGCCCGGTGCCGCGGGTCTCGGTGAGGAACTCGGTGCGGAACCCGATCAGCCCGCGCGCCGGCACCAGGTAGTCCATCCGCACCCAGCCGGTGCCGTGGTTGACCATCTGCTCCATGCGGCCCTTGCGCAGCGCGAGCAGCTGCGTGACGACGCCGACGTAGTCCTCGGGAATGTCGATCGTCATGCGCTCGACCGGCTCGTGGACCCTCCCGTCGATCTCCCGCGTCACCACCTGCGGCTTGCCGACCGTGAGCTCGAACCCCTCGCGCCGCATCAGCTCGACGAGCACGGCGAGCTGCAGCTCGCCGCGACCCTGGACCTCCCAGGTGTCCGGCCGCTCGGTCTCGAGCACGCGGATCGACACGTTGCCGACCATCTCGGCGTCGAGCCGGTCCTTGATCTGGCGGGCCGTGAGCTTGTCGCCCTCGTGGCCGGCGAGCGGCGACGTGTTCTGGCCGATCGTCACCGACAGCGACGGCTCGTCGACCGTGATCACCGGCAACGGCCGCGGATCCTCCGGGTCGGCGAGCGTCTCGCCGATCGTCACCTCCGGCAGGCCGGCGACGGCGATGATCTCGCCCGGGCCGGCCTCGTCGGCCTCGACGCGATCGAGCGCCTCGGTCACGTACAGCTCGGCGACGCGGGCGTTCGCCACCGTCCCGTCCGCCCGGCACCACGCCACGGTCGCGCCCCGCCGGATCGTCCCGTTCCGCACGCGGCAGATCGCCAGCCGCCCGAGGTACGGCGACGCGTCCAGGTTCGTCACGTGCGCCTGCAGCGGGTGATCGGGGTCGTGCTCGGGCGCGGGCACGTGCGCGACCAGCAGATCGAGCAGCGGCCGCAGATCGGTCCCCTCTTCGCCCTCGGTCAGGCTCGCCCAGCCCGCCTTCGCGTTCGTGTAGACGATCGGGAACTCGATCTGGTCCTCGTGCGCGTCGAGGTCGATGAACAGCTCGTACACGTCGTCGACGACCTCGGCGATCCGCGCGTCCGGGCGGTCGACCTTGTTGACGACGAGGATCACCGGGAGGTGGTTCTCGAGCGCCTTGCGCAGCACGAACCGCGTCTGCGGCAGCGGGCCTTCCGACGCGTCGACGAGCAGCAGCACGCCGTCGACCATCGTCAGGCCTCGCTCGACCTCGCCGCCGAAGTCCGCGTGGCCGGGCGTGTCGACGATGTTGAGCTTCACGTCGCCGTACTGGACCGCGGTGTTCTTGGCGAGGATCGTGATGCCCTTCTCGCGCTCGAGGTCCATCGAGTCCATCACGCGCTCGGCCACGTCCTGGTTGGCGCGGAACGCGCCGGACTGCCACAGCATCGCGTCGACCAGCGTCGTCTTGCCGTGGTCGACGTGGGCGATGATCGCGACGTTGCGGAGGTCCTCGCGGCGCTGCATGGGCGGTTCACCTTGACACACCGCGCTTTCGCCGCCGGGGTGCTTGACACGGCGTCGGCGGCGGAGGTACGGTGGACGGGTGGTCGGACCACCGTTCGGCACCGTCACTCGGGAGGCGGTGCCCCAGCAGATCGTCTCGCGCCTGCTCGACCTGATCCAGCAGCGCCATCTCGGCCCCGGCGACCGGCTGCCGGCCGAGCGCGAACTGGCGGCGACGATGGGCGTGTCGCGGTCGTCGCTGCGCGAGGCGCTGCGGGCGCTGACCGTGCTCGGCGTCTGCGAGATGCGCCACGGCACCGGCACGTACGTCTCCTCGCTGGAGCCGGACCTGCTCGTGCGGCCGCTGAGCTTCGTGCTGTCGTTGAGCGACGGCGGGTTCGACCAGCTGTTCGAGGCGCGCAAGGTCGTCGAGCCGGCGATCGCCTCGCTGGCCGCGACCCGGGTCGACGACGCCACGCTCGACCGGCTCGACGCGCTGATCACGCGCGCCGAGGCGGTGATCGAGAACCCGGAGGCGTTCCTGGTCGCCGACGTCGAGCTGCACGACGTGATCCGCGAGACCGCCGGCAACGCGATCCTCGGCCGCTTCATGGAGTCGATCCACGCGCTCGGGCTGGCCAGCCGCAAGGCGACCGGCATCAAGCGCGCCGTGCGCGAGCGCACGGTCGAGGATCACCGCGCGATCGTGGCGGCGCTGCGCCAACGGGACGGCGCGGCCGCGGCCGCGGCGATGCACCACCACCTCGAGAACGTCGAACGCGTGGGGAGGAGAACGTGACGCGGATCGTCGACCTGACGCTGAAGATCGGCGAGGACACGCTGAGCCCGCCGTCGGTCAACAAGCGGCTGGAGCTGACGTCGCACCATCGCGGACCGGGCTTCTGGCAGGCGAGCGAGGTGAACATGCTGCTGCACACCGGCTCGCACGTCGACTTCGGGCGCCACTGCGCCGAGGACGGCGAGACGGCGGCGGACGTGGCGCTGGACCGGACGTGCGGCGACGCGATCGTCATCGACCTCACGTTCCTCGGCGAGGACGAGCCGATCACCGTGGCGCTGCTCGAGCAGCACGCGCCGCCGATCCGTTCCGGCGATGTGGCGCTCTGCCGCACCGACTGGACCGAGAAGGCGTGGGGCGACTTCCCGCGCTACTACATGCGCTCGCCCTACTGCGAGCCCGAGGCGGCGGGCTGGCTCGTCGAGCAGGGCGCGAAGGTGGTCGGGTTCGACTGCTTCAGCGAGCGCTCGGCGCGCGAGCCCGATTTCACGTCCGAGGACTTCGTCGTGCACAAGGCGATCCTCGATCGCGGCGCGATCCTGATCCAGCAGCTGACCGGGCTGTCGCAGCTGCCGGTCGGCGTCCGCGTGCCGTTCTTCGCCGGCTTCGTCCCGATCCGCGGGGCGGAGGGTTCTCCCGGGCGCATGTTCGCGCTGGTCGACTGACCATGTCCACAGTTCCAGAGGTTTCGAGTTTGCGGAGGAGATCGTGGTAACGCACTACCTGCTGCCCAGCTCCGCCGACGAGGCGGCCGAGCATCTCGCCGGCGGCGCCGCGCTGATGGCCGGTGGCACGACCGTGATGCCGCGCGTCCTGGCCGGCGCCCTGCCACAGACGCGCGTCGTCGGCCTCGCGCGCGCCGGTCTCGACCAGGTCGTGACCGACGGAGGCCGGACGACGCTCGGCGCGTGCACGACCGTGGCGGCCGTCGCCGCGCACGACCGGACGCCCGCGCTCGCGGCGGCGGCGCGGGCGATCGGCGGCCCGGCGCTGCGCAACATGGCCACCGTCGGCGGCAACCTGGTGGTCGGCGCGCCGTACGGCGACCTCGGGGTCGTGTTCCTGGCGCTGGCCGCCGACGTCGACCTCGGCGATCGCACGGTGAGCATCGAGCGTTTCTGGGACGAGTTCCGGCCGGGCGTGGACATCGTCCGCGCCGTCGCGTTCAATGACGACCCAGCCGCGGTGTTCGTTCGGTGGGCACGGCGCGCGGCCAACTCCCCAGCTGTCGTGTGTGTGGCCGTGGCCGGCGGGCGCGTGGCGGTCGGCGGTGTGGGGGACCATCCCGTCCGTTCGGCAGGCGCCGAAGCCCACCTGGATGACCCGGGTGCGGCGGGCAAGGCGGCAGCGGCCGAGGTCGACCCGCCGACGGACGGGATCGCGTCGAGCTGGTATCGCAAGCGCATGACCGAGGTGTTCGTGCGGCGAGCCGTGGAGGAGAGCCATGCCGTCTGAGGTGTTCGAGTTCGAGCTCAACGGGCGCGCGACCGAGGTGATGGCCAAGCCGCTGGCGACGCTCGGCCATGTGCTGCGCGAGCAGCTGCAGCTGAAGGCGGCCAAGGCCGGCTGCCGGCAGGGCGGCTGCGGTTCGTGCACGGTGATGGTCGACGGCGAGCCGGTGCTGTCGTGCCTGCTGCCGGTGGCCAACGTGGCGGGCCGGTCGGTCACGACGCTGGAGAGCTTCGAGGGGGGCGACCCGCTGCAGCAGGTCTTCCACGAGAAGTTCGCCGTCCAGTGCGGGTTCTGCGCTCCCGGCATGCTCGTGGCGGCGCGCGCGCTGCTCGACCGCAATCCGTCGCCGACGCGCGAGGAGATCGCCGAGGCGCTGGTCGGCAACGTCTGCCGCTGCACCGGCTACGAATCGATCATCGACGCGATCGCAAAGGCGGCGGCATGAGCACGTTGTCACAGCAGCCGTTCCATGTCGTGGGCCGTGACGTCGCGCGGCGCGACGGCATGGGCCACGTCACCGGCACCACCGAGTACGTCGACGACGTCCGCTACCCCGGGATGCTCCACCTCAAGATGGTCCGCAACCCGCTGGTGCACGCGCGCATCAACGGCATCGACTTCTCCGAGGCCGAGAAGGTCCCCGGCTTCGTGCGCGCGCTGACCGCCGCCGACGTCCCGAAGAACGTCTACACGATCCTGTGCCTGATCGGGGTCGAGCCCGACGAGGAGCAGGTGCTCGCGGCCGAGCGCGCCCGCTATCGCGGCGAGCCGATCGCCGCCGTGGTCGCCGAGACCGAGGAGGCCGCTCTGGAGGCGGTCGCGCGCGTGCGGCTCGATCTCGAGGAGCTGCCCGCGGTCTTCGACGTCGAGGAGGCGCTCGAGCCCGACGCCCCGATCGTCACCCACTGGGGCACCAACTACTTCGTCTACGAGGGCCACCACTGCCGGCGCATCCGCTACGGCGACGCGGCCGCCGCGCGGGCGGGGGCCGATCACGTGGTGGAGGGCACGTACCAGAACTCGCCGACCGAGCACGCGCCGACCGAGACGACCGGCTGCATCGCCAAGCCCGAGGCGGACGGCCGCATCACGGTCCACACGAACACGCAGGCGCTGTACTTCTCGCTCGACAACACGGCGATCATCCTGCAGATCGAGCCGTCGCGCCTGCACTTCATCGGCGGCACCGTCGGCGGCGGGTTCGGCGGCAAGGTCGACGTCATCACCGAGCCGATCGCGACGCTGGCGGCGCTCAAGACCGGCAAGCCGGTCCGCTACGTGTACTCGCGCGAGGAGGAGATGCGCGTCTCCTCGACGCGCAGCGCCAATCGCATCCGCATCGTCGACGGCGTGATGGACGACGGCACGATCGTCTCGCGCGAGGTCACCACGTGGCACGACGCCGGCGCGTACTCGCGCCACTCGCCGTACGGCGCGACCAAGCACGCGGCCAACGTGTGCGGGCCGTACACGATCCCGAACGTCTCGATCGACGTGCACTGCGTGTACACGAATCGCCAGCCGGCGAGCGCGTTCCGCGGCTTCGGCGTGACCGAGGCGTCGTTCGCGACCGAGCTGCAGATGGACCGGATCGCGCGCGCCGTCGGGGTCGACCCGTGGGAGCTGCGATTGCGCAACGCGTACCGCAACGGCGACGAGCGGCCGTACCGCAAGACCGTCGAGGACGCGACGCTGATCGAGACGATCCAGGCGGCCGCTTCGCTCGTCGGGCACGAGCTGCCCGCCGAGCTGCGGGAGCTGCGGTCATGACGCTGCTGCGCGGTCGCGGCATCGCCGCCGTCAACTACCCGACCGGCATGAACCTGGGCGGCGACCCGACCCAGGCACTGGTCCACGCCACCACGGTCGGCAACTTCGTCATCACGCTGTCGAGCGTCGACCTCGGGCAGGGGCTCAAGACCGTCCTCGCCCAGATCGGCGCCGAGGCGCTCGGCGTGCCGTTCGACATGGTGCGCGTCGACACCGGCGACACCGACACCGGGCCGCACTGCATGGGCACGTTCGCCTCGCGCGCGACCCATCGCGCCGGCAACGCGATCGTGCGCGCGGCCGACGAGGCCAAGAAGGTGCTGCTCGAGGTCGCCGCCGAGGAGATGGAGGCGTCGCCCGAGGATCTCGAGACCGACGGCGAGGGCAACGTGCGCGTGATCGGCTCGCCCGGCGCCTCGATGTCCGTCATGGATGTCGCGCTGGCCGCCCACTTCAAGCACGGCAAGACGATCTCGGGCCGCGGCATGTACATGAAGCCCAAGAGCGAGCTCGAGCCCGAGACCGGCGCGATGGACCCGGACTCGACCGAGGCGCACGCGTGCACGGTCGCCGATGTCGAGGTCGACACCGAGACGGGCTTCGTCCGCGTGCTCCGCCTGGCCTCGGCCTACGAGATCGGCTGCGCGATCAACCCGGCGCTCGTCCAGGGCCAGATCCGCGGCGGCGCCTGGATGGGGATGTCGCACGCGCTGTACGAGACGACGGCGCCGTACTACCCGGCGGTCGACCACGCGCCGGGCGACTTCAACCACTACCTGATGCCCGGGCCGCTCGATCTCCCCGAGATCGACGCGGTCGTTCTGGAGGTCGCTTCGGCGAACGGCCCCTACGGCATGAAGGGCGTGGGGGAGATGACCGCCAACCCGCCGATCCCGGCGATCGTCAACGCGATCACCGACGCGATCGGCGTGCAGATCACCGACCTGCCCGTGACCCCCGAGAAGGTCCTGCGGGCGCTGGAATCTCGCGAACAGGAGGCCGCATAGTGCTCAAGGTGTTCTCGCTCATCAAGCGTCGGGAGGATCTCTCGCTGGACGAGTTCCGGGAGTGGATCCTCAACCAGCACGCGCCGATGGGCCGGCAGCTGCCGGGCCTGCGCCAGTACCACGTGTCCGTGATCGACAACGACGACCCGGCGCTCCCGTACCACGCGGTCACCGAGCTGTACTTCGACGATGAGGACTCCTTCAAGGCCGCGTTCGCCTCCGACGCCGGCAAGGCCGCGGGAGCCGACGTCGCCGCCCACGCGTCCGATCGCGTGCGCCTGCTCACGAGCGAGGAGAAGGTCATCTGACCGAACGGGGCCTGGTTCCTCGCCGCGCTCGACGCTGCTCTCGTCTACACGTTCTCGCGGGTTGTTCCGGCTCGTGCCCCGGACGTCACGCGGCAGCCGGCTGTGCCCCGCGCGGCGCGCCGGCGAGCCGCTTGAACAGCTCGGTCGGCGAGCTGTACACCTCGGCGCCGAGCGCGCCGGCGGCCGCCTGGTTGCCCGGCGTCACGCGGGCGGTGAAGAACAGCAGCGTCCGGGGCGCGAGGCCGTCGGCGACGAGCCCCTTCAGGTCCTCGAAGCCGGCGTCGCGCCGGCCGCCGCGCGCGATGTCCGAGATCAGCACGTCGACGGGGCCGTGCTCGAGCACCATCCGCACGTGATCGATGTCCGGTGACGCGATGACGTAGGCGCCCGCGGCCGTGAGCTCGGATACGTACTGCTCGTTGTTCTCGGGGTTGTCGTCGACCCACAGCACCGACAGGCCGTCGAACCGGCCCGGGTCGTCGGCGAGCGCGGACTCCCGCCCCTGCGCGAGCTGGGCGCGCAGCCTGGGCCAGTCGTCGGCACGCGCGAGGCTCTCGATCAGCGTCGTGAAGCCGTCCTGCGCCACGAGCTTGTTGAACGGCACGCGGACCTCCTCCTCGAGCAGCGCGAGCAGGCTGTCGTGGTCGGCGTTCGGCGGCATCGTCACCTTGAGCGTCTCCAGCGCCTCCCGGACCGGCGCCAGGTCGCCGCGGCGGCGGAGCGCGTCGCGCGCCGCCGCGTACTGAAGGAACTCGGAGACCGGGTCGATCCCGGGCCGCTCGAGCAGGTCCGAGAACGGCTTGAAGTGCATGTAGAGCAGATGCACGCGGATCAGCGTGTCGGGCCGGAACTCGCGCCACTGCGCGTCGAGGCCGTAGCTGAGGACGAAGCCGTTGAGGAACCGCTTGATCCGCCGCGGATTGTGCGCGTTGCGATCGACCACCAGCGTCTGCTCGGCGTCGCCGAACAGTGCGCTCGTGCCCGACGCGTCGAGGGATTCCTGCAGCAGCGCCTTCGACTGCTCGCGGCTCGACCGCGGGATCCGGAACGTCGTCTGGATGATCTTCTCCAGGTAGTCCTGGCTGCGGATCGAGTCGCTGTAGCCCTTGCTCTGGTTGACGAGGTCGGCCACGATGTCGCGGTCGTAGCCGACGACGAACACGAAGCCCTCGACGTTCATGTAGAGCTTCATCGCCTCGAACACCTCGATGACGCCTTCGGGCGTGCAGCGGTCGAGATCGTCGACGAACACGCACAGCAGCGCGTCCTCGGGGACGCCCGTCTGCTTGTCGCGCCAGTCGGTGATCGCCTGCTCGACCAGCCCGCGCAGCTCGTTGCGCCCGCGCGGGTCGACGGCGACGCGCTTCCACGCCTCGTCGACGACGCTGGTGATCCGCAGCCATCCGGCGACGATGCTGACGAGCACGCGCAGCCAGCCCATGAGCTTGGCGTTGCGCAGCGCGCGCCGCAGGACGCTCGGGTCCATCTCGTTGAGCACCGTCTTCAGCAGGCCTTCCAGCACGCCGTTGCCGTCGGCGGTCCAGGCGTTGAACCAGACGGCCTTGACGGCCGGCTCGGCCTCGATCCGCTCGCGCAGCCGGCCCATCAACGTGCTCTTGCCCATGCCCCACGACGCCTCGATCCCGAGCGTGAACGGCGTCGCCCCGCGCGAGCCGAGGATCAGCCGCGACAGCTCCCGCGCCAGCTCGGAGAATCCGAGTGGATCGGATTCGCCCTCGTGCGGGCTGTCCCCCAGTAACGCGAGTGGCGGTGGTGGGGCCAGTGCCACGCGCCGACATAACCAGATTCAACTCCTACCTCGTTGGTAGGATTATCGGTCGTGATCTTCACGACGAAGGCGGAGTACGGGGTCCGGCTGCTGATCCAGCTCGGACTCCAGGGCAGCGCGCACCCGGTGTCGCTCAAGGCGGTCGCTGACGCGGAGAACCTCCCGCTCGCGTACCTCGAGCGGATCGCCGCCCTGCTCAAGAAGGCCGGCCTCGTGGAGGCCACGCGCGGCGCGCACGGAGGCTATGTCCTCGCGCGCGCCGCCGACGAGATCACCATGGACGCGGTCGTCCTCGCGCTCGAGGGCGCGATCGCGCCCATGGACTGCTTCATCGACGACCGCGAGTCGCGCGTGCTGTGCTCGCACCTCGCCGACGGCGAGCATTGCGCCACCAAGCTGCTGTGGACGCGCGTGCAGATGGGCGTCATCAAGTCGCTCCAGCGCACCACGCTCGCGGAGCTCGTCGACTTTGCCGCACCCAAGACCACCCTGGAGATCCATGGCTGACCTCGAGATCAAGAACCTGCACGTCTCCGCCGGGGACAAGCAGATCCTGCGCGGTGTGGACCTGCACGTCCGCTCCGGCGAGTTCCACGCGCTGATGGGCCCGAACGGGTCCGGCAAGTCGACGCTCGCCAACGCGGTGATGGGCCATCCCAACCTCGAGGTCACCGACGGTCAGATCCTCTTCGACGGCGAGGACATCACGGAGGCCGATCCGGACGAGCGCGCCCGCGCCGGTCTGTTCATGGCGTTCCAGTACCCGGTCGCGATCCCCGGCGTGACCGTCGCGAAGTACCTGCGCATGGTCATGAACGCGCACCGGCAGGCTCGCGGCGAGCCGGAGGTCTCCCTGAAGGACTTCCGCAAGACGGTCGAGGCCGCGATGGACCTCACGAACGTCCCGCGCGAGTTCTCCAACCGGTACCTCAACGACGGGTTCTCCGGCGGCGAGAAGAAGCGCATGGAGATCCTGCAGCTCGCGCTGCTGGGGCCGCGCCTCGCGGTGCTCGACGAGACGGACTCGGGCCTCGACATCGACGCGCTCAACACCGTCGCACACGGCGTGAACACCGTGGCGAAGGACTCCGACATGGGCGTGCTGATCATCACCCACTACCAGCGGATCCTGCACATGGTCGAGCCGCAGTTCGTGCACATCATGTTCGACGGCCGGATCGTCAAGCAGGGCGGACCGGAGCTCGTCGAGCAGCTCGAGCAGCGCGGCTACGGCTGGATCCGCGACGAGCTGACGGCCGCCGCATGAGCCTCGCGGTTCCTCCTGCGACCGAGTTCCCGGTTCTCGCGCGGGAGGGCCTCGTCTATCTCGACTCGGCGGCGACGTCGCAGACGCCGCGGCCGGTGATCGAGGCGATGGACCGCTACTACACCGAGTACCGGGCGAGCATCCACCGCGGCGTCTACCCGCTCGCCGCCGAGGCGACGGAGGCCTACGAGGTCGCGCGCGAGAAGGTCGCGGCGTTCACGGGGTCGACCGCCGGCGAGACGATCTTCACGCGCAACGGGACGGAGTCGATCAACCTCGTCGCGCGCACGAACGTCGCGCCCGGCGACCGCGTCGTGGTGACCCAGATGGAGCACCACTCGAACATCGTGCCGTGGCAGCTCGCCGGCGCGAAGCTCGACTGGGTGCCGATCGACGACGACGGTCTGCTCGACCTCGACGCGCTCGACGCCGCGCTGGCGCGCGGCCCGCGGATCGTCGCCGTCACGCACGTCTCGAACGTGCTCGGCACGGTCAACCCTGTGGCCGAGATCACGCGCCGCGCGCACGCGGCGGGCGCGCTCGTGGTGGTCGACGGCATGCAGGCCGTGCCGCACATGCCGGTCGACGTGGGCGCGCTCGGCGTCGACTTCTACGCCTGGACCGGCCACAAGGCCTACGGGCCGACCGGGATCGGCGTGCTGCACGGGCGGCGCTCGCTGCTCGAGGCGATGCCGCCGTTCCTCGGCGGTGGGCACATGATCGCCCGCGTCACCGAAGAGGGCTCGACGTGGGCCGAGCCGCCGGCGAAGTTCGAGGCCGGCACGATGATGGTCGCCGAGGCGATCGGCCTCGGCGCGGCCACCGATTTCCTCTCCGGCATCGGGATGGACGCGGTCTGGGAGCACTCGCGTGACGTCGTCGGCTACGCGGTCGAGCGGCTGCGCGAGGTGCCCGGGCTCACGCTGTACGGCCCCGACCTCGAGCACCGCGGCAGCGTCTGCGCGTTCTCGGTCGACGGCGTCCATCCGCACGACGTCGCCGAGATCCTCGGCCGCGAGGGCGTGTGCGTGCGCGCCGGTCACGCCTGTGCCCAGCCGCTGATGCGGCGGCTCGGCGTGTCCGCCACGACCCGCGCGTCGTTCGCCGTCCACTCGACGCGCGACGAGGTCGATCGGCTCATCGAGGCTCTCGGTACGGTGCGGGAGGTGTTCGCGTAATGGACGACCTCTATCGCGAGAACATCCTGCAGCACTACAAGAACCCGCATCACTGGGGCGAGCTGGCGGATCCCGACCTCGAGGCCGAGGACCTCAACCCGCTGTGCGGCGACGAGCTCAAGGTGCAGCTGAAGGTCGACGCCGACGGCCGCATCGAGGACGTGCGCTTCTCCGGCCACGGCTGCGCGATCTCCCAGGCGTCGGCGTCGATGGCGTCCGACGAGATCGTCGGCATGCCCGTCGAGGAGCTCCTCAAGCTCGACCGCTCGTTCGTCCTCGACCTCCTCGGCATCGACATCTCCGCAACGCGGTTGAAGTGCGCCCTGCTCTCGCTGAAGGTCCTCAAGAGCGCCTCCCTCGGCCACGCCGCCGGCTGGGAGACCGACACCCCACCGAACGCCGAAGAAGCCGCATAACTTAAAGGGGTCTGACCCCTTTAGGTGGGGCGAAGCGCGCTCGCCGGCGCCCTATGGGGTGCATGGCACGACGGCCACGCGAAGACGTTCCGGGTGCGGTCCATCACGTGACAGCGCGCGGCAATCGCCAACAGGCGATCTATCTCGACGCGCGAGATCGGGATCGGTATTTCCGGCTCCTGGCACAGGCGGTCAGGCGTCAGCGGTGGCTTTGCCTCGCCTACTGCTTGATGGACAACCACGTTCACCTGCTTATCGAGACTCCCGAAGGTGGGCTCGGCCGTGGGATGCAACTCATGCATGGCGTCTACGCCGACTTCTTCAACAAGCGTCACGGCCGATCCGGCCACCTCTTCCAGGGGCGCTACGGCGCCGTGCGGATCAAGTCCGAAGAGCAGATGCTCGTCACGGTCCGCTACATCGCGCTGAACCCAGTTGAGGCGCAGGTCTGCGCGGATCCGGCGCAATGGCCCTGGAGCAGCCATGCCGCTTTGGTGAACGGCAGCCTCCCGTCCTGGCTCGCCATCGATCGCCTGCTCGGGTACTTCGCCACTCGGGGCGGCGACCCAAGAGCGCGATACGACGAGTTCATCGCTGCGCGCGCAACTAAAGGGGTCTGACCCCTTTAGTTCGCTAGCGTGCCGGGCGTGGAAGAGCTCGCCGGGGGACTGTGGCGTTGGACCGCGCGGCACCCCGAGTGGCATCCCGGCCAGTGGGGGAGCGAGGTGGCGTCGTACGCCGTCGACGCCGGTGACGTGATGTTGCTGATCGATCCGCTCGTGGACGCGCCGGAGCAGCTGGACGGGATCGTCGCCAAGGACGTCGCGATCCTGATCACGATCCCGTACCACGTGCGCAGCGCCGAGCCGCTGAGCGAGCGCTACGACGCGACGATCTACGGCCACAAGGCGGTCGCCGACCGGCTGACGAGCGCGAGGCGGTTCGCGCCGATCGACGGCGAGCTCCCCGGCGGCGCGCGGGCGTACACGATCGGCAAGCCGCGCCGGTACGAGATGCCGATCCACCTGCCGTCGCACAAGGCGCTCGCGACCGGCGACGCGCTCGTGACGACGCTCGCGGGCGACCTGCGGCTGTGGCACTGGCGCGAGCCCGTCGACGAGCAGCGCACGCGCTGGTACCGCGAAACGTTCAACCCGACGCTGCAGCCGCTGCTCGAGCTCGACCTCGAGCGCATCCTCGTCACGCACGGGCCGCCGATCCTCAGCTACGGCTCGGCGGCGCTCCAGGCGGCCGTCGACGCCGAGCCCTGGTACAGCGCCGGATGACGCGCGTCGCGATCCTCGACGACTACCAGGACGTCGCCCGGCGGTTCGCCGACTGGGACCGCCTCGGCGCCGAGGTCGTCGTCTTCACCGAGCACCGCGACGACATCGACCACCTCGAGTCGTTCGACGTGATCATGGCGATGCGCGAGCGCACGCCGTTCCCGCGCGAGCGACTCGAACGGCTCCCGAACCTCAAGCTGCTCGTGACGACCGGGATGGGGAACGCCGCGATCGACACCGAGGCCGCGCGCGAGCTCGGCATCACGGTCGCCGGCACCGGCGGCACCCCGACGCACACCGCCGAGCTGACGTGGGGGCTGATCCTCGCGCTCGCGCGGCAGATCCCGCGGGAGGACGCCGGCGTGCGCGCCGGTGGCTGGCAGCAGACCGTCGGCTTCGAGCTTGCGGGCCGCACGCTCGGCGTCATCGGGCTCGGGCGGCTCGGCACGCAGGTCGCGCGGATCGGCGAGGCGTTCGGGATGGACGTGATCGCCTGGAGCCAGAACATGGACACGGCGCTGACGAAGGCGGAGCTGCTGGGCCGGTCCGATGTCGTGACGATCCACGTGCGCCTGAGCGAGCGCTCGCGGGGGCTGATCGGGGCGGAGGAGCTCGCGCTGATGAAGCCGACCGCCTACCTGGTGAACACGTCGCGCGGCCCGATCGTCGACGAGGGCGCGCTCCTGGCGGCGCTTGCGAACGGCCAGATCGCAGGCGCCGGGATCGACGTCTACGACACCGAGCCGCTGCCGGCCGACCACCCGCTGCGCAGCGCGCCGAACACGGTTCTCACGCCACACATCGGCTACGTCACCGACGCGAGCTACGCGCGCTTCTTCCAGGACGCCGTCGAGGACATCGCCGCCTGGCAGCGCGGCGAGCCGCTCCGCGTCATCAACTAGTCGATCAGCCGCTTCTCGAGCTGCCAGATCGCGAGCCGCCAGCTCAGGAACGCGAACAGCACGAGGAAGCCGGCGTGCCACAGATCCGTGGTCTCGAAGCCGTAGACCGTCGCGTCGCGCACGAGCTCGACGCAGTGGTAGAGCGGGTTGAACCATGACGCGATCTCGACCCACCGCGGCAGATCCTCGATCGGGAAGAACGTGCCGGAGATCAGGAACAGCGGCGTGATCAGCGCGCTCTGGATGTAGTTGAAGTGGTCGATCTTGGCGACGCTCGCCGCCGCGAACACGCCGAGCGCGGCGAACCCGAGCCCGGTCACGGCCCCGACGAACGGCACCACCAGGATCCCCCACAGCGGCTCGAGCCCGAACAGCATCGAGACGAACAGCGGCGCCATCCCGTAGACGCCCGCACGGATACCGAGCCACACGACCTCCGCGGTCGCGAGCTCCTCGACGTCGACCGGCGCGGCGAGGATCGCGTCGTAGGTGCGCTGGAAGCGGTGCTTGATGAACACGCCGTACATCGCCGAGAACACCGACGAGAACAGCACCGCGGTCGCGACCATGCCGGTGCCGACGAAGTACAGGTAGTCGATTCCGTTGACGACGGTCACGAGCGTCCCGAAGCCGACGCCGAACGCGAGCAGGTAGATCGTCGGGTCCAGCACCGACGAGAACGTCGTCGTCTTCCAGAACGACTTGAAGTTGGTGATGTCGCGGCTCATGACGCCCGCCACGGCGGCGGGCTCGAGCCGGCGCAGGCGCCCGGCCCTTCTCACTCGATCTCCTCTCCGGTCAGCAGCACGAAGACGTCCTCCAGCGATGCCGCGCGCGTGATGCCCTCGGGCAGGCCGCCGTTGCCCATCTCGGCCGCCAGGATCGCCACGGCCGTGCCGGTCCGGCGCACGCGGAAGCCCGCCGCCTCGGCGTCGGCGCGCACCTCGGCGAGGCGCGCCGGCGGCCCGTAGACCTCGTGGGTCTGCACCCCGGCATGCTCGCGCACGAGGTCGGCCGGCTTGCCGCGGGCGATGATCTTGCCCTCGTGCATGATCGCCACGGTGTCGGCGAGCCGCTCGGCCTCCTCGATGTAGTGCGTGGACATGAGGATCGACGTGCCCTCGCTGCGCAGCGCGTCGATCAGCGACCACAGCTCCTGGCGGATCTGCGGGTCCAGCCCGACGGTCGGCTCGTCCAGCAGCAGCAGGCGCGGCCGGTGCACGAGCGCCCGGGCGATCAGCAGCCGCCGCCGCATGCCGCCCGAGAGCTTGTCGACCGGCGTGTCGGCGCGCTCGGTCAGCTTCGCGATCTCCAGCGCGCGGTCGACCGCCGCCCGGCGCTCGGCGTGCGGCACGCGGTACAGGCGCGCGAAGACGGCGAGGTTCTGGCGCGCGGTCAGCTCCACGTCGAGGTTGTCGAGCTGCGGGACCACGCCCATCAGCGCTCGCGCCTGCTTGGAGTCGTCGGGGACCGTGAACCCGAGCACTTCGATCGCGCCCTCGTCCGGGATCGCCTGCGCGGTCAGCATCTTCATCGTCGTGGACTTGCCGGCGCCGTTAGGGCCCAGCAGCCCGAGGCAGGTTGCCCGCGGCACGTCGAGATCGAGCCCGTCGACCGCGGTGATGGGCCCGAAGCGCTTGACGACGCCGCGCAGGCGGATGACGAGATCGTCGTTCATCGGTCGCCCTAGTATGCAGCCGTGGCTGTCGTTCGCCTTCGCGGTCCCCTCAAGAACCTGGCTGGCAACGCAGCGCAGCACAGCATCACCGGCGCGACCGTGGACGAGCTGCTGCGGGCGATCGAGCAGCAGCATCCGGCGACCCGCGGCTGGATCCTCGACGAGCGCGGCGTGCTGCGCCGGCACATCAACGTGTTCGTCAACGGCGAACTGGGTGCGCAGGACACGCACGTCGGGTCAGACGACAAGATCGACGTCCTTCCGGCACTCTCCGGTGGCGCATGACCGAGCTGCTCGTCGCCACCCGCAAGGGCCTGTTCGCGCTCGCCGGCGAGCCGGGCGGGCCGTTCGAGGTCGCCGACCGCGCGTTCGCGGGCGACGCGGTCGAGTACGCGACCGTCGACGAGCGCACCGGACGCCTGCTCGTGTCGGTGACGTCGCCGTTCTACGGGCCGAAGCTGTGGTACGCGGACCCCGGCGGCGGTGGCTGGGAGCAGGCCGAGGGCGTCGAGTTGCCGGAGGACGGCGAGGCCGCGCTGGAGCGGATCTGGGTCATCGAGACCGGCGAGGCCGACGGGGTCGTCTACGCCGGCGGCGATCCGGGTGTGCTGTTCGAGAGCCGCGACGGCGGCGCCACGTTCCGGCTCAACCAGGCGCTGCTCGAGCAGCCGTCGCGCCCGCGCTGGCAGCCCGGCGCCGGCGGCCTGTGCCTGCACTCGATCGTCACCTGGCCCGGCGAGCCCGACCGGCTGGCGATCGCGATCTCCGCGGCCGGCGTGTGGCTGACCGACGATGGCGGTGCGTCGTGGCGCCGCGGCAACGACGGGCTGAACCCGCGCTATCTGCCCGAGGACGCGCCTGCGGACGAGATCGCGCTGTGCGTGCACAGCATCCAGCGCGCCGCCCGCCGGCCCGAGCGCATGTTCATGCAGTTCCACGGCGGCGTCTACCGCTCCGACGACGGGGGCGCGAGCTGGGTCGACATCGCGGACGGCCTGCCGTCGGACTTCGGGTTCCCGCTCGCGCTGGACCCGGCGGATCCCGACAGCGCGTTCCTGATCCCGCTCGCGGCGGACGTCGACCGGGTGACGCCCGAGGGCAAGGTGCGCGTGTACGAGACGCGCGACGCGGGCGCGACCTGGACGCCGCACGGGGCGGGGCTGCCGTCCCACGACGCGTACCTGACGATCCTGCGACAGGCGCTCGCCTCGGTCGGCGAAGGGCCCGGGCTGGAGCTGTACTTCGGCGCGACGTCCGGCGGCGTCTACGGGTCGGCCGACGGCGGCGCGAGCTGGTTCGAGGTCGCGACCAACCTGCCGCCGGTCCTCGCCGTCACGGCGTCAGCGGGATCTGCACCCTGACGGCCGTGCCGCCACCGGCCGGCGACTCGATGTCGATGGTGCCGTCGAGCGCCTCGACGCGGTCGCACAGGCCGGACAGCCCGGTGCCGCCGGACGTGTCGGCGCCGCCGACCCCGTCGTCGGTGATCTGCAGCAGCACGTGGCCGTCGTCGATCGCGAGGTTGACGGACGCAGCGTCCGCCTTCGCGTACTTGGCGATGTTCGTCAGCGCCTCCGCGGTCACGAAATAGACGGCCGCCTCGACGGGCCGCGGCAGCGGGTTCTCCGGCACGCCGGTCACCTCGACCGGCACCGGCGCGCGTGCGGCCAGCGCGTCGAGCGCGGCGGCCAGCCCGTGATCGCTCAGCACGGCGGGGTGGATGCCGCGGGCAAGCTCGCGCAGCTCCTTGACCGCGAGCTGCGCCTCGCCGCGCGCCTGCTCGATCAGCTGCGCCGCGGCCTCCGGGTTGTTCTGCAGCTGCGCCTGCGCGAGCCCGAGCGTGACGGCGACCGCGACCATCCGCTGCTGCGCGCCGTCGTGCAGGTCGCGCTCGATCCGGCGCCGCTCGGCGTCGGCCGCGGCGAGGATCCGCTCGCGCGAGGTGCGCAGATCCGCCACGCGCTTGTCGAGCGCGCGCGCACGGCGATGCTCAGGAGGTTCGGCCGGGAACCGGGCGTGCCGCATCCTGGTGTGGAGACTAGAGGGAGGGCCAGAACTCATCGGAGGGCGTTGAAGAAGCCTGCGGCGATCGGTGCCGCGACCGCGCCGCCGGAGCGTCCGTTCTCCACGAGAACGGCGATCGCAACGTCGTCACGGTACGCGATGAACCACGCGTGCGTCGGCGGAGGGTCGCCGTTGCCGTACTCCGCCGTCCCGCTCTTTCCGTGAACATCGCCGGGCACGGACGCGAGCGCGGTGCCGGTGCCGCTGGTCACGACGCTGCGGGTCAGCTCGCGCAGCGTGGCGAGCTCGCTCTCGCCGAGCGGGTCGCCGGCGGCCCTCTCGTCGCCGCGCAGCAGCCGCGGCGCGCGCCGGCGCCCGTCGGCGACGGTGGCCGCGACGCCCGCCATCTCGAGCGGGCTCGCGAGGATCCGTGCCTGCCCGATCATCGCGGCGGCGCGCTCGACCAGGTCCTCGCCGGGCGGGACGTCCTCGAGCCCGAAGTCGCGCGCCGCGTCGGTGAGCGCGTCGGGCCGCAAGCGCTCGGTCAGCGACACGAACGCGGTGTTGCACGACTGCGCGAAGTCGACCGAGAACGGCACCGCGCCGGCTGCGCTGCCCTCGAAGTTCTTGAACGACCGGCCGCCGACGTTGATGGTCCGCGGGCAGTCGACGGTCTCGCCGGGATCGAGGCCGGCGCGCAGCAGCGCCGCGGTGGTGACGATCTTGAACGTCGATCCCGGCGGGTAGCGGCCCTCGATCGCGCGGTTGTAGGCGGTGTCGGTGGGGCGGTTGGCGACGGCGAGGATGTCGCCGCTCGACGGCTCGACGGCCACCAGCGCCGCCTCGTCGTCGCGGTCGGCCAGCGCCGCCTCGGCGGCCCGCTGGACATCGATGTCGAGCGTCGTGCGGAGCGGCTTCCCCGGCGTGCCCCTGACCTCGTGCAGCGTGTCGACCGGCGTGCCGGCCGCGTCGCGGATCACGATCGCGCTGCCGGGCCTGCCGCCGAGCTGCTCCTCGAAGCGCGCCTGCAGCCCGAACTGGCCGACCTCGGCGCCCGGCGCGCGCTGCCCGCCGAGCTTCTCCAGCTGTTCGGCGGTCGCCGGCCCGACGGTGCCGAGCAGCGCGCGGGCGAACTCGCGGCTCTCCGCCAACGGCGCCTCGTCCTGGACCGCGAGCGCTCCGGGGACCTCCTCCAGCGCCGCCTTGGCGTCCTCGTAGTCGCCGGGGCGCATCGTGATCGCCTCGACGAACTGCTGCGGGCCGGCGTTGCGCAACGCGTTGCGCAGCTCCCGCGGGTTCGCGTCGACGACGTCGGTCAACGCGTCGACCGACTCGCGGATGCTGTCGACCCGGTCGTTCTCGAGCCCGATCCGGTAGACGGTCCGGTCGCGCACGATCGCCCGGCCGTCGCGCGCGAGGATCCTCCCGCGCGTGCCCTGCTCGTGCGTGGTGCCGAGCCGCTGCTCGCCGCGCAGGCGCGGGTGGACCAGCTGCCGCGCCCAGCGCACGGTCCAGCCGCCGTCGCCCTTGTCGAGCCGAATCCGCGTCCGGTAGCCCCACTGCCCGATCACCGGCACGTCCCAGCGGACCGCCACCTGCGCGACCGCCGTCTCGTCCTGCTCGGCGACGCCGATCACGTCGGCTCGCACCGTCGCGCCGTCGAGCCCGCGCCGGTTGGCCTGTAAGGCGGCGAGCGCACGCTCGGGTGCGTTGGTGAGCCGCGCGGCACCGTCATCGTCGCCGCGGCTCCAGGCCGCGCGAACGCCTCGGCGGCGTCGGACGCGGGCGGCCCGCCGCCGGCGAGCAGGAGGATCGCCGCCGACACCGTCGCGGCGACAGCGAGTACGAGCGCCGTGACGGCGGCGACGCGGGAGTACGACATGGGGTCAGCGTGCCATGACCCCTCGTGATCGGGGTCGTTGGCGACGGCCCACTCGCGGTTGTCGACTTTCTCACCGTGGCGGTGGATAACTCGACAAGCGCCGCTCCAGGAACTCCTCGCTCAGCGCCTCGACCACGGTTCTGAGCCCGCCGACGCGGTCGGCGATCGCCCGCTGCCGGTCGGCGCCCGGCGCATCGGCCAGCGCGGGCACGCGGGCGAGCTCGCTCGCGCACCCCAGCGCGAGCGCGACCGGCTCGCAGGTACGCACGAGCGCGTCGAGCCGCTCGCGCATCCACACGCGCTCGGGCGGGTCGATCAGGCACGCGCGGATGCCGTCGCGTGCGGCGATGAAGCGGTTCTCGGCCACCACCTCGTCCGCCTCCGCGGGCCGTCGCGGCGGGTCGTCGCGCTCGGCCTCCAGCCGCACGAGGCACTGCACGAGCGCGGCGATCGCGGCGGCGTCCTCCACGCGCGTCTGCGCGTCCATCACGCGCACCTCGACCGTGCCGAACGCGGGCTGCAGGCGGGCGTCCCACCACAGGAACGTCGGCTCGGGGATCGCGTCGCAGCGCACCAGCACGTCGATCGCCTCGACGTAGTCGGCGTAGCCGTCGAAGCGGCGGGCCGTCCCGGTGCGCGGGAACGCCTGGAACGCCGGCGTGCGCGCCGACGCGAGCCCGCTGTCGCGGCCCTGCCAGAACGGCGAGTTGCCCGACAGCGCGAGCAGGACCGGCATGTGCAGCCGCAGCGCGTTCAGCGCCCGCAACGCCGCGTCGGCCGTCGGCACGGCGACGTGGACGTGCAGGCCGAACGTCGGCTCGCGCCGCGCCAGCTCGCGCATCGACGCGTGCACGAACTGGTAGCGCGCGCCCGGGGAGACCTCGATGTCCTCCCAGCGTGCGGTCGGATGCGTCCCGGCCACCGCCGCCCGCAGCCCGAGCTCCGACAGCGTCCGGGCCAGACCCGCGCGCAGCGCGGCCAGCTGCGCGGCCGCCGCCGCGACGGTCTCGTGCGGTTCGGTCGCGAGCTCGATCGCCGAGCCGTGCGTCTCGGCCCGCGCGGACGGCGCCAGGTCCTCGGGCAGCGCGGCGAGCACGTCCTCGCAGCGCGAGACCGGCAGCCACGTCTGCGGCGAGACCAGCATCACCTCCTCCTCGATGCCGACCGTCCACGGCGCGACCGCGCCGTCGCGGCTCCACGCAGCCCAGGCGATCCCCTCTACGCCCGCCATCGCACGGGTCTACCCAGGCGACCGGTGCGACTATGCAGCCTGCTGCTCGCGCGCGCTCGCCGCGGCGGCCTCGACCAGCGCGGCGAACAGCGCCGCGTTGCGCTCGAAGTGCACGAGCGTCTCGGCGTGCCACTGGACGCCGAGATACAGCGGCGCCTCGGGGTCCTCGATCGCCTCGACCACCCCGTCGGCGGCCCACGCGACCGGCCGCAGATCCCGGCCCACCCGATCGACCGCCTGGTGATGGAACGAGTTCACGTCGAGATCCTGCGGCCCGACGATCTCGGCCAGCTGCGATTGCGGCGCGATCCGCACCGCGTGGGTGGGCTCGCGACCCGACTCCGTCTGGCGGTGCGTGACCGAGCCGTCGGTGACGTCCGGCAGATGCTGGTGCAGCGTGCCACCGCGCGCCACGTTGAGCGCCTGGCAGCCGCGACAGATGCCCAGTACCGGGATCCCGAGCGCGTCGGCGTGGCGGGCGACCGCGAACTCGAATGCGTCGAGATCGGGCTCGACCGGGCCGAGATGCGGATCCGGCTCGGCCTCGTAGGCGGCCGGGTCGAGGTCGGGCCCGCCGGAGAGGCAGATGCCCGCGAGCCGATCGACCAGCGGCGGGATCGCGTCGTGCTCGAGCGGGGGCAGCACGACCGGCAGGCCGCCGGCCAGCTCCACCGCGCGCGCGTACACGATGCCGAGCGCCATCTCGGACTGCGGCGGATCGCCCTCGGGCAGCGGATGCGTGCGGCGCGGCATCCGCATCTCGGACGTCGTGACGCCGATCAGCGGCCTCACGGGACGACCCACGTGTCCTTGAAGCCGCCGCGGAGGCTGGTGTTGACGACCATCGCGCCGTCGTCGAGCGCGAACCGGGTGAGCCCGCCGGCGAGGACGCGGGCATCGTCGGGCCCCTGCATGAACACGAACGGCCGCAGGTCGACGTGCCGGGGCACCAGCTCGCCGTCGATCAGCGTCGGATGCCGGGAAAGCTCCACAAACTCCTGGGCTACCCAGTCCTCCGGTGAATCTCGCACCCGTTCGCGGATCGTTTCGCGCTCGGCCCGCTCGGCCACCGGGCCGACCATCACGTCCTGGCCGCCCTGACCCGCGCGCGGTTTGATCACGAGCTCCTCGAAGCGGTCGAGCGCGCGCTCGAGGTGCTCGGGACGGCTGAGGTCCAGCGTCGGCACGGAGTGGATCCGCGGCTCCTCGTCGAGGTAGAAGCGCACCATGTCCTCCACGTACGCGTGCGCGAGCTTGTCGTCGCCGACGCCGCAGCCGTACGCGTTGACGACGCCGAGCGTGCCCGCCCGCACGGCCGGCTCCAGCAGCCGCCCGACGCCGCCGCCGAGCATGTCCTCGTCCGCTCGCCGGTACACGACGTCGACCGCGAACTCCCCGTGCCGCACGCGATCGCCGTCCAGGCGCAGGTCGCCGAGCTCGACCAGCGGGATGCCGAGCACGTGTGCCGCCCATGCGTGCTCCCACCAGGCCGCGTTGCTCGCCTCGGTCAACACGACCAGGTACGGCTCGCGCTCGACCGGAGACGCCGCACGCAGCGCGCCCGCGAGCACGAGCGGCAGCTCGGCGAAGCTGCGCGGCCGTGCGGCGGCCGGAGGATCGAGCTCCGGCAGGATCGCGTCGCGCGCCGCGGCGACATAGCCGAAGCCGCTCGGCGTCAGCAGGTTGTCCTCGATCACGCGGAACTCGCCGTCGTCGTCGCGCACGAGATCCAGGCCGGCCACGCCGACCCACACGTCGCCCGGCACTCGGACGCCGCGCATCGCCGGCTCATAGTGCTCAGCGGTCTCGATCAGCCGCTCCGGCACGACGCCCTCGCGGACGATCCGCCGCTCGCCGTAGGCGTCGGCGACGAACGCGTTGAGTGCCCGCACCCGCTGGCCGAGCGCGCCCGAGACGCGGTTCCAGTCGGCTTCGGCGATCACGCGCGGGATCGGGTCGAGCGGGAACGCCGGCCGCCCGCTCACCGGGCGGAACAGCACGCCGCTGCGCGCCAAACGCGCCCGGACGCCCGCCTTCAGGCCGTCCAGGTCGAGGTCCAGCCCGGGCGCGGCCTCGTCGTACGCCATCAGAGGCTCTTCGTATACCGGGAGCGCAGCCGATCTATCCATGCCGCCATCCGGTCGGCGAGCGCAGCGTCGGCGATCTCGAGCACGTTCTCGGCGTTCAGCTCGCCCGACCGCGAGAGGTTGAACGAGCCGAGGAAGACGACGTCGTCGGCCACCGTGACCTTCGCGTGCATGAAGTCGTGGAGCGAGCCTGGCGCATACGGGGTCGAGTCCTTGCCGGTGAACCGCAGCATCGCCTGCCGCAGCAGCGGGCTCTTCCACGCCGATGCCGGGTTGGCGTCCCACTGCGGGAACACCTGCCGCACCTGCGTGAGATCGCACACGCCGGCGATTCGATCTCGCACTCGTTGACCGCCGCCAGGATCGGCCCGGACGTCAGCAGCGGCGAGGCGATCCGCACGCGCCGGCGCGCGGCGCCGATCCGCTTCGCGATCCGGTGCGAGAGCTCCGGCCCGCGGCCGGGACAGAACCACGGCCGCACCGCTCCCGGGGTGTCGAAGCTGCCCGACGAGCCGATCTCGCCGCCGCGCCAGAGCTCGTGGAACACGCGCGCGTAGGCGTGAGCGACCACGACGTCGTCGAGCGTGCAGAGCACGTTCTCCTGGCGCGTCCACGAGTCGAGCGTCCAGTTGGCCGAGCCGGTCCACACCGCCTTGCCGTCCGCGACGGCGAACTTGTGGTGCATGAGGTCGCGCCAGCCCGGGATGCCCTTGAGCTCCGCGCCAAGCGCCTCCAGCCGGTGCGGCTCCGTGCTCGGAGGCGGCGGCTGGAACGGCCGCTCGTCCGGGCCGGGATCCTCGTCGTTGTAGGCGATCCGCAGGTGCACGCCGCGGGCGATCGCGCGCCGCAGCGCCTCCGCCACCGTGTCGCCGACCGTGCCGGGCAGCCGCACGTCATAGAGCGCGAGGTCGAGGCTGGCCTGCGCGCGGTCCAGCCACGCGACGAGCCGCTCGGCCACCGCCTCCGCCGGCTGGCCGCCGTCCTCGAGGGTCCACGCGTCGAGCACGCGGCGACCCTACCCCGGCCGCGCCCCGTCTCAACGCGGCGCGCCGCTAGACTAAAACCGACCCCGTGAGTCGGACTTTTGTGGACATCTGCGCCATCGACGACCTTCCTCCGGGCGCCAAGCGCGTCGTCATGTGGGAGGACCTCGAGATCGGCGTCGTCAACTGCGGCGGCGACATCCTCGCCATCGAGGACCGCTGCTCGCACGACAACGGGGATCTGATGGAGGGCGAGGTCGATCCCGACAACTGCACCGTCGAGTGCCCTCGCCATGGTTCGCTGTTCGATCTGCGGACCGGAAAGCCCCTGACATTGCCTGCCTACGTCCCGGTGGACACCTTCCCGGTGACCGTCGAGGACGGCGTGATTCGAGTGGAGGTCGACTGACTTCATGGCCACCCCTGAAGTGATCGCCGAGCAGCAGGCGCTGGTCGGCATCAACGCCGATTACAAGGAGAAGTACGGCTTCTTCGATCCCGAGAACTACCTCTACAAGGCGCCGAAGGGCCTCAACCGGCGCATCGTCGAGGAGATCTCGGAGTACAAGAACGAGCCGCAGTGGATGCGCGAGTTCCGCCTGAAGGCGCTCGAGCACTTCCTCGCGCGCCCCCAGCCGACCTGGGGCTCGCCGATGCTGGCCGAGGTCGACTACGACAACATCCACTACTTCGTCCGCGCGTCCGAGAAGTCCTCGCGCAGCTGGGACGAGGTGCCGGAGGACATCAAGAAGACGTTCGACCGTCTCGGGATCCCCGAGGCCGAGCGCAAGTTCCTCGCCGGCGTCGGCGCCCAGTACGAGTCCGAGGTCGTCTACCACCAGGTCCGCGAGGACCTCGAGAAGCAGGGCGTGGTCTTCCTCGACATGGACTCGGGGCTGCGCGAGCACGAGGACCTCGTGCGCGAGCACTTCGCCACGGTGATCCCGCCGAACGACAACAAGCTGGCGGCGCTGAACAGCGCGGTGTGGTCGGGCGGGTCGTTCGTCTACGTGCCGCCGGGCGTGCACGTCGAGATGCCGCTGCAGGCCTACTTCCGGATCAACACCGAGAACATGGGCCAGTTCGAGCGGACGCTGATCATCGCCGACGAGGGCTCCTACGTGCACTACGTCGAGGGCTGCACGGCGCCGGTCT
>DASSUW010000079.1:0-10212 GCA_035706585.1 Solirubrobacteraceae bacterium | reverse complement strand
GGTTGTAGCCCTGCGACTCGAACGGGTTCGTGTCGTCACCGGTCGACAGGTACAGGTTGCCCTGGGTGTCGAAGTCGATGTGCCCGCCGACGTGGCAGCAGAGGCCGCGGTCGACCGACACCTCGATGATCTTCTGCTCGGTGCCGAGCCGGATCGTGTCGCCCTTCATCTTGTAGCGCGACAGGCGCATGGTGCCCTTGAACTTGGCGAAGTCCTCCGCCGTGCCGTTGAACGGCGCGTCGCCCTCGTTGACGTCCGGCGTCGCCGGGTCGTCCACCGGCGTGTCCCCGGTCGGAAGCGAGTGGTAGATGTAGACCCACTTGTTCTTCTTGAACTTCGGGTCGATCGCGATGCTCTGGACGCCCTCCTCGTCGTGCTGGTAGACGTCGAGCTTGGCGGCCACGGTGTTCAGGCCCGTCTTCGGGTCGTGCAGCATCACGCGGCCCTTGCGCTCGGTCATCAGCACGCGGCCCTTCGGCAGCGTGGCGATGCCCATGCCCTCGATCGGGAAGTCGTTGAGGGTGACCTTCTGGAAGTGGCCCTCGACGGTCGCGCCGCAGTCGCCTGACTTGTTGCCGGCCGCCCAGCGGATCGCTCCGAGCAGGAGCTTCTGGAACGCCGGCTCGCCGTAGGACTCCTTCGTGTGCCCGAGCCCGGTGTAGAAGGAGCGGCCGCCACCGTACTCCTGGCACCAGGTGATCGGGTGGTCGGCGCCCATCGTGCCGTTCTCGTAGCTCGTCTCGTCGAGCGTCATCAGCACGTGCACGTCGCCGCGCGGGTTCGTGCGGTAGTCGTACCACTCGTCGAAGCGGTTCCAGCGATCCGGCAGGTGCTTCGTCGCCGGGTGGACCTTGTCCGCGACCTTGATCGTCGCGTCCTGCTGCGCCGGGTGCCGCTTGAAGTACGCGCCGACGAGGTTGCCGTAGAACGACCAGTCGTACTCGGTGTCAGCCGCCGAGTGGATGCCCACATAGCCGCCGCCGTCCGCGATGTAGTTCTCGAACGCCTTCTGCTGCTTGTTGTCGAGCACATCTCCGGTCGTGCTCAGGAAGATCACGGCGTCGTAGCGCCGCAGGTTCGCGCCCCGGAACGCGGCGGCGTCCTCGGTCGCGTCGACGGCGAACCTGTTCGCCGCCCCGAGCTGCTTGACACGCGCGACCCCTGTCTCGATCGAGTCGTGCCGGAAGCCTTCGGTCTTGGAGAAGACCAAGACCCGGAACTTCGGAGCTGCCGATGCCACCGACGGGAGCACGAACACCGCGCTCATCGCCGCGACCAGGCCGGCCAGCAGGGCCGCCTTCCGCATGGGGAGCCTCCCTCCCAAGTTGCTTTCTCCTCCGCCCGCCAGGCCGCCCTACACGGCCCCTCCCGCCTTTCGATGGAGAATCCGCGGACTTCTGCCGGAACCTAGCAGAACCTCGCGCCGCACTGAGCTCGGTGTCCGAAATCAACGGGCGCACGACCTCGCGTTCGCCGCTCGAGGCGTCAGACTGGAGGGGAATGCGCCGTTTCGCCGCCCTCGCGTGCGTGCTGGTCGCCGGGGTCGCGAGCGCGGCGCCGGCGCATGCATCGTTCACCGACGCCGACTACTGGGCGTTCGCCGACCGGCACATGGCCGGCCTCGATCATCGCTGGCGCGGCGACCGGCTCGCCTACACCGACGAGAACGGCCACGCCGAGATCCGCGAGAACGCTGCGATGCTCGTCACCCACGCGATCGCGGCCTACACCGGTCACGTCGGGCCGACGCGGCAGGACGCGCGGGCGCGCGCGCTCGTCGACCGGCTGACGCTGCCGCCCGCGTGGCTGGGCACCGGGCCGGCCCCGGCGCCGACCCAGTCCACGTGCTGGGCGGTCGACCTCGACCAGCCGCTGCGCCAGCACATGTCGCTCGAGCCGAAGGTCGCCGACGCGCTCGCGTGGGCATGGCGGGCGCGGGCGCAGCTGCGGCTGTCGCCGGCGGCGGTGCAGCGGATCGTCGCCGAGGTCGGCGCCTGCGCGGCCAGCCCGGCGTGGCGGTACCCGCGGCGGCTCCTGAACCAGATCAACTGGAACGCGGAGATGTACGCGGCGGCGGCGGCCGTGACCGGTGACCCCGGCCTGCTGATCGACGACTACCGGCGCCAGCTCGGCGACTTCGCGGCCGCGATCACGCGCCCGATGGCGGGAATGAAGTCCGCCAACCTCGGACTCGGCTACGAGTTCCACTACCGCCCCGACCACCGCGCCAGCGCCTCGAGCAACCTCGACACGCCCGAGTACGCGAACATCACGATCCAGGCGCTGATGCACTACGAGCAGGCGCTGCGGCTCGGGATGCCGCCGCTGCCCGCCGCGCAGCAGCGGCGCCTGCGCTCGTGGATGCTCCGGCTGCTCGCGGGCTCGTGGACGCACGCCGGCTACCTCAACTGGGACACGGCGCGCGGCTTCCGGCGCTGGCACTCGGGCCAGTACTGGGCGTTCGCGCAGCAGGGGCTGCAGACGATCGCCACGACGCCGCGCTTCTGGCGGTCGCCCGACGAGGGAGCGTGGGCGAAGTCGATGTTCGACCAGGGGCTCGTGCTCTACCGCCGGTTGGCGGACGAGGCCGGCGACGAGTTCGCGCCGCGGCTGCTGTTCGGGATCGACACGCGGATGGCGGACAGCGCGGTCTTCCGCGCCCGGATCCTGGCCACCGTGGCCCACGCGATCGGGCTCGGCATGGGGTCGCAGCCGGCGCTCGAGCCGCCGCCGCTGTGGGCCTACGACTACGACACCGGCCGGCTCGCGATCACGACGCCGCGCTACTCGACCGCGATCGTGCCCGACGACCGCGACGTCCTCGGCTACGGCGGGATCGAGCTCGCGCGGCTGTTCGGACCGGGCCAGCGGGTCGCGTCCGGCACCGGCGGCCGGCCACCGGGCGCGTTCGGGGTCGTCGTCGGCGGCCGGCGCGGCCGCGTGCTCCTGAACTCGCAGCGGCCGCGCGACGGGGCGCGGCTGCGGGTGGTGCGGTCCCCGGCCGGCGCCCTCGCGCATCCGCGCGCGTATCCCCGGAAGCCGTACGCCGGGCCGTTCGGGCTGATCGAGGCGCGCGGCCGGGTGCAGCGCCGGGGCGCGCGCGTGGACGCCCGGCACGTGTTCCGGCCCGCGACGATCGCGAGCCGCTGGGACGTGCGCTGCCGGCGCGTGTGCACGCGCGTGCGAGCGTTCTTCCCGACCTGGAGCGCCGCGATCGTCGCGGTGCTGCGCAGCGGCGAGCGCGTGCCCGTCCAGCAGGCGCCGATCCCGGTCGCTGACGTCCGGCAGGTCGACCTCGGCGGCTACCGGCTCGCGCGGCTGAGCGCCCCGCCGGGCGCGACGCTCGCGACCGTGCCGGTGCGCGGCGAACCGACCAATCCGACGCCCGGCCCGAGCCTCGCCGTGCAGATCCGCGGCCGCCGGACCGCCCGCATCCGCGCGCTGATCGAGCCGCTCGGCTGATTCCCGGTATCGGTGGCGCGTTCGGGCGACCCGGGTAGGAGGGCACGAATGTGGCGCCCGATCGCGATCGTGCTCGCCGTCGCCGTGACCGGCGCCGGGTGCGGGGCGCGCGATGCGGTGACGGCGAAGCCGACGCCCGTCCCGCGCTGCCCCGAGGGCACGCCGTTCGTGAAGGCTCGCGACATCGTCGGCTCGCCGGTGCCCGCGGGCTTCGAGCTCCTGCGCGCCGACCCGGCGGCGATGGACCCGTTCGCGAACCAGTTCAAGGACCGCATCGGCACGGCCTGGCGCGGCTATGACGCACGCGTGCTCGTCCACGAGGGCAAGCGGGTCGGCGCCGCCGTCGTGGTGATCAACGCCAAGGACCAGACGGGCGGCACCGGCCTGGTCGACGGCCTCGAGCGCGCCGCGAGCGACCGCGACGTCGACACCGAGCAGCTGTCGATCGCCGGCCGCGACGGGCGGCTCATCCAGGCCGTCGACGGTGCCTACCTCGCGACGGCCCCCGCCCGCCGGTGCGCGATCGTCTTCCTGGTCGCGGACAGGAAGAAGCTCGTGACCGAGGCGGCGGCGGTCATCCCACCCGAGTAGCGTGACGCGCGTGGAGGACGCCGACCGCCGCGCGCAGGAGACCGAACGCCAGCTGACCGACGAGGAGCGCTTCTCGCTGCTCGTCAGCGTCATGGGCGCGAACATCTTCAACCCGGTCCGCGACGAGCGGATCCCGGACGGCGTCCCGATGAGCGCGGGCTACGTGCCCGGCGTGGCGCGGCTCGGGGTCCCGCCGCTGCTGATGACCGACGCGAGCCTCGGCATCACGAACCAGGGCTACCGCGAGGGCGACACGGCAACCGCGCTGCCCGCCGCCCTCGCGCTCGGCGCCGCGTTCAACCCCGCGCTCGCCCGCGCGTCGGGAGCGATGCTCGGGCGCGAGGCCCGTGGCCGCGGCTTCAACGTCCTGCTCGCCGGCGGGATCAACCTCGCGCGCGACCCGCGCAACGGCCGCAACTTCGAGTACCTGTCGGAGGACCCGCTGCTGTCCGCGGTCCTCGCCGCCGAGTCGATCGCCGGCATCCAGGACGAGGGCGTCATCTCGACGATCAAGCACTTCTCGCTCAACTGCAACGAGACCAACCGCCACTGGCTGGACGCGCGGATCGACGCGGACGCGCACCGCGAGTCCGACCTGCTCGCGTTCGAGATCGCGATCGAGCGTGCGCGCCCGGGCTCGGTCATGACCGGCTACAACAAGGTCAACGGCGAGTACGCGGGCGGCAACCGGCACCTGCTGCGCGACATCCTCAAGGGCGACTGGGGCTACGCCGGCTGGGTGATGTCGGACTGGGGCGCGACGCCGGCGTGGGAATTCGCGCTGGCCGGGCTCGACCAGGAGTCGGGCGCCCAGATCGACCGGATGCTGTTCGGCGCCGAGCCGTTCACGGACGCGCTGCGCGAGGCGCATGCCGCGGGCGCGCTGCCGGCCGAGCGCTTGTCGGACATGGTGCGCCGGATCCTGCGCTCGATCTACGCGGTAGGCGTCGACGCGTGGACGGAGCCGCCCCGCGTCGACATGGACGAGCACCACCGGATCGCGCTCGAGACCGCACGCCAGGGCATCGTGCTGCTCGCCAACGACGGGGTGCTGCCGCTCGCGACGCAGCGGATCGCGGTCATCGGCGGGCACGCGCAGGTCGGCGTCCCGGCCGGCACGGGCTCGAGCGCGGTCGTCCCGCCCGGCGGCTACGCCGAGGTGATCAGGATCGGCGGTCCGGGCCTGATGGGCGTGGGGCGCAACCTGTACCTGCTCCCGCCGGCGCCGCTCGACGAGCTGCGCGCGCGCCTGCCCGACGCCGCGATCGAGTTCGATCCCGGGATGACGCCGGCGGAGGCGGCGCTCGCGGCGCGGGCGGCCGACGTCGCGATCGTGTTCGCCGTCCGCGTGGAGGGCGAGGGGTTCGACAGCCCCGACCTGTCCCTGCCGTGGGGCCAGGACGCGGTGATCGAGGCGGTGGCGGCCGCGAACCCGAACACGGTCGTCGTGCTCGAGACCGGCAACCCGGTCGCGATGCCATGGCGCGACGGCGTGCGCGCGATCGTCGCCGCCTGGTACCCGGGCCAGGCCGGCGGGCAGGCGATCGCCGAGGTGCTCACCGGAGCGGTGAACCCGTCCGGCCGGCTGCCGATCACGTTCCCCGCCGCCCTCGCGCAGACCCCGCGCCCCGAGCTCCCCGGCCTCGGCACGCCGTGGGGTACGCCGGTCACGATCGCCTACGACGAGGGCGCCGAGGTCGGCTACCGGTGGTTCGCCGAGCGGGGCGAGACGCCGCTGTACGCGTTCGGCCACGGGCTCGGCTATACGACGTTCTCCTACGACGACCTCGCGATCGCCGGCGGCGAGACCGTCACCGCGAAGTTCACGGTCGCGAACACCGGAACGCGCGCGGGCGCCGACGTCCCGCAGCTGTACCTGACCGCGCCGCGTATGCGGCTGTTGGCGTTCGAGCGCGTCGAGCTCGCGGCCGGCGAGACGCGCCGCGTCACGCTCACCGCCGAGCCGCGGCTGCTCGCGCGCTTCCGCGACGGCTGCTGGCTGATCGACGGCGGCGATCACCACGTCGCCGTCGGGCGGGCGGCGGACGCGCCCGTGCTCACCGGCCGCGTGGCGCTCACCGGCCGGACGCTCTAGCCGCCTTCGAGCGCCGCCTTGCAGTCCGCCGCGATGCCCTTGAACTGCTCCTTGACGTCGGCGGCCTCGGCCTCGGGATCCTCGGCTTCCAGCAGCGTGCCGAAGCTCGAGATGAACGCCTTCGCGCAATCTTTCGCGGTCGCCAGCTTGGCGTTCGCGGCCTCCGCCTCGGCTCGCGCCTGGTCGGCTTCCGCCTGAGCCTTCTCGGTCTCGCTGCCCGCCTCCGCGGCGCGCTTCTCGGCGGCCGCCGCGTCCTTCTCGGCCTGCTCGGCCTGCTTCTCGGCCTCGTCGAGCCGCTGCTGGGTCGCCGCGAGGTCCTCCTGCGTCGCGCCGAGCTGCCCGGAGAGGTCGTCGTACAGCGCCTTCGCCGCCACCGCGCCGGCGGCCAGCAGCGCCGCATCCCCGTCGCCCTCGTCTTCGGCGGGAACGGCCTCCGGCTCCTTCTGCGCGTCGTCGAGCTCCGCCTGCGTGGCGGCGAGCTGCTGCTCGGCGGCCGCCAGGTCGTCGTTCGCGCCGTCGAGGTCCGATTTGAGCGAGAGCGCCCACACGAGCAGGCCGATCGCCACGACGGCCAGCGCGACGCTGGCCCAGACCCACCAGTTGCGGTGCTTCGTCGGCCCGGGCTCGTGCTCGAGCGTGTCGGCGTCGGTCGGCATGGCGGCATCGTCGGCCACGAGCGAGCGCGGCGGATCCGCCGGATCGGGTGAGATGGCGTTTCCGTCCGGTGGCCGCGATACGTTCCTGGGCCCGTTGCCTGACCTCTAAGGCTCAACCGCGAGCAAGGAAGGCCACATGCCACATCGCCGCCCCACAAGCACCCCGCTCTCCACGCCGGCCCGGTCGCGGGAGAGCGCCCTGCTCTCCACGCCGACCCGGTCGCGAGAGAGCGCCCCGCTCTCCACGCAAACCCGGTCGCGGGGGAGCACCTCGCGCTTCACGCTGGCCGGGTCGCCGAGGGGTGAGGCGTCATGACGCTTGCGTTGTTCGTCCTCGGGGTGCTGGTGGGCGCCGCCGCGGCGGCGCTGGTGCTGCTGCCGCGGTTCGCCGAGCTGCGCGCCGCGACCGAGCAGAAGATCGCGCTCGTCGCGGGCAACCGGGAGCAGCTCACCGAGCAGATGAAGGCGATCTCCGCCGACACGCAGCGGCAGGTCTCCGAGCAGCTCGAGCGCCTGGCGGCGGCGCAGCGAGCCGCGGATCGCGAACGTGCCGCCGGGGAGCTCGGCAAGCGCACCGAGGAGATCAAGCGCAGCCTGGATCCGATCGCCGAGCATCTCAAGCGCGTGAGCGCGGAGGTCGAGCGGCTGGAGTACGACCGGCGGACGACCCACGGGCAGGTGCGGCAGCTGTTCGAGTCGATGACCGCCGAGGTCGGCCGCTTGCGCGACCAGACCGGCACGCTCGTCTCGGCGCTCAAGCGTCCGCAGACCCGCGGCGCGTGGGGCGAGATGCAGCTGCGCAACTGCGTCGAGGCCGCGAACATGACCGAGCACGTCGACTTCGTCTCCCAGGCCAGCGTGAGCGGATCGGACGGGAGCCGGCTGCGGCCCGATCTCGTCGTGCACCTGCCCGCCGACCGCGACGTCATCGTGGACGCGAAGGTGCCGATGGACGCGTATCTGCGCGCGCTGGAATCGCCGGACGAGGCCGAGCAGCAGGAGCTGCTCCGCCGGCACGGCCGCCAGACGCGCCAGCACATCGACGCGCTCGCCTCCAAGGCCTACCACGCGCAGTTCGAGGCGTCGCCGGAGTTCGTCGTGATGTTCATCCCGAACGAGGGCGTCTACTGCGCCGCGCTGGAGGCCGAGCCGACACTGCTCGAGCACGGCGCGGCGAAGGGCGTGCTGATCGCGACGCCCACGACTCTGATCGCGCTCCTGCACGCCACCTACTACGGCTGGCGGCAGGAGAAGATCGCCGAGTCGGCGCGCGAGATCGCCGCCGCGGGCCGGGAGCTGCACAAGCGGATCGCGCCGTTCCTGGAGTCCTACGCGAAGCTCGGCCGTCAGCTGAACTCGGCCGTGAACGCCTACAACCAGGGCGCCGGGTCGCTCGACGCCCGCGTGATGCCGCAGCTGCGCCGCCTCGAAGAGGCCGGCGCCGGCTCCGAGAAGCAGCTTCCCGAGCTCACCGCCCTCGACACGCCGGCGAAGCTCATCGTGGCCCCGGAGCTCACCGATCCACGCTCGGCCGAGGCGGCGTAGCCGGCGTCGCCCAGAGCGAAGCGGCGCAGCCGCCGTCGCCCGGACCGAAGCGGCGTAGCCACCGTTTGGCCCAGAGCGAGGCGGCCTGGCCATCGCGGCGGCGCGCACGCCGATACCGCCAGTTTGGCGGGCGGACGGCGTTCCCGTCGATGTGACCAAGCGCATCGATCGACGGACGTTCGTGCGGGGAGCCGCCGTCGGCGCGGGCGCGCTGATCCTCGGCCCCGCCTCCTCCCTGCTGCCACGCGCCGCGCGCGCCGCCACGCTCGACGGTGTGTTCCGCCAGGGCGTCGCCTCCGGCGAGCCCGGCCCGCGGGCGATCACGCTGTGGACGCGGCTCGACGAGCTCGACCACCCGGCCGTGGTCGACCTCGAGGTGGCCACCGACGCGACGTTCGCCAACGTCGTGCACCGGGCGCAGGTCCCGGTCGAGCCCGACCGCGACTTCACCGCCCGCGCGCGGCTGCAGGACGGCTTCCTGGCGCCCGGCGAGGAGTACCACTACCGCTTCGCGACCGCCGGCGCCGACTCCCCGGTCGGCCGCTTCCGCACCGCGCGGCCAGCGGGCTCGCGCGAGCGCGTGCGGATCGCGTTCTTCTCCTGCCAGGAGTTCATCGCCGGCTTCTACACGGCGCACGCCGACCTCGCGCGCCAGGACGTCGACCTCGTCGTCTGCCTCGGCGACTACATCTACGAGCAGGCGTTCGCCGACCAGACGTCGCGCAACGCGCCGGTGCGCGCGGACGACGCCGCCGCCGACGGCGAGGCGCAGACGCTCGCCGAGTACCGGCGCAAGTACTCGCTGTACCACACCGACGAGCGGCTGCTGGAGGTCCGCCGGCAGTTCCCACTGCTGGCGATCTGGGACGACCACGAGGTGGAGGACAACTACGCCGGCGAGACCCAGGGCGGCGCGGCGGGCAACCGCCGCGTGCCGTTCGCCGAGCGCCGCGCGAACGGCTACCGCGCCTGGTACGAGCACATGCCGCGCGTCGGCACCGGTGACATCTACGGCGCGGTCCCGCTCGGCGCGGCGGACGTGTTCCTGCTCGACACGCGGCAGTACCGCGACGACCAGCCCTGCAACCCGAGCGACGCGTTCCTGTCGAACCCGTGCCCGCCGTCCGAGACCGACGCGCCCGGCCGCACGCTGCTCGGCGCGACCCAGAAGGCGTGGCTCAAGGACGCGCTCGCCGCCTCGCAGGCGCGCTGGAAGCTGATCGCGAACCAGGTGATGATCACGTCGCTCGACGCGCCGCCGCACAACCCGCTCAACACCGACTCGTGGGACGGCTACGGCGCCGAGCGGGCCGAGCTGATCGACCACATCGCGAGCCGCGGGATCGAGGACGTGGCGTTCATCACCGGCGACATCCACACGTACTTCGCCGGCAACGTGACGCGGACCGGCCGCCACACCCCGATCGACGGTCCGGTGCGGGCGACCGAGTTCGTGTGCGGGTCGATCACGTCACCCGGGATCGTCGACCGCGTGGCCGACAGCGAGCCCGAGCGGGTCGCCGCCGCGGCGCTGATCGACGCCGCCGTGCTCGGCAACAACCCGCAGATCGTGTACTCCAACCAGGCCTACAAGGGCTACGGCCTCGTCGAGGCGACCGCCGGCGAGCTGCGCGTGACGTACCGGGCCGTGCGCGAGACGCGCCGCCAGCCGAGCGAGGCGTTCACGCTCCGCAGCTTCCGCGTCGCGGCCGGCGAGCCGGCCGTGATCGACGAGGGCGGCCCGCTGCCGCTGCCGGCGCCGGCGGCGCCCGGCCCGCTGCCGGACCGGCTGACGCCGCAGGCGCTCAGCGCCGGCGCGGCGTGACCTGGCAACGGCGACCCTCACCGGCTGACGCCGCAGGC
>DASSUW010000078.1:0-7403 GCA_035706585.1 Solirubrobacteraceae bacterium | reverse complement strand
GTGCTCGCCGGAGAGCTCACGCGCTACCGCGGCTTCTCGATCGACTGCGCGGGCGACCTGCGCGTCGGCGGGCCGGCGCGCCGGGTGCACGTCGACGACCCGTTCGGGCGCGGCACGCTGGCGACGCTGCGCCTGACCGATGCCGCGATCGCGACCAGCGGCATCGGTCGCCGCGCCTGGCTCGACGGCGCCGGCCGCCCGGCGCATCACCTGCTCGACCCGTCGACCGGCAGGCCGGCGTTCACCGGCATCGTCCAGGCGACCGCGGTCGCGCCGACGGCCGTCGAGGCCGAGATCCGCGCCAAGGCGGCGCTGCTGAGCGGCGACGACGGGTGGCTGCGCCACGGCGGCGTGCTCGTGTTCGACGACGGCGGGCACGCGGCCGTGCCAGGCGCGCCGATCCTGCACTGATGGCCAGCAGACACGGCAGCCGCCGAGGTCGATGATCGGTGGATGCCGAAGCGCCTGCTGGTCTCCGCCTGCCTGTTGATCGCGATGGCGGCGATGCCGTCCGCGGCGTCCGCCGCGGCACCGGGTCTCGTCGCCGCCTACAGCATGGATCAGGGGAGCGGCACGACCTTGCCCGACGTCTCCGGCACCGGCAACAACGGCACGCTCAGCGGCGCCACGTGGAACGCCTCCGGCCGCTTCGGCAGCGCGCTGAGCTTCAACGGCACGAACAACATGGTCACCGTGCCGGACAGCAACTCGCTGGACCTGACGACCGCGCTGACGCTCGAGGCGTGGGTCCGGCCGGCGACGGTCAACGACTGGCACACCGTGCTGCTCAAGGAGCAGCCGTCCCAGCTCGCGTACGCACTGTACGCCAGCACCGACGGACGCCAACCGGCCGGCCACGTGTACCCGACCGGGGGAGGCGGCGACCGCTGGGCGCGCGGCTCGTCGGCGCTCCCGGTCAACACCTGGTCGCACCTCGCCTTCACCTGGGACGGCGCCACTGGGCGGCTCTACGTCAACGGCACGCAGGCGGCCACCGCCGCGATCGCCGGCACGGCCGTCGTCTCCTCCTCGCCGCTGCGGCTCGGCGGCAACACGATCTGGGGCGAGTGGTACAGCGGCCTCATCGACGAGGTCCGGATCTACAACCGCGCGCTCACCGCGGCCGAGATCGGGACCGACATGAACGCGCCGGTCGGCCCGCAGGACAACCAGGCGCCGACCGCGCCGGCGAACCTCACCGCCACCGGCTCGCTCACCTCGGCGCAGCTCAACTGGACGGCGTCGACCGACGACACCGCCGTCGTCCGCTACAACGTGCACCGTTCGACGACGCCGGACTTCACGCCGAGCGCCGCCAACCGCATCGCGCAGCCGACCGGCACCAGCTACACCGACACGCCGTCCGGCGGCACCTACTACTACAAGGTCACGGCCGAGGACGCGGCCGGCAACGTCAGCGCCCCGTCCAACGAGGCGAGCGCGACCGCGGGTGACGTCGTCGCGCCGTCGGCGCCGGGCACGCTGACCGCCACCGGCGCGATCGGCAAGGCCACGCTGAGCTGGGGCGCCGCGACCGACAATGTCGGCGTCGTCCGCTACAGCGTCCACCGGTCGACCACCGCGGGCTTCACGCCGAGCGCCGCGAACCGGATCGCGCAGCCGACCGGCACGAGCTACCAGGACGTGACGACGCCGGGGACCTACTTCTACAAGGTCACCGCCGAGGACGCGGCCGGCAACGTGGGCCCCGCGTCGAACGAGGCGAGCGCGACGGTCACGACCGACACGCAGGCACCGACCGCGCCGGCGACGATCAGCGCCCCGGTGTCCGGCAGCAACGTCAACCTGACCTGGTCGGCGGCCACCGACAACGTCGGCGTCCTCCGCTACAACGTCCACCGTTCCACCACCAGCGGCTTCACGCCGTCGGCCGCCAACCGGATCGCGCAGCCGACCGCGACGAGCTACACGGACGGCGGCCTCGGCGCCGGGACCTACTACTACAAGGTGACGGCCGAGGACGCGGCCGGCAACGTCGGGCCCGCGTCGAGCCAGGCCACCGCGGTCGTCTCGTTCTCCGCGCCGGCCGGGCTCGTCGCCGCCTACGGCTTCGACGAGGGCAGCGGCACCACGACCGCCGACCAGTCCGGCAACGGCAACACCGGCTCGCTCTCGAACACGCTGTGGGCGGCCGGCGGCAAGTACAACGGCGCGCTGTCGTTCAACGGCTCCAACGCGCGCGTGAACATCAACGACAGCGCCTCGCTGCGGCTGAGCGGCGGCATGACGTTCGAGGCGTGGGTCAAGCCGATCACGAGCAGCGACTGGCGGACCGTCGTGTTCAAGGAGCGGCCCGGCTACTACGCCGCCGCGCTGTACGCGGGCACCGACACGAACCGCCCGTCCGCGCACGTCTTCACGAACTCCGACCACGAGATCCGCGGGCCGACGCAGGTGCCGACCGGCGTGTGGACCCATCTCGCCGCCACCTACAACGGCAGCACGCTGCTGCTCTACGTCAACGGCACGCAGGTCGCCAGCCAGGCCGCCACGAGCGCCATCGCGGCCAACAACACGCCGCTGCGGATCGGCGGCAACGCGATCTGGACCGAGTACTTCAACGGCCTGATCGACGAGGTGCGCGTCTACAACCGCGCGCTGACGGCGGCCGAGATCCAGGGCGACATGGACCGCAGCATCACGCCCGACGTCGCGCCGCCGACCGTGACCGCCAAGACGCCCGCCAACGGCACGGCCGGCCTGAACGTCGGCACCGTCGCCACCGCCACGTTCAACGAGACGATGCGGGCGAGCAGCATCACCGGCAGCTCGTTCACGCTCACCGATCCGGGCGGCAACGACGTTCCCGCCACGGTCACCTACGACAAACCGACGAGCACGGCGACGCTGACGCCGCAGGCCGCGCTGCAGTACGGCGTCACGTACCGCGCGACCGTGAAGGGCGGCGCCGGCGGCGTGACCGACCTCGCGGGCAACGCGCTCGCCAACGACGTCACCTGGACGTTCACGACCGAGGCGTCGCCGCCGCAGGTGCTCGTGGTGTCCGCGGCCGGCAACCCGTTCGGCACCTACATCGGCGAGATCCTGCGCAACGAGGGGCTCGACGCGTTCACGACGCTCGACGCCTCGCTGATCTCCACCAGCGTCCTGAGCAACTTCGACGTCGTGCTGCTCGGGCAGACCGCGCTGAACGCCGGCCAGGTGTCCGCGCTCACCACGTGGGTCAACGGCGGCGGCAACCTGATCGCCATGCGG
Organism: Solirubrobacteraceae bacterium; assembly: GCA_035706585.1. GTDB lineage: Bacteria > Actinomycetota > Thermoleophilia > Solirubrobacterales > Solirubrobacteraceae > DASSUW01. The sequence goes on along the minus strand of DASSUW010000078.1, from coordinate 4,166 downwards.
CCCGACAAGCAGCTTGCCGGGCTGCTCGGCCTCGCCGACGCCGCCAGCACGCTGTCCAACGCCTACCTGAAGGTCGACACGACGACCGGGCCGGGGGCCGGCATCGTCGGCAGCACGATCCAGTTCCACGGCACGGCCGACCGCTACAGCCTCAGCGGCGCGCAGGCGATCGCGACGCTGTACTCGAACGCCGGCACGGCCACGAGCAACCCGGCGGTGACGCTGAGGTCGGTCGGGTCCGGCGGCGGCCAGGCGGCGGCATTCACGTTCGACCTCGCACGCTCGGTCGTCTACACGCGCCAGGGCAACCCGGCGTGGGCCGGCCAGGAGCGCGACGGCTCGCTCGGCATCCGGCCCGACGACCTGTTCTTCGGCGCCAAGGCGGGCGACGTCCAGCCGGACTGGCTCGACACGAACAAGATCGCGATCCCGCAGGCCGACGAGCAGCAGCGCCTGCTGATGAACCTCGTGACGCTGATGGAGCGCGACCGGATGCCGATCCCCCACTTCTGGTATCTGCCGCGAGGCGAGAAGGCGGCGATCGTGATGAGCGGCGACGACCACTCGCCGGGGAGCTCGCCGGGCGGCACCGTGAGCCACTTCGAGCGCTACAAGACGCTCAGCCCCGCCGGCTGCGACGTGGCGAAGTGGGAATGCGTGCGCTCGACGTCGTACCTGTATCCGACCGCGACGATCACGAACGCCGACGCGGCCTCGTACACCGCCCAGGGCTTCGAGGTCGGGCTGCATCCGCAGTTCGGGTCCTGCCCCGTGTCCGGTCCCGACCCGGAGGACATGGCGGCGTTGTGGGACAGCCAGCTCCAGTCGTGGGCGTCCCGGTACACGAGCGTGCCGTCGCCGGTGTCGAGCCGCACGCACTGCGTCGACTGGCCGGACTGGGCGTCGGTCGCCAGGATCGAGCTCGCGCGCGGGATCCGGATGGACGCCAACTACTACCACTACCCCCAGAGCTGGATCGGGGCCAAGCCCGGCTTCCTCAACGGCGGCGGGTTCCCGATGCGGTTCGCCGACACCGACGGCTCGCTGATCGACGTCTACCAGGAGAACACGGCGATGAACGACGAGGCCGGGCAGGCCTACCCGGCGACCGTCGACGCGCTGCTCGACAACGCGGTCGGGCCGAACGGCTTCTACGGGGCATTCGGCGCGAACATGCACACCGACTTCCCGGCGCCGCATCCGGGCGCCGAGGCGATCGTCGCGTCCGCGCTCGCGCGCAGCGTCCCGGTGATCTCCTTCAAGCAGCTGCTGACGTGGACCGACGGGCGCAACAGCTCGACGATCCGCGGCATGGCCTTCAACGCGGGCACCGGCGTGTTCACCTTCGTCACGACCGTGGGCGCCGGAGCCGACGGCCTGCAGACGCTGCTCCCGGTCCAGGGGCCGAGCGGCACGCTGAGCGCGCTGACGTGCGGCGGCTCGGCGCATCCGTTCACGACCGAGACGGTCAAGGGCATCCAGTACGCGCGCTTCGCGACGATCACGGGCACCTGCCGGGCGACCTACCAGTAATCCGTTAGGGCACCCTAACTCGGTATGAGTTAGGGTGCCCTAACAATGACCCGGATCGTTCTCGCCCTCGCCCTCGCCGCGGTGCTGCTCACCGCCTGCGGCGACGAGCCCGACGTCATCACCTCGAGCGCCGCGGCCACGGCCGCCGAGCCCGCCGCCTTCCCCGTCACGATCGAGCACAAGTTCGGCTCGACCACCATCACGAAGGCACCCAGGCGCGTGGTCGTGGCCGGACTGCGCGAGCAGGACGCGCTCCTGGCGCTCGGCGTCGTCCCCGTCGCGACGACCGAGTGGTACGGCAAGCATCCGGGCGCGATCTTCCCGTGGGCCGAGAAGGCACTCGGCGACGCGCCGAAGCCCGAGGTCCTCAGCTTCACCGACGGTATCCAGTTCGAGCGGATCGCCGCGCTGCGGCCCGACCTGATCCTCGCCGTCTACTCGGGCCTGACGCAGAAGGAGTACGACACGCTCTCCAAGCTCGCGCCGACCGTCGCGCAGCCGCCGGGCCAGGTCGACTGGGGCTCCTCGTGGCAGGACGAGATCGTCACCGTGGGCCGCGCGATCGGGCAGCCGAAGGAGGCCGAGCGGCTCCGCGACGAGACGCAGGCCGAGCTCGACGCGGTCAAGCGGGAGCACCCCGAGTTCCGGGGCCAGACCGCCGCCGTCGCCACGCCGTACCAGGGCGTCTACGTCTACGGCCCGCAGGACGCGCGCTCGCGGCTGCTGACCGACTTCGGCTTCACGTTCCCGGACGCGCTGCGCGACATCGGCGGCAAGCAGGAGTTCGGCGGCAACCTGTCCGAGGAGAAGCTCGACCTGCTCGACGTCGGTGCGCTCGTGTGGTTCGCCGACCCTGGTCCGGAGAAGAAGATCCGCGACAACGACGTCTACAGCCGCCTGGCCGTGAGCCGCGAGGGCCGTGACGTGTTCCTGGCCGAGGCCGGGGAGCTGTACGAGGCGACGTCGTTCGTCAGCGTGCTCAGCATCCCGGTGCTGATCGATCAGCTCGTGCCCAGGCTCGCCGCGGCCGCCGACGGGGATCCGCAGACGAAGACCGACAGTCCGTAGTCCGTCCCGCCCACGCGCGGAACACCGCCGATGCGCGCGCCCGCGTCGGGTCCTACGGTCTCGTCGAGGACCTCCTATGACGCTCCTGCGACCCTTGCTCGTTGCGGCGCTCGTGATCGCGGCGGTCGCGGGCTGCGGCGGCGGTACCGAGGCGCGGTCCGGCTCGCCCACGGGCCGCACGCCGGTCGTCGTCGACACCGACATGAGCACCGACGACATCCTCGCGCTGCTCTATCTCGCGCAGCGCGACGACGTCGACATCCGCGCGGTCACGGTGTCGGGCACGGGCGTCGCGCGCTGCCCGCAGGGCGCGGCCAACGCGCTCGCGCTGCTCGCGCAGGCGGGTCGCGGCGACGTGCCGGTCGCCTGCGGGCGCGCCGACCCGCTCGCCGGGTTCAACGCCTTCCCCGCACAGTGGCGCGACGCCGCCGACGCGTTCTACGGTCTGCGGCTCCCGCCCGCGCGCCGCACGGTCGAGCCGGGCGGCGCCGAGGTGCTCCTGCGCTCGGTCCTCGGCGATGCCACCGCCACCGTGACCGTGCTGTCGCTGGCGCCGATGACCAACACGGCCGCCGTGCTGCGCGCCGATCCGGCGGTGCGGTCGCGGATCGGTGCGATCTACGCCATGGCCGGCGCCGTCGGCGTTCCCGGGAACATCGGACCCGGCCACGAGGACGTCGAGTACAACGTCTGGGTCGACCCGACCGCCGCGCGGATCGTGCTGGCCGCCGGCGTGCCCGTCACGCTCGTGCCGCTCGACGCGACGAACGACGTGCCGATCACGCCGGCCTTCGCAACCGCGCTGCGCCGCCACCACGACGCGACGCCCGCGGCCGCGACCGCCTGGTCGCTCCTGCGCCGGAACGCGTTCCTGTTCGCGGGGGGTCAGTACTTCTGGGACCCGCTCGCGGCGACGGCCGTCACACAGCCCGGTCTGCTCAGGTTCGAGGACCGGCGCCTGGCGGTCGCGACCACGGCCGGCGCCGAGTACGGACGCGTCGTCGCGGCGCGGAGCGCAAGACGGGTGCGCGTCGCCGTGGGCGCGCGGCGCGCCGGGTTCGAGAACCACCTCCTGACGACGCTGCTGGGCGGGCGGCGCGCCACGATCGCCCGCGAGCGACCGACTGTCACGCTGAGCTTCGACGGGCGGCGCTGCACGTACCGGGGTCCGCGGCGGCTGCCACCGGGTCGCTTCACGATCGACACCGTCGACCGCGGTGGCGCGGGCTATCGCCTGGTCGCCGTGAGGCTGTACGAGCGCAGGACGATCGCCGACCTGCGGGCCGCGGTGACGGACGCCGACGGCCGGCTGGAGCCATCCACGTGGGTCAGCCCGTCGGTCGTCGGCGACACGCCGCCGAACGGCCGCCTGACGTGGCTGGGGAGGGTCGACACCGGCCCGTCCGACACGCGCATCGCCGTCGCCTGCGTCGGAGCGGCCGGCACGACCACGCTCGCGCCCGTGCTCCTGGCGCCGCCGCGTTGACGCGCGGCGGCAGCGAGTAGCGTCCCGGGCGTGAGCGAGCACGTCGCCCTCGTCCGCCGCCCGAGCCGCCGGATGGCGG
>DASSUW010000077.1:0-4700 GCA_035706585.1 Solirubrobacteraceae bacterium | reverse complement strand
GTTCCGGGCGCATACCGCCCGGAAGTCGACAACCGCGCGCCGGCCGATCCCGCCGCCACGAGCCCTTGAAACATCCATTCATACGTATTACGCTCAATCGTATGACTCCCCGTTCTCTCATCGTTGCCGGGCTTCTCGCACTCGCCCTCGTGGGCGTGTCGCAGGTCGCCTCGGCCGCTCCCGAGCGGCGGGTCGTGGTGGTCGTGGACACGACGGCCGGCGTGCAGCCGGCCGTGCTCGCGGAAGCTCGCGCGGCCGTGGCCCGGTCGCACGGCACCGCCGAGCTGCGCGTCACGCGCACCCCGACCGAGCAGCTCTCGGTGACTCACTACCTCGCCGCCCGGGGCTACGACCTCGTGGTCGGCGTCGGGCTGGACGACCGCGTCGCCGTGACGCCGGTCGCCCGCAAGTTCCCCCACACGCGGTTCGTCGCCGCGCGCCCGGGCCAGATCGCCCAGGCGATCGGCTGACGACCGCGACCGCGTCCGGCGCCGTACCGTAGGAACGGTGCCCTTCGCCGTCGTGCTCACTCTGGTCGCGCTCGCGCTGCCCCACCATCCCGGCGCCCCGTCGCGGGCCGCCGGCCAGCCGTGGGCCGGCCGGCTGATCAACGGCGTCGAGCTGCCGGCGGTCGGTCCGGGCTACCTGACGTGGGATCCGATCTTCAAGCGCGTCGGCAACCGTCCGTGGCGGCGCTGGGGCACCGACCGGCTCGTCGCGACCGTGACCCGCGTCACCGCCGAGTACTCCCAGCGCCACCCGAACGCGCCGCCGATCCTGATCGGCGACCTCTCACGCCCCGACGGCGGCAACTTCGGCAGGCAGTTCGGGGGCCTCGGGCACGCGTCACACCAGAACGGCCTCGACGTCGACGTCTACTACCCGCGCAAGGACGGCCGGCTCCGGCGCCCGTTCAAGCCCAGCCAGGTCGACCGGCGCGCCGCGCAGGAGCTCGTGGACGCGTTCGTCAAAGCCGGAGCCGAGTACGTGTTCGTCGGCCCGTCGCTGCACCTGCGCGGACCGCGCAAGATCGTGACGCCGCTCGTGCACCACGACGACCACCTGCACTTCCGCATGCGGGGCTGACGCCCGTCGCGGGCCGGAGAGGGCGCCGCCCGGAGCCGGCGCGGGCCCGGAGCGGGCGCAGGCCCGGAGAAGGCGCGGGCCCGGAGAAGGCGCGGGCCCGGAGAGGACGCAGGCCCGGAGACGACGCCGGCCGGAGACGACCACCGGTCAGGGCGTCGGCTCGGGCAAGCGCCGGTCGAGCTCCTCGCGGACCTCCTGGCGGATGCCGTCGAAGTCGGTCTGGAACTCGCGGTGGACGCGATCGACCTCGCGGTCGATCCGGCTGTCGAGCTCGTTGCCGAACGCGATCAGCAGCAGCGCGACGCCGCCGACCACGACGACCGCGAACAGGGCGAGCAGCATCGCCAGGCCGGCGAGCCCCCGCCGCACGAACGAGCTCCCGCAGTAGGGGCAGCGCGCCCCGCTCTCGAACGAGATGCGCGCGCAGTGCGGGCACACCCGCTGCACCGGCTGATCCACCGCGAGAGCGTATCGTCGCGCCCATGGCACGGATCGCGCTGGTCACCGGCACGTCGACCGGCATCGGCCGCGCGTGCGCTCTTCACCTCGCGCAGCGCGGCTTCCACGTCCTCGCGGGCGTGCGCGACGAAGCCGACGCACCGCCCGGTCTGGAGCCGGTCAGGCTCGACGTCACGTCCGCGGCCGACGTCGCGGCCGCCGCCGAGCGCGTCGGACCGAGCCTGCACGCGCTGGTCAACAACGCCGGCATCGCGGTCAACGGCCCGGTCGAGGTCCTGCCGATCGACCAGTGGCGGCGGCAGCTCGAGATCAACGTGATCGGCCAGGTGGCCGTGACGCAGGCGGTCCTCCCCGCGCTGCTCGCGGCGCGCGGGCGGATCGTGAACATCAGCTCCATCAGCGGCCGCTTCGCGATCCCGCTGACCGGCCCGTACGCCGCGTCCAAGTTCGCGATCGAGGCGATCAGCGACGTACTGCGCCGCGAGGTCGGCCCGCACGGCGTCCACGTCGCGTGCGTCGAGCCGGGCGCCATCGCCACGCCGGTGTGGAGCAAGAGCCGCGCCGAGGGCGAGCAGCTCGTGGACGCCATGCCGGCCGACGCCCGCCGCCGCTACGAGACGATCATCAACGCGCTGCGGCGCGAGGCGGCGCGCGGAGAGACGGACGGCCTGCCGCCGGAGGCGGTCGCCGAAGCGGTCGGCCACGCGCTGACCGCGAGCCGACCGCGGACGCGGTACGTCGTCGGACGCGACGCCCGCGTCAGGGCCATGCTGGCCCGGGTGCTGCCGGACCGGGCGCTCGACGCGCTCGTCCGGCGGGCGCTTACTTGAGGCGGTAGATGAGGCGCGCGCGGGTGACGTCGTACGGCGAGACCTCGACACGGACGCGGTCGCCCGGGTTCACGCGGATGCGGGCGCGGCGCATACGGCCGGCCATGTGGGCGAGCACGGAGTGCCCGTTGTCGAGCTCGACGCGGAACATCAGGTTCGGCAGCGACTCCTCGACGACACCCTCGAGAGCAAGCTTCTCTTCAACTGCCATGGATGGCATACCTCCAGGTCGTGGGAACGAGCGCACCAGGCGGCGTACGCTCGGGAAGATCATCGGCGCGCGCCCGGAAGGACGGCCTCGGGGGCTGCACGCGGCTTATCCCATGGTAGCTCGCGGGTAGATGGGCGATCGGGTGCCCACCACGACTGACCGGCGGGGAGTGCTGCTCGTCGCGAGCGGCCTGATGATGGTGATGCTGCTGGCATCGCTCGACCAGACGATCGTCAGCACCGCCCTGCCGACGATCGTCGAGGACCTCGGCGGGCTCGAGCACATCTCGTGGGTCGTGACCGCGTACCTGCTCGCGATCACCGCGGTCACGCCGCTGTACGGCAAGCTCGGCGACCTCTACGGCCGCAAGATCGTGCTGCAGGTCGCGCTCGTGCTGTTCCTGATCGGGTCGGCGCTGTGCGGGCTCGCGCAGGGCATGACCGAGCTGATCGCGTTCCGGGCCGTCCAGGGGCTCGGCGGCGGCGGCCTGATGGTGTCGGCCCAGGCCGCGATCGGCGACGTCGTGCCGCCGCGCGAGCGCGGCAAGTGGGTCGGCCTGTTCGGGGCGGTGTTCGGCGTCTCGAGCGTCGCCGGGCCGCTGATCGGCGGCTTCTTCACGTCGCACCTGTCCTGGCGCTGGATCTTCTACGTGAACCTGCCGCTGGGCATCGCCGCGATGGCGGTGCTCGCGTTCACGCTCCCCGGCGTGCGCGAGCGCGTCGAGCACGCGGTCGACTACCTCGGCACCGCGCTGCTCGCCGTGTCGTTGAGCGCGGTCGTGCTCGCCACCACGCTCGGCGGCACCTCCTACGACTGGGGTTCGCCGTTCATCATCGGCCTCGGCGTCGCCGCCGTGGTCGGGGTCGCGGCGTTCGTGGCGGTCGAGCGGCAGGCGCCGGAGCCCGTGCTGCCGCCGGAGCTGTTCCGCAACCGCGTCTTCGTCGTGACGAGCGCGATCGGCTTCGTCGTCGGCTTCGCGCTGTTCGGCGCGCTCACGTACCTGCCGCTGTTCCAGCAGGTCGTGCGCGGGGCCTCCCCCACCGAGTCCGGCCTGCAGCTGATCCCGGTGATGGCGGGCGTGCTGATCGCGTCGATCGCCTCGGGGCAGATCATCTCGCGCACCGGCCGCTACAAGCGCTGGCCGATCTTCGGCACCGCGACGGCAGGCGTCGGGATGCTCGCGCTCAGCACGCTGGACGACGGCACGAGCACCAGCCTCGCCGCGCTCGAGATGTTCGTGCTCGGCCTCGGGCTCGGTATGACGATGCAGGTGCTCGTGCTCGCGGTGCAGAACGCGGTGCCGTACGAGCAACTCGGAGTCGCGACGTCGGGCGCGACGCTGTTCCGTTCGATCGGCGGCTCGATCGGGACCGCGGTGCTCGGCTCGATCTTCACGAACCGGCTGACCGACCTGCAGGCCGGCGGCGCGCCGCGCATCCCCGCGTTCACCGACGCGCTCGACCTCGTCTTCCTCGTCGCGGCGTTCGTGATCGCGTTCGCGTTCCTGCTCACGTGGCTGCTCGAGGAGCGGCCGCTGCGCCAGACCGTCGCCACCGCGGGCATGCACGAGGCGTTCGCGACGCCGGAGCATCCGGAGTCCGTCCGCACGGTGGCGCGCGAGCTCAGCCAGCTCGTGGGCCGCGAGGGCGCGGAGGATTTCGTGCGCCGCACCACGACGCTCTCGGGGCTCGACGTCACACCGCTCGAGGGCTGGGTGCTCGTGCGCACCGCGCACGACCGTACGCTCGACGTGCGCGCGGTCGCCGAGACGAGCGAGCTCGAGGTGGACGAGGTCCGCGGTGCGTGCCGCGAGCTGCACCGGCGCGGCCTGCTCACCGACGGTGGCGACGGCGAGACCGGGCTCACGCCCGACGGCGCCGCCGCCGTCGACGCGCTCGCCGACGCCCGCCGCGGGGCGCTGTGCGCGCTCGCCGCCGAGTGGGGGCCGGACGAACACCCCGAATTGTCGGCGTTCATCGACCGGCTTTCGGAGGATCTGGCCGAGCCGGCGCCACACGCACCCTAGGGGAACCCCTGATGCGGAGAGACGGGCGCGCGCGCGACCGTTGGCGCCATGTCCCGCCCCCGGATCGCCTTCGCCGCCCTGTTCGCCG
>DASSUW010000076.1:0-2740 GCA_035706585.1 Solirubrobacteraceae bacterium | reverse complement strand
CCCGAGGGGCAGACCGGCGCGAGCGCTAGGTCGGCGGCAGCGTGCCCTCGACGCGGCGCCGGTCGGCGCCGTCGACCTCCACCTTCCAGATCGGCGCCTCCGCCTTGACGCGGTCGATCAGCGCGCGGGCGCCGGCGAACGCCTCGCCGCGATGCGGCGCGCTGGCGGCGACGATCACCGACGGCTCGGACAGCGCGACCGTCCCGGTGCGATGGGCGATCGCGACCGCGCACAGCCCGTGGCGCTCGGCCTCGGCGGCGGCGATCTGCTCGAGCTTGGCCTGCGCCATCTCGGCGTACGCCTCGTAGTCGAGCTCGGGCACGTCGCGCGTGACGCCCTCGAACACCACGACCCCGCCGGCCCGCGGGTCGCGCACCGCGGCCGCCAGCGCGGCGACGTCGAGCGGCTCGGCCGTGACGCTGATGTGGCGCACCGGGCTCTCGCCGCCGCTCACCGGCGGCACGAGCGCGATCTCGTCGCCGGCGCTGACCGGCTCGTCGGCGTTCGCGTACTCGCGGTTGACCGCCACGACGCACTCGCGCGGTCTGATCGCGCCGACCGGCGTGGACGCCATCGCGGCGAGGACATCGGCCACGCGCGCGTCGTCCGGCAGCTCGATCTCGAGCCGGTCGGTGCCGGCGCGCTCGCGCAGGCCGGCGAACAGGCGAACGCTGATCACCACGGAACGGATCGTAGTGCGGAGCGGACTCCGGGCATCGAGGGAGGCTGGATCGCCGGCGCGTGGCGCATTCACGTCGCTATGCGACGTCAAAGCGCCAGGCGCCCTGGGTGTGCGCTCAGTCGCGCGCGGAAACCGGCGGCGCGGCCCGGAGCTCGCCCGTGCCCAAGCCGGCGACCCAGCCCAGAGCCGCCGCCTCCAGAGCGTCGACGGCGACCGGGCACAGCCCGACGCCCCGCTGCTCGCGCACGATCGCGAGCGCCTGCTCGCGCGTCATCGCCTCGCGGTACGGCCGGTCCGCCGTCAGCGCCTCGTAGATGTCGGCCACGGCGAGGATCCGGGCCGGTCGAGAGAGCTCGGCCGCGGACAGGCCGCGGTGATAGCCGCGTCCGTCCAACCGCTCGTGGTGCGACGCGGCGGTCTCGACGATCCCGCGCAGGCACGCCACGCGCTCGAGGATCTGCTGCGTGTAGCGCGGGTGCTCGCGGATCGCCGCCATCTCGTCCGGCTCCAGCCGTCCCGGCTTGTCGAGGATCCGGCTCGACACGGCGAGCTTGCCGATGTCGTGCAGCAGTCCGGCGCGGCGCAGGTCGCGCAGCTCTGCGCCATCGAGGTCCAGGACCGCTCCGGTCTCCACCGCCCAGCGGGCGACCTCGGCGGAATGGCGCGCGGTGAACGGCGACTTGGCGTCGATCACCTGGGCGAACGCGTCGGCCACCCGGTCGAGCCGATCCTCGCCGACGCTCAGCACGCGGTCGGCCGGCTCCCAGGCGGCGACGGCCGGCACGCAGCGGGCGTCCTCGAGCGGCGCCCAGAAGGCGCGGTCGTCGCGGACCGCGAGCAGCGCGTCGACGAGCGCGGGGTCGAACCAGCGGCCGCGCCGCTTGAGCGCCATGCCCAGCGCGCCGCGCAGACCGGTCGTGCGCACGAACACCTCGACCGTCTGCGCGAGGCACAGGATCCGTCCGGACAGCGGGATCTCGTCGCCGCGCAGGCCGAGCGGCTGCCCGGAGCCGTCCCAGTGCTCATCCAGCGCCCGGATCGCGTCCGCCGTGGCCTCCGGCAGCTCGAGCATGCGCGCGATCTGCGCGCCGCGCTCGCAGCGCGTGCCGATCAGCTCGCGCGTGACGTCGTCCTCCTGTGTGATGCGCCGCATCTGCCGCGCCTTCGCCAGCGGCCCGGCGCCCGGAGCGACCGAGCGCCACGTGGAGAGCGCGAGCGACCCCGTGCGCGACCAGTCGGTGACCTTCATGGCGCGCTTGGTCGGGTGGTCGTCGGCCCCGAACAGCGAAGACAGCCGCGCCGCGTTGGCCGAGCAGCCGGCGTCCTTGAGCAGCAGCGCGTAGAAGAGCGACGAGCGCTCCTCGTCCGACAGGCCGATCTGCTCGGCCAGGCGCATGCCGATCGCGGTCGTGCGGACCGCGTGACCGGGCGGCTCGCCCTCGGTCAGGTCGAGCGCGTACGAGAGCGCTCCCAGGACCTCTGAGAGCGCGACGCGCATCAGACCGGGCTCCGCAGCAGCGACTCGATGTCCGTGGCCGGCAGCGGCTTGGAGAGCAGGAAGCCCTGCGCGTGGTCGCAGCCGAGCGCGCACAGCCGCGCGAGCTGGCCCTCGGTCTCGACGCCCTCGGGGATCACGCCCATGCCGAGCGCCCGCGCCATGCCGACGATCGCCTCGACGATCGCGCCGTCGCCGTCGCCGTCCTCGCCGAGGCCGGAGACGAACGCGCGATCGACCTTCAGGCCGTCGAGCGGGTAACGCTGCAGGTAGCGCAGCGACGAGTAGCCGGTGCCGAAGTCGTCGAGCAGCAGGCGGACGCCGAGCGCCTGCAGCAGCTCGATCGTCAGCGCGGTGCCCGGCGTCTCCTCGAGCAGCAGCCGCTCGGTGATCTCGAGCCCGAGCGAGTCGGGGTGCAGACCGGTGTCGGCGAGGATCTCCTGCACGGTCTCCACGAAGTCCGGCGCCGCCATCTGGCGGGCGGACACGTTGACGGTCAGCCGCAGGCCGTCGTGACCGGTCTCGCGCTGCCAGCGGGCGACCTGGTCGCAGGCGGCGCGCAG
>DASSUW010000075.1:0-6876 GCA_035706585.1 Solirubrobacteraceae bacterium | reverse complement strand
GCCTTGTCCGCCGCGGGGGCCGGAGCCTTGTCGGCGGCCGGGGCCGGGGCCTTGTCCGCCGCGGGGGCCGGAGCCGGGTCGGCGGCCGGAGCCGGATGGCTCGCCGGAGCGTCGTCCGCGGTCGGAGCCGGGGCCTTGTGGATCGTCGGAGCCGTCAGCGCGTGGCCGGTGTCCGTGGCGGCGGTCGGCGCGTCGGCGATCGGGGCCATGGCCGCGGCCGGGCTGTCGACCGGTGCCGCGGGCGTCGGCGGCGTCGGCGCATCGCCGTCGTCGGCCGGGTCCTCGACCTCGACCGGATCGGGCGGCGAGCCGATCGGATCGCTGCCGTCGTCGGCCGGGGGCGGGGTCGGGTTGTCCGGGTTGTCGACCGGGGGCGCGACCGGGGCGGGCGTGGTCGGCGGCGCCTCGACCGTCGTCGGGTCGGTGCCGTCGGTCACCTCGTTGGCGTCGCTGATGCCGTCGCCGTCGGTGTCCACGTCGCCGTCCAGGACGCCGTCGCCGTCGGTGTCCGGCAGCCACGGCTGCCCGCCCAGGGCGATCTCCTCGGCGTTCGGCAGGCCGTCGCCGTCCGTATCGACCTCGGCGTCGAGCGCGCCGTCGGTGATGCGGCTCCTCGGGTTCGTGCGGAGCATGAACTCGTCGAAGTTGGAGAGGCCGTCGCCGTCGTCGTCGGCGTCCGGGTTCAGACCCCCGCTCTGGCTGTACTGCTGCTCCCAGGCGTCGGGCAGGCGGTTGTTGTCCGTGTCGGTGATGTTCGACGGCGCGATGAAGCCGTCGCCGCCGAACTCGCCGCTACCGGCGCCCTGGCGGCTGGTGCCGGTGCGGTCGACCGTACGGACGACCGCGGGCGTGCCGCCGCCGCCGCCGGTCACGACCGGCGTGATGCCGGTCACGCCGGGCGCGGCCACGAGCGCGGTGGTGCCCACGCTCGGAACGGCCGTCGGCCCGCTCGGCGTGCGCGCGCCGGTACGCGGCGGCTGCGCCACGGTGGCGCGCTGCTGCGGCGAACGCATCGTGGTGGTCTGGTTGTTGCCGCCCGGCTGGAGCGTGTCCGGCCAGTCGGTCCAACCGAGGAGAGGGGCGCTCAAGGCCCCGACGCCGAGCACCCCAGCGACCAGTCCGGCTGCCACGGTGCCGGCGAACCGCAGATCGCGCAGGCCAACCGAGCGCACCGGGCGCCGGGCCTCGCGATTGGTGTTCGTCAGCGACATGTGTAATCCCCTTCCGAGGCAGCTATCGGCAAGTTCTACGGGGTGCTTGAGCCCCTACGCCATCAAAATTGAGTGTTTGGACGCCCGATTGGACGAACGTTCGACGCCCAGCGAAACTGCCTGGAAATCCCCCAAAATGCGCGTTTGCGATAACCCGGAATTCGGTAACTCGACGCCGCCGGCGCCACGGGCGGAGCATGCCCGCTCCGCTCCGAGATCGAACGCGAGGGATGCCGCTCGACCCAAGCAGCAAGCGGGCGGCGAGTCAAGCCGAACCGGGTCACGACCCCCCGGGCCGGGCCCCCAGCCGCGCGCGGGCGGCCGGGGACGCGGAGCCGGTCAGCCGCGCGCGAACGACGCGCGCGCGTGCGCGTACGCGGTCGTGAGGCGGGTGTTCGAGGAGGACGCGTACGCCGACCGAGCGCTGCACGCGGAGGCGGCGGGGCTGGCGCCGCGCGATCGCGCCCTGGCGACGCGCCTCGCCTACGGCGTCGTCCAGCGCAAGGCGACGCTCGACCACGTGATCCAGACGCTCGCCAGACGCCCGACCGCCAAGCTCGAACCGGCCGTGCTCGCGGCGCTGCGGCTGGGCGTCTTCCAGCTCGCGTTCATGGATCGTGTGCCCGCGCACGCGGCGGTCGGCGAATCCGTCGAGCTCGCCAAGCGCCACAGCCGCGGCGGCGCCGGGCTCGTGAACGCGGTCCTCAGACGCGCCGCCCGGGAGGCGCGGCCGCTCATCGACGCGCTGCCCGAGCGCACCCCCGAGGAGGCCGCGCTGCGCCACTCGCACCCGCTCTGGATCGCCGAGATGTGGTTCGAGCAGCTCGGCGCCGAGGCGGCCCGCGCCCTGATGGCGGCCGACAACGAGCCCGCCGAGGCGGCCATCCGCGCCAACACGCTCAAGACCACGGTCCAAGCGCTCGCCGCCCAGCTTCCCGCGGCGCCGGCCGGCGATCTCCCCGACGCCCTGCTGCTCACGCGCCCGTTCGACGCGTTCTCCTCGCCGCAGTGGCACGACGGGCTGTTCATGCCGCAGTCCCGCGCCGCCCAGGCCGTCGCGCGCGCGCTCGACCCCCGGCCCGGCGAGCACGTGCTCGACCTGTGCGCGGCCCCCGGCGCCAAGACGACCCACCTCGCCGCCCTGATGGGCAACGCGGGCCGCATCACCGCCGTGGAACGTCACCCGGGCCGCGCCGAGGCCTTGCGGCGGACCGCCGCCCGCATGGGCGCGGCCAACGTCAGCGTTGTCGTCGCCGACGCGGCGGATCCGATCGACGGCAGCTACGACCGCGTGCTCGTCGACCCGCCGTGCTCGGACCTCGGCACGCTCGCCGCCCGGCCGGACGCGCGCTGGCGCAAGGAGCCGCGCGACGTCGCCCAGCTCGCGGAGCTCCAGCGGAGGATCCTCGAGCGTGGCGCGGACGTACTGCGGCCCGGCGGCACAATGGTCTACTCGACATGCACGATCTCCCCGCGCGAGAACGAGCACCAGATCGAGGCCTTTCTTGGTCGCCACGCTGACTTCCATGCCGACGACATGCCGTCCGACCTCCCGGTCTGGGACCATCCGACCGTGCCACGAGTGAGCCAGACGCTCCCGCACCGGGACGGCACGGACGGGTTCTTCATCGCACGGATGCGGAAGTCGTGAGCGAGGATCACGTCGATCTCGGCGACGTCTGCCCGGCCTGCGGCGAGCCGTGGCTGCGGCCGACCAACCTGCCGGGCCGCTACCGCTGCGTGAACTGCCTGCGCCGGTTCGAGCTGCGCTCGGTGTGCCCGAACTGCGGCGAGCACTCGACGATCGTCCGCATGTCGGACACCGCGCTGTACACCTGCAATCACTGCAAGAGCTCGATGCTCCAGCCGATATGACGCCTCCGCACGGCGTCGCTCCCTCGATTCTCGCCGCCGACTTCGCCCGCCTCTCCGAGCAGGTCCAGGCGGTCATGGACGCGGGCGCGCGCACGATCCACGTCGACGTCATGGACGGCCACTTCGTCCCGCCGATCACGATGGGCCCGCTCGTCGTCGCAGCGCTCGCCGACCAGGTCCACGGCGCCGGTGGGATCCTCGACGTCCACCTGATGATCGAGCGGCCCGAGCGCCAGGTCGCCGAGTTCGCCAAGGCGGGGGCGGACAACATCACGATCCACGCCGAGGCGACGCCGCATCTGCACTACGCGGTGCAGGCGATCCACGAGGCCGGCTGCACGGCCGGGCTCGCGCTCTGCCCCGCGACGCCGGTGATGGCGGCCTCCGACCTGGTGACGGACATCGACGTGCTGCTCGTGATGACCGTCAACCCCGGCTGGGGCGGCCAGGCGTTCCTGCCGAACTCGATCCCGAAGCTCGAACGGGCGCGAGGGCTGCTCGGACCCGGGCCGGCGATCGAGGTCGACGGCGGGATCGACGTGGACACGGCCGGGCCGTGCGCGTCGGCTGGCGCAACGGCGTTCGTCGCCGGCACCGCCGTGTTCGGCGCCGCCGATCCCGGCGCCGCCTACGAGGAGATCGCCGCTGCCTCACAGCGCTGAGTACCTGCTCGTTCGGCGGGTACGGCCAGCCGTATTGGAGCGCTGATCGGGCCGAGCCAGACTTGTGAACGTGGGTCACAGGGTCTTGATCGTGGACGACCATCCGTCGTTCCGAGCCACCGCGCGAGTTCTCCTCGAAGCCGAGGGGTTCGACGTCGTGGGCGAGGCGGCGGACGGAGCGTCGGCCCTGACGGAGGCGGGTCGTCTCCAGCCGGAGGTGGTGCTGCTCGATGTGCAGCTGCCCGACATCGACGGCTTCGACGTCGCGGCACGCCTGACCGGCAATGACAACGGGCCGGTCGTGATCCTCGTCTCGAGCCGCGATTCCTCCGACTTCGGTCCGCTCGTCACGCGCTCCGGCGCACGCGGCTTCGTGCCGAAGGCCGAGCTGTCCGGGGACCGGCTCCAGGAGCTTCTTTGAGCGGACTGCGGCGCGCGCTGTGGGGCGTGGCGTTCGCCGCGGTGATCGCGGCCGCGGCCGCGAGCGCGCTCGTCCTCTCGTCCGACCACACCGAGTTCGCCGGCCTCGGGGTCGGCATCGGCCTGCTGATCACGGCGTCGTTCGTCGGCACCGGCCTGTTCGCCTGGTGGCGCCGCCCGAGCAACCGCTTCGGCGCACTGATGACCGCCGTCGGCTTCACGTTCCTGCTCAGTGCGCTGACCGCGTCCGACAACTCGCTCGTCTTCACGGCCGGCGTGATCCTCTCCGGCGTCTATCTCGTCGTGTTCGCCCACATGGTGCTGGCGTATCCCGACGGCCGGCTCGAGCGCCCGTGGCACGCCTGGCTGCTCGGCGTCGGCTACTTCCTGACGCTGTTCGGGATGGTGCCCCAGCTGCTGTGGGGCTTCAAGGAGGACATGCAGTGCAACGGCTGCCCCGACTCGGCGCTGCTGGTCGGCAGCAACGACACGCTGCGCGACGTGCTCGACGCGACCACGTCGCTGCTCGGCATCGGCGTCGTCGCGGTGGTACTCGTGATCCTGCTCCGCCGCTGGGCGCGGGCGACGTCGCCGCAGCGGCGCGCGCTGGCGCCGGTCCTGTGGTCGGGCGTCGTGATCCTCGTCCTGCTCGCGAGCCAGCTGGGCTCGGGCGCGATCGGCAGCTCCCGGCTCACCGACGCCCTCGGCGTCGCCGGCCTGATCGTCCTCGCCTCGGTCCCGTGGGTGTTCCTGATCAGCCTGGCGCGCAGCCGCGTCGCCCACGCCGGGGCCGTCTCGGAGCTCCTGCTGGCGCTCGGCGAGGCGCCCGGCACCGGCACGCTGCGCTGCCGCCTGGCCGACGCGCTCGGCGACAACTCGCTCGATCTCGTCTTCTGGCTCGAGGACAAGCGCAAGTGGGTGGACTACGAGGGCCACGTCGTCGAGCTGCCGGCGGACGGCGATCCCGTGCGCGCCTCGACCGAGGTCGTGCTCGAGGACCGGCGCGTGGGCGCGATCGTGCACGACGTGACGCTGCTCGAGGAGCCCGAGCTGCTGCGCTCGGTCGCGGCCGCCGCCGGCCTGGCGATGGAGAACGAGCGCCTGCAGGCCCAGTTGCGCGCTCGCGTCGAGGAGCTGCGCGCCTCACGGGCGCGCATCGTCGAGGCCGGCACGCAGGAGCGGCGACGGCTGGAGCGCAACCTGCACGACGGCGCCCAGCAGCGGCTCGTGGCGCTGTCGCTCACGCTGCGGCTCGCGCAGGCCAAGCTCCGTCAGGACCCCGACAAGGCCGACGAGCTCATCAACGGCGCGCAGGAGGAACTGACGCTCGCGCTCGGCGAGCTGCGTGAGCTCGCGCGCGGCATCCACCCGGCCGTGCTGTCCGATCGCGGACTCGGCCCGGCCCTGGAGGCGCTGGCCGGCCGGGCGCCGATCGCCGTCGATCTCGCCGAGCTGCCGCAGGGCAAGCTGCCCGAGCCGATCGAGGCGGCCGCCTACTTCGTCATCGCCGAGGCGCTCACGAACGTCGTCAAGTACGCCCATGCGAGCCAGGCGACGGTGCGCGTGAGCCAGCTCAACGGCCACGCCGTGGTCGAGGTCGCCGACGACGGGATCGGCGGCGCCGACCCCGGTCGGGGCTCCGGCCTGCGCGGCCTTGCCGACCGCGTATCCGCCCTCGATGGGAACATGCAGCTTGACTCTCCCGCCGGAGCTGGCACTAGGCTGCGCGCTGAGATTCCCGTATGAACGAATCGGGCCCCCTTCGTGTCGTCATCGCCGATGACTCCGTGCTGCTGCGCGAGGGTCTGTCGCGGCTGCTCGAGGAGTCCGGCTTCGAGGTCGCAGGCCAGGCCGGTGACGCCGAGGACCTGATCCGCAAGGTCGGCGCGCACCGGCCGGACGTCGCGGTCGTCGACGTGCGGATGCCCCCGACCCACACGGACGAGGGGCTGCGCGCCGCGCACCGCATCCGCGCCGACCATCCGGACACCGCCGTGCTCGTGCTCTCGCAGTACGTCGAAGAGGCGTACGCGCTCGAGCTGCTGTCGGAGTCGACCGAGCGGACCGGCTACCTGCTCAAGGACCGCGTCGCCGACGTCGAGACGTTCACCGACGCGGTGCGCCGCGTCGCCGGCGGCGGCTCGGCGCTCGACCCCGAGGTGGTCGCGCTGCTGCTCGGCCGCCGCCGTCGCGAGGACCCGCTGGAGGCGCTCACCGCGCGCGAGCGCGAGGTGCTGGGCCTGATGGCCGAGGGCCGCTCGAACGCGGCGATCGCCGAAGCGCTGGTCGTCACCGAGCGCGCCGTCGAGAAGCACGTGACCTCGATCTTCTCGAAGCTCGACCTCACCCCCACGGTCGAGGACCACCGCCGCGTGCTCGCGGTGCTGGCCTATCTGCGGGCGTAGGCCACACCTTCGGTGTTCGGCTAGCCGCACCATGCGCGCCGATCACACCGCAATGCTCATTGGCATATGAGCGAGCCCATCGTCAGCACCACCGAGCTCACGCGCGTCTATGGCGAGGGGGAGACCGCCGTTCACGCCCTGCGCGGCGTCAGCACCGCGTTCCCGAGCGGCCAGTTCGCGGCCATCATGGGTCCCTCCGGCTCCGGCAAGTCGACGCTCATGCACCTGCTCGCCGGGCTCGACCGCCCCACCTCCGGGAGCGTCCAGGTCGACGGGACCGAGCTGAGCGAGCTCGACGACGCC
>DASSUW010000074.1:0-7498 GCA_035706585.1 Solirubrobacteraceae bacterium | reverse complement strand
GGCGGACGGACCACCAGAGCTGGGTGAACTCGACGATCGAGTTCGTCCGCACGAGCAGGTCGACGTAGTCGTGCCAGGGCTGCCAGCCGCCGAAGGCGTCCGGCACGCCGCAGCGCGGGAACGACTTGGTGAACGTCTGGGTGCGCGCCGTGTGCAGCCCCGAGTCGATCCCGTCCACATACGGCGAGTTCGCCGAGATCGCGAGCAGCATCGGCAGCACCGGGCGCAGGCGGTCGCACACGCGCACGGCGCGGTCGGCGCCCTGCACGCCGACATGGACCTGGAGCGCGAACGTGTTGTTGCGCCACGCCACGTACTTGAGGCCGTCCTCGACGCGGTGGTAGTGCTCGGTGTCGATGATGTGCTGCTCGCGGTAGTCCGACAGGGGGTGCGTGCCGGTGGTCCCGAGCCGCACGCCGTGGTCCTCCGCCAGCGCGAACAGCCGCCGCCGGGCCTCCCGCTGCCTGGCCCGCGCGTCGGCGACGTCCTCGCCGCGGCCGGACCGGATCTCGATCTCGGACGAGATCAGCTCCCCCGAGATCGCGTCGGCGAGCACGGGGTCGGTCGCGCCGGCGTCCCGCAGCTCCTCGAAGCGGGGGATCAGCTCCAGCGTCTCGGGATGGACGAGCGCGTACTCCTCCTCGATCCCGACCGTCAGATCCTGGGACCGCTCGAAGGTCTCGCGCGCAGCGGCGAGGTCGATCAAGTCAGATAGAAGTAGAGCGCGTAGAGCAGATCGACTGCGGGGCTCGAGGTGTGGACGGTGACCTCCGGAGGCACCTGCAGCAGCGCCTCCGAGTAGTTGAAGATGATCTTCACCCCTGCCTCGACGAGGCTGTCGGCGAGCTCCTGTGCGGCCGCCGTGGGGACCGCGAGCACGCCGACGACGATGTCCTCCTCGACGACGACGCTCTTCACCTCGTCGGTGTGGCGGACCTTGACGCCGTTGATGTCCTCGCCCACCTTCGACGGATCGGCGTCGAACATGGCGACGACGCGGAAGCCGTGGTCGGCGAAGATGTCCGACGAGGCGATCGCGCGGCCCAGGTGCCCGGCGCCGAACAGCGCGATGTTGTGCTGGCCGCTGGTGCGCAGGATCTTGCGGATCTGCGAGACGAGCGAGTCGACGTTGTAGCCGACGCCGCGCTTGCCGAACTTGCCGAAGCCCGACAGGTCGCGCCGGATCTGCGTCGAGTTGACGTGGGTGTACTCGGACAGCTCCTGCGAGGAGATCGTCTCCTTGCCCATCTTGCGCGCCTGGGTGAGCACCTGCAGGTAGCGCGAGAGGCGCGCGGCGACGCCGAGCGACAGCCGATCGGACAGCGCTTGCTCCTCCCCACGAGTCGCGACGTCGCCGAAGCTCATCCCGGCAGACGATAGAGCCTGCTCTCGAGCGCCGCCTCGTCAACGAAGAAGTCGAACAGCTCCTCGTCGCCGAGCGCGACGACCGGGATCCGTTCGAGGTACCGCCGGTGCAGCTCCTCATCGGTCTCGATGTTCACCTCGTGCAGGGAGAACGTCGCCCTGGCGCGCACGCGCTCCAGCGCGGCGCGTGCCTCGTCGCACAGGTGGCAGCCGGGCCGGCTATAGAGCGTGAGCGTAGGCGTCGACATCGAGGTAGCCGGGGAACGCGACCGCGTCGACGTAGCGCGCGGCCGACCCGATCATCGCCGCGTTGTCGGTGCACAGCTCCGGCGGCGGGATGTGGACCGGCACGCCGAGCGCGGCGGCGCGCTCGCGCAGCAGCCGGTTGGCCGCGACGCCGCCGCCGATCGCCAGCCGCGGATCGCCGTCGCCGTCGAGCGCGCGGGCGACGCGGACCATCAGCGTCTCGACGATCGCGTGCTCGTAGCTGGCGGCGAGGTCGGCGGCGCGGCGGGCGGTCTCCTGTTCGCCCAGCTCGCGCACCTTGTACAGCAGCGCGGTCTTGAGCCCGGCGAACGAGAAGTCGAGGCCGCCGACGCGGCCGGCGGTCGGGAAGTCGAACGCGGCGCGGTCGCCGGTCGCCGCCAGCTTGGAGAGCGCCGGGCCGCCGGGGTAGCCGAGGCCCAGCAGCCGCGCGCCCTTGTCGAACGCCTCGCCGGCGGCGTCGTCGAGCGTCTGGCCCAGCAGCTCGTAGCCGGCGTGGTCGTGCACGCGGGTGAGCATCGTGTGGCCGCCGGAGGCGATCAGGCACGTGAACGGCGGCTCGAACGGGTCGGGCGCGAGGAAGTTGGCGGCCACGTGGCCGTGCAGGTGGTCGACCGGTACGAGCGGGAGGCGACGGGCGGCGGCGAGCGCCTTCGCGGTGGCGACCCCGACGAGCAGCGCCCCGACGAGCCCCGGGCCCTGCGTGACGGCGATGCGATCGACGTCGTCCAGTCCTGCGCCGGCGCGGTCGAGCGCGTCGTCGATCACCGCGTTGACGAGCTCGAGGTGATGGCGCGACGCGATCTCGGGCACCACGCCGCCAAAGCGCGCGTGCACGCCCTGCGAGGACACGACGTTCGCGCGGACCTCGCCCGCGTCGGTGACGACGGCGGCGCAGGTGTCGTCGCAGGAGGTCTCGACCGCCAGGATCATGCCGGCCCGGTGGTCCGCCACATGATCACCGCGTCCTCGCCGTTGTCGGCGTAGTAGCGCGGGCGCAGCCCGGCCGAGCGGAAGCCGAAGCGCTCGTACAGCTGGATCGCGCCGCCGTTGGAGCGCCGGACCTCGAGCGTGACCTGCGCGTCGGGCCCGACGCGGTCGAGCAGCGCGCCGAGCAGCGCGGTCGCGATGCCGCGGCGCCGGCGGTCTGGATCGACCGCGACGTTCATGACGTGCCAGACCGTGTCGTAGCGCGAGCAGACGATGTAGCCGACGAGCTCGTTCTCGACCGCGGCGGCGAGGCAGATGCCCGACGGCTTGGAGAGCTCGAGCACGAACATCGCGAGCGACCACGGGGTCGTGAATGCGCGCCGCTCGATCGCGACCACCTGCGGGAGGTCGGCGTAGATGAGTCGGCGGATCTCGACGGCGGCTGCGGGCGGGGCGGTCACGGCTCTCTCGGCTTGGCGTCGGGCTCGCGGCGGTAGTCCGGAAGCAGTGCGTCGCGGTCGGCCGGTTGCCCCACTGCGCCGAGCCGGCAGATCTGCAGCGCGCTGACCCGGTGCTGGGAAGCATCGTCCGCCGGGATCACCGCCCCGGCCCGCTCGAGCGGCTCCCTGAAGCGTACCGCCCCGTCGCCCACCGCCAGCCAGCCTGGCTCGATCCGCGCGGCCAGCTCCTCGGGCGCGAGCGCGACCGGACCGAAACGGTCTTGCGCCGCGGCGAACACCTCACCGCGCCGGGCGTCGATCACCGCGAGATCGGCGCGCGCGCCGGCCGCCAATGCCGCCAGGCTCGAGACGCCGACGAGCGGCAGCGCGCGCGCCTGGGCGAGGCCGCGCGCCGTCGCGATCCCGAGCCGCAGGCCGGTGAACGAGCCTGGGCCGACACCGACCGCGATCCGCTCGACCGCGCCCCAGTCCGCGCCGGCGGCGGCGAGCACCTCCTCGACGAGCAGCAGCAGCCGGCCGGCGTGGGCGGGCCGCGCGCCGAGCGGCGGGTCGTCGCGGCGCTCGATCTCCGGGCCGCCCGGCGCCCACAGGCCGACCGCGGTGCTCGCCGTCGCGGTGTCGAGCCCGAGGATCACGTGACCTCGATCGTCCGGGTGTCGCCGCCCGCGTGGTCGAGCCGCACGTGCGCCACGACGCGCTCCGGCGGCCACGCGCCCGGCCCGTGCTCGGGCCACTCGACGAACGCGATCGCGTCCGGCGCGAAGTACACGTCCAGCAGGCCCGGGTCCTCGTCGCCCATGCCCGCGAGCCGGTAGAGGTCGAGATGCGAGACGGGCCCGGCGGCGCCGTCATAGGCGTGACCGACGACGAACGTCGGGCTCGTGATCGGGCCGGCGACGCCGAGCGCTCGCAGCGCGCCGCGCACGAACGTGGTCTTGCCGGCGCCCAGCTCGCCGGACACGAGCACGACGTCGCCGGGTCGCAGCGTCGCCGCGAGCTCGGCGCCCGCCCGCTCGGTGGCCTCGGGCCCGTCGCTCACGCGGCTCAGCGCGGCCGGACCCGCGCTCTGAGGGCGACGCCGCCGAGCAGCAGCCAGAAGCCCGCGACGGCGACAGGCAGGGGGTCGCCGCCGGTGCGCGGGAGCTGCTCGCCGGTCTGCGCCGTGGTCGCAGCGGGCGTCGGCGTCGTCTGCGTCGTCTGCGTCGGCTCCGCGGGCGGCGCGGCGACCTCAGGCGTGGGCTCGGGCGTCACGGTCGGCTCCGGCTCGGCCTGCGACGGGCTCGACGGCTGTTCCTGGTTGTCGCCCCCGAACGGGTCGGTGTACTGGTCGTCGCCCGGCGTCTGCGCGAGCGCGCCGCCCGGAACGCCGAGCACCAGCACAGCCGCGATCAGGGACACGATGCGGCGAAACGCGTGCACGGTCCGCGGAAGCGTAGAGCACGGGTCGGGTAGCGTCCGCATCCATCGCCTCGCCGCCGCACCACGACGCACCCGCCCCGCCACCGGCCGTCGAGGCCATCCCGTGGGCCGCCCCCGCCGCGGCTGAGCCGGGCCTGCGCGGGCGCCTGGCGGCGTCGGGAACGGTCGCCGCGGCCGGCCTCGCCGCCGCCACGATGGCGGCGAACCTGGTTGCCGTCGCGGTCACGGTCGTGTTCACGCGGCTGCTCGGGACCGACGGCTACGGCTCGCTCGCCGCGCTGCTGAACCTGAGCGTGATCCTGTTCGTGCCGGGCTCGGCGCTGCAGGTGGCGGCGGCCCGCGAGGGCACGCTCGGGCGGCTGGGCACGGGCGGCGAGCTGGCGACCACGCTGCGACGCTGGACGCGCACGCTGGTGACGGCGCTGGTGGTCGTGGCCGTGACGGCGGCGCTCGCGCGCGAGCCGCTGGCGGCGATCCTCGACGTCGACCAGGAGTGGGCGGCGGCCGCCGTGCCGGTCACGGCCGGCCTGTGGCTGCTGCTGTCGCTCGAGCGCGGGCTCCTGCAGGCCGATCGCGCGTACCCGACGGTCGGCTGGAGCATCGTGCTGGAGGCGGTCGGGCGCCTGGCGATCGGCGTCGCGCTGGTCGAGATCGGGTTCGGCGTCACCGGCGCCTATCTCGGCACGGCCGGCGCGCTGCTCGTGATGGCGACCGTGCTCGCGGTCGTGCTCCACCGGCGGCTCGGCGTCCCGGTCGCCGCCGCGCCGCCGCACCGGCTGCGGGCCCTGGCGCGCGACGCGGCGCTGCCGATCGCGGCGCTCACGCTCGTCGCGGCGCTGCAGAACATCGACGTGATCCTCGCCCGCCACTCGCTCCCCGACGACCCCGCGGGCGTCTACGCGGCGACCACCGTCGCCGCCAAGGCGCTCGTGTGGATCGCGGTCGGGCTCGGCATGTGGCTGCTGCCGGAGGCGGTGCGCCGCGGCGCCGCCGGGGCCGACCCGCGCCCGGTGCTGCTGCGCGCCTTCGCGCTGATCGGCGTGGTGGCGGTGCCAGCGCTCGCGGTGTACGCGACCGTGCCGCGGCTCGTCCTGGGCACGGCGTTCGGCAGCGAGTACGAATCGGGCGACGAGATCCTGCTGTTGCTCGGGGTCGCCTACGCGCTGCTCGCGCTGACCTACCTGGCGGTCCAGTACCTGCTCGGGATGCACCGCCGCGGCCCGCTCTGGGGCCTGGGCGCGGTGGCGGCGGCCGAAGCGCTGGTCCTGGCGAACCTCGACAGCCTGCGCGGCTTCGCGGTCGCCGTCCTGGCGGTGCAGGCGGCCGCCGCGGCGATCACGGTCGGCGCCGCCCTGCGCCGTTGAACCTTCGCGCCGCGGGGCCGACAGCGGCTATCGGCTCGCTCGGCGGCCTGAACCTTTCCGGATCACGGCCGATAGCTTGGGGGATGATCCGTCTTCTCCCCTTGACCCTGCTCCTGTTCGCCGTGCTCGCCGCGCCCGCTTCGGCCCACAAGCCGATCGTCGGCATCGGCGACCAGCACGCCGAGATGTTCTCCGACCCCGCCTTCCATCCGCTGGGCGTCACACACTCGCGCTATCTCCTCGCGTGGGACTGGTTCCGCAAGCCGGCGACGGTCGCCCAGACCGACTTCTGGCTCAAGAACGCGCGCAACGCCGGCGTCCAGCCGCTGGTCGTGTTCAGCCGCAACTGGCGGCCGAGCGGCCAGCACCGGCTGCCGCCGATGAAGCTGTACCGCAAGGGCTTCCGCCTGTTCCGCGCCCGGTACCCGTGGGTGCGCGACTTCGGCGCCTGGAACGAGGCCAACCACACCGCCCAGCCGACGGCGGACAAGCCGGCGGCTGCCGCCCGCCTGTACCTGGCGCTGCGCAAGCAGTGCCGGAGCTGCCGGATCATCGCCGCCGACGTGCTCGACACGCCGCACATGGTGCAGTGGCTGCGCAAGTTCAAGCGCCGCGCGCCGGGCGCCCGGCTGTGGGGCCTGCACAACTACAAGCACGCCAACGACGGGAAGCCGACGACCCGGGTCATGCTGCGTGCCGTCCGCGGCAAGATCTGGCTCACCGAGACGGGCGGCATGCTCCGGCTCAAGCCGCACCCCGGCAGCCGCGGCGACG
The DNA here is from genome assembly GCA_035706585.1 of Solirubrobacteraceae bacterium. Classification (GTDB taxonomy): domain Bacteria; phylum Actinomycetota; class Thermoleophilia; order Solirubrobacterales; family Solirubrobacteraceae; genus DASSUW01. The sequence goes on along the minus strand of DASSUW010000074.1, from coordinate 921 downwards.
GCCGCCGGTCGACGCCCGCCAAGCAGGCCCGTGCGGTCAAGCGCGCCTACCGCATCGCGCGATCGAGCCGCCGCATCCAGCGCATGTACTACTACGAGTGGAAGAAGCAGCCGAAGAACCGCTGGGACTCGGCGTTCCTGAACGCCGACGGGACGCCGCGCCCCGCCTATCGGGCGCTAGAGCGGGTCCTCGGCCTGTAGCACCGCAGCGGCCAGCAGGATCGCCGTCAGGCTGACCGTCGGCATCTCCCAGCCCCAGTCGAACGACACGTGCACGCCCCAGGCGGCGAGGCCGCCGAACGCGGCCGCGCCCGCCCCGGGCGCGCGGCGCTGGAGCGCGACGGCGCCGGCGGCGACCCCGCCGACGAGCAGGCCGAGCGCGAGCAGGCCGAGCAAGCCCAGCTCGGCCGCCGTCTCGAGCGGGAGCGAGTGGGCGTCGCGGGCGCCCTCCGGGATCGTGCGCTCGCGCAGCCACGCGACCGCGAACGCGCTCGAGCCGTCGCCGATCAGCGGGTGGTCGGCCCACTCGCCGGCGGCGACGCGCCAGTACGCGTAACGGTTGCTCTGCACGCTCCCGAGGCGCTGCGCCGTGGCACCGAAGGCGGGCTCGTCGCGGCCGGACTCGACCGCGACCAGCACGCCGACGAGCGCGATCACGACCGCGACGGCCGCCGCGCCGAGCAGGCGGGGCCGCGGCAGCGTGAACGTCCGCGTCCGGAGGCGGCCGTCCGCCTCGCGGGCCATCACCGCGCGCTGCCCGAACGCCGCAGCGAGCGCGGCGGCGGCGATCACGACGGCGAGCACGGCGCCCTGGGCGTCGCGCGCGCCGCGCAGGTCGGTGACGGCGGAGAGCTGCGAGGCGACGATGCCGGCGAGCGCGGCGGCCGCCACGGCGATCACCGCCGCGCGCGCCTGCGTGGCG
>DASSUW010000073.1:0-8760 GCA_035706585.1 Solirubrobacteraceae bacterium | reverse complement strand
GCCGGTCGCCGTCACGACCGCGGCGGCGCCCGCGATGCCGACCGCGGCCACCGGCGCGCCGGTCGCCGTCACGACCGCGGCGGCGACCGCGGCGACGCCGGCCGCGTCCTCCTCGTCGTCGACCGCGTAGCCGCGCCGCCGGATCGCCTCGAGCTCGCGCTCGAGCGCGGCCGGCGTCGTGATCGTCCGCGCCGTCCGGCGCTCGTACTCGTGCGGCGAGCGCAGGATCGCGAGCCGGTCGGGGGCGACCTGGGCGAGCAGCACCTTGCCGGCGGCGGCGGCGTGCGCGGGCGCGGTGCGCCCGGCCGGCACCGCGGCGGCCGCCGGTGGGCAGATCTCCTCGAGATACACGACCTCCGCGTCCTCGAGCACGGCGAGCTGCGCCACCGCGCCGGACACCTTGCGGGCGCGCTCGAGATACGGGCGGGCCGTCGCGCGCAGCGGCGCGGTCCGCTCGTGGAGCTGCGCGGCGAGCCACAGCACGCGCCGGCTGATCCGGTAGCGACCGGTGCGTGGGTTCTGCGCGACCCAGCCCTGGGCGCTGAGCGTCGCCAGCAGGCGGTGGGTCGTGCTCGCCGGGAGATCGAGCCGGCGGGCGACGTCGACCAGGCCGATCTCGTCGGCGGACGCGAGGACGCGTACCGCGTCCAGCGCGCGCGCCACGGAGCGGATCGACTGCGGACTGCCGCACGGTCCCCGTCGTGGCATCGACCGCGGTTTGTATCACCAAAAAAGTTCGTCTATCCGGCCAACGAACCTGGCGATCGGCGAAGAAAACCTCTATGGTCATACCATCATGCTTGAGTCGAAGGACCCCGCGCCGGTAGGGCGACTGGCCAACGCGAAGCTGGCCGATCGCGCCCGCTCGGCGATCCTGGAGGCGATCATGAGCGAGCAGTTCGTCGGCCGCCTCCCGCCCGAGGAGACGCTGGCGTCGATGCTCGACGTCAGCCGCACGACGATCCGCAGCGCGCTGCAGAGTCTCGAGCAGGACGGCATCATCACCCGCAAGCGCGCGCTCGGGACCACGATCAACGCACACGTGCGGCCGTCCACGCTGGCGCTCCAGCGGCTCGTCGGCTTCGACGGGCTGCTGCGCGAGGAGGGGTACGACGTCCGTACGCAGGTGACGTGGCAGTGGGGCGAGGCGCCGGCCGCGTTCGCGGACGTGTTTCCCGCGCTGGAAGGCGAGGAATGCCTGCTCACGGAGAAGTCGTACTTCGCCGAGAAGGCGCTCGCGATCTGGATCCGGGACGCGATTCCACGCCGGCTGATCAAGCGCGAGGACTTCGACGATCCACTGCCGGCGTCGCTGTTCGAGTTCACGCGGACGAACGGCTCCAAGAAGGTCGACCACGCCGTCGTCGACATCGTCTCGATGGTCCGGCGCGCCGACAACGACACGCGGCTGGTGCTCGACGTGCACGAGCCGTACACGCGGCTGCACGAGACCCACTACTCGAGCGCGGGTGAGCCGATCGCCTACTCGATCGTCGACGTCGACAACGCCTTCGTGAACCTCCAGGTGTTCCGCCGGGCTTAGGTCCTACCAAGTCGGGGCTTCCCTTCGATGCTGTCGGGAAACCCGCGAATCCCCCGCCCGGCCTGAATCCGCTGTTACGTTCCGCTCTCGGCCCGGGGAGGGCCGGAGGGTGCGGAGTGGAACGTCCGATGCTTCGTCGGACGTACGCGATGCCGTGCCCGTGAACGGCTGGGACCACGCACAAGCAGGTCCTTGAGCGGAGGCTGGAGGAGGACGATGGGTACCAGACTGGCGGTGTGCATCCTCGCAGTGGGCGCGGTGCTCGGTGCCGCAGGCTGCGGCGACGACGACGACGGCGGCGGTGACGCCGCGCAGAGCGGCGGCAAGCCCGAAGGTCCCGTCGCGGTCTCGAGCTGGGGCGGCTCGTGGACGGAGGCCGAGCAGGAGAACCTCGGCGACCCGTTCACCGCCGACACCGGCATCGAGGTCGAGTACAAGGTGACCGGCGAGTCGCCGACGTCGCCGGCGCTGCTGCAGGCGCAGTCCGGCAACGTCCAGCTCGACGTCATCAACTCCGAGAACGCCGAGCTGCTGCGCTCGAAGGGCCTGCTCGCCACGTGGCCGGCCGAGATCCAGCAGCTGCTCGAGGAAGGGGCGCGCCCCGAGTCCTACAAGGACGACCTGATCGCGTTCGGCAACACGGCGAACGTGATCGTCTGCAACCCCGCCGTGATGGACAAGTGCCCGACCAACGCCCAGGAGTTCTGGGACGTGGAGAACTTCCCGGGCCGCCGCGCGATCATGGATCAGGCCGAGGCCGCGATGGCGTTCGCGCTCGAGGCCGACGGCGTTCCGAAGGACCAGGTCTACCCGCTCGACATCGACCGCGCGATCGCCAAGCTCAAGGAGATCAAGCCGGACATCCGCGTCTGGCCCGGCTCCGGCGACGAGCAGCAGCAGGTGCTGATCAACAAGGAGGTCGGCGCCGCGATCATGTGGAACGGCCGCGCCTGGGGCGTCAAGCGGGAGAACATCGACGATCTCGAGATGTACTGGGACGGCGCCCAGGTGAGCTACGGCTCCGGGCTCGTCGTCATGAAGGACGCCCCGCACAAGGACGCCGCGTTCGAGTACATCAAGTGGATCCTCGAGCACCCGGAGAACCAGGCCAAGTGGTCGGAGGCGCTGACCTACATGACGCCGACGAACCAGCTCAACGACCTCGTCAGCGAGGACGTGGCGGCCGCGCTGCCGTCGGCCCACGAGGACGACGTCATCGTCGAGGACGACGAGTGGCTCGTGGAGAACAACGAGGCCATCCAGAACGCCTGGCAGGAGTTCCTGGCCGGCTGATCTGAGGGATGAGCGCGGTCCGGGCCAGGATGGGAGCGGGCCAGGTCCTCCGGCGGTCGCGCCGGAGGACCTGGACCGCCGAGCGCAGCGCGACGACCGGCGCGCTGCTGGCGGCGCCGCTGATCGGCTTCATCGCGGTGCTGCTGCTGTATCCGCTGTTCCGGCTCGTCAGCATCTCGACCGGCGAGCCGGACGGCCTCGGCAACGTCAGCGGGTTCTTCGAGGGCAGCGCGAACCTGCGCGTGCTGCGCATCACGCTCGTCGACTCGCTGATCGTGACCGTGCTGTCCGTCGCGGTCGGCGCCGTGATCGCGTGGTCGATGCGCACGACCCGCAGCACGGCGTTCCGGCTGCTGCTGTGGGCGGCGATGATCCTGCCGTTCCTGATGGGCTCGGTGAACAAGCTCTACGCGCTCGGCGTGATCCTGCAGACCGAGGGGATCGTCAACACCGTGCTCATGGAGGTGGGCATCACCGACCACCCGGTCGAGATGCTCTACACGCAGTTCGCGGTCGTGCTCGGGATGGTCTACCAGATGCTCCCGTTCGCGGTCCTGCCGCTCTACGCGAGCTTCAGGACCATCAGCCCCGAGCTCGTGCTGGCCGCCGAGAGCCTGGGCGCGAGCCGGCTGCGCGCGCTCGCGAACACCGTGGTGCCGCTCGCGCTGCCGAGCGTGCTCGCGAGCGCGACGATCGTGTTCATGATCAGCGTGGGCTTCGTGCTGACGCCCGTGCTCCTCGGCGGGGCGACCGCGCCGTTCATGGCGTCGTTCATCAACTCGGCGCTGTTCGACTTCTACAACCTCGCTCGTGCGGCGGTGACGTCGCTCGTGCTGCTCATCTGCGCGCTCGTCGTGGTGGTCGTCGCGTTCGTCTTCCTCGGCCGCGACCGCCTCTCGAAGGCGGTGGCCTCGTGAGCTCGCACCGGTTGCACACCCTGCGGCCGTGGGAGGTCGCCGTCTACGCGCTCGAGAAGGCGATCAAGGCGTTCGTGATCGCGTTCCTGCTGCTGCCCGCCGTGATGATCATCATCCTGTCGTTCTCGAACGACGAGAACCTGGCGTTCCCGCCGAACGACTGGGGGCTCGGCCAGTACGAGTCGCTGTTCGGCTCGGACTACTGGATGAGCGCGGTCGGGATGTCGTTCGTGATCGCGATCCCGACGGCGCTGCTGTGCGCGGTCGTCGGCGTGCCCGCCGCGCTCGCGCTCGAACGCAGCCGGATGCGCGGCAAGGGCCCGCTGTGGGCGCTCGGGGTCGCGCCGCTGGTGCTGCCCGGCGTCGCGTACGCGGTCGCGCTGTACACGTTCTACATCGACGCGCGGCTGATCGGGACGATCCCGGGCGTCGTGCTCGCGGAGGCCATGCTCGCGATGCCGTTCGTGATCATCATCGTCGCCGCCGGCCTGCGGCGCATCCCGCGCGAGCTCGAGCTGGTCGCGATGAGCCTCGGCGCGTCGACGATGCGCGCGACGTGGGGGATCACGCTGCGGCTGCTCGCGCCGTCGATCGCGGCATCGACGCTGCTCGCGTTCATGGTCGCGTTCGACGAGGCGGTGCTCGTCACGTTCCTCGGCGGCGGCGAGATCATCACGCTGCCGAAGGCGACGTATGACTCGGTGCGCGACGGGCTCGACCCGGTGATCACCGCGATCGCGTCGCTGCTGATGGTCTTCACGGGCGCGCTGATGGCGCTGACGACCAAGCTGCGGGGAGAGGGCGAGCAGCCGTGGGCGTCATGACCAGGACGGCCGCGCCCGCGACCCGCGCCGGCGCGCCAGACGAGCACATCGCGCTCCGGCTCGACGGTGTGAGCAAGCGCTTCGGCGGCACGGAGGCGGTGCGCGACGTGCACCTGGACGTGGACGCCGGGACGTTCCTGACGATCCTCGGCCCGAGCGGCTCGGGCAAGACGACGCTGCTGCGGATGATCGCCGGCTTCCTGTCGGTCAGCGACGGCGCGATCTGGCTCGGCGGCCAGGACGTGTCGACCGTCCCGCCGGGCCGCCGCGGCATCGGGATGGTCTTCCAGAACTACGCGCTGTTCCCGCACATGACCGTCCTGCAGAACGTCTGCTACGGGCTCACGGTGCGCGGGTGGGCCAAGAACCGCCGCGCGCAGCGTGCCCGGCAGGTGCTCGCGACGGTCGGTCTCGAGGGCTACGACGAGCGCTTCCCGCGTCAGCTCTCGGGTGGTCAGCAGCAGCGCGTCGCGCTCGCGCGCGCGCTGGCCTTCGAGCCGACGATGCTGCTCATGGACGAGCCGCTCGGGGCCCTCGATCGCGAGCTGCGGGTGCGGATGGCGGGAGAGCTGCGCCGGCTCCACGAGGAGCTCGGCAACACGGTCCTGTACGTCACGCACGACCGCGAGGAGGCGATGACGCTGTCGGACCGGATCGCCGTGATGCGCGACGCCCGGCTGGAGTCGGCCGGCAGCCCGCAGGACCTCTACGCGCGCCCGGACACCGCGTTCGTGGCGTCGTTCTTCGGCGGCCACAACCTGCTCGAGTGCGAGCTGGTCGGCGACACCGCGGTCCGCTGCCTCGGCCAGGTGCTCGAGGTCGCGCGATCGCCGCGGCTCGCGCCCGGCGAGGCCGCGCTGCTCGCGGTGCCGGGCGACGGCATCGACCTCGTCGAACCGGGGGCCGGCGGCGTGCCGGCGCTCGTGCACTCGGCGGTCTACATGGGCAGCCAGATCCAGGTCAACGTCGACGTCGACGGCGTGCGGCTGCGCGTCGACATGCCCGGCGGGCGGTCGCTTCCCCCGCCGGTCGGCAGCCGGGTCGGCGTGACGCTCCACGCGGGCTCGGCCATGGCCGTGCCGGGCGACGCGGCGGCCGCGAAGGCCGCCCAGCAGGAGGACGCGTGGTAGCGGACGTGCGGGCGCTGTTCGAGCCCGCCGGCGTCGCCGTGGTGGGCGCGAGCCCGACGAACCCGTCCACGCGCGCCGCGGTCGCGAACTTCGCCGCGCTCGGGTACGCGGGTCGTGTCGCCGGCGTCAACCCGCGCTATCGGGACGTGCTCGGCGTGCCGTGCGCGCCGTCGCTCGCCGAGCTGGACTTCGTCCCCGACGCGGTGCTCGTCGCGGTCGGGCGCGACCGGGTGCTGCCGGCCGTCGCGGAGGCCGTCGACGTCGGCGCCCGCGCCGCGGTGGTCTTCGGGCTCGGGTTCGCCGACACCGGCGCGGAGGGCGCGGCGCTCCAGGGCGAGCTCGTGGACGTCGCCCGGCGCGGCGGGATGGCGCTGCTCGGCCCGAACTGCCAGGGGCTCATCAACTTCGCGCGCGCGACGCCGCTCTACCTCGACGACGTGCGCGCCTACGCGGCCGGCGCCGCCGGGCTGATCGCCCAGAGCGGCTCGATGGCCACCGCGCTGATCAACAACCGGCGCGGGGTGCGCTGGCGCTACGCGGTCTCGTCGGGCAACGAGGCGGTCGTCGACGCCGCCGACCTGCTCGCGTACATGGTCGACGACGAGGACTGCCGGGTCGTGTGCCTGTTCCTGGAGTCGATCCGCGATCCCGACCGGTTCTTCGCCGCCTGCGACCGGGCGCTCGAGCGCGACCTGCCGGTGGTCGTCCTCAAGACCGGCAAGACGCCGGCGAGCATGCGTGCCGCCGAGGCGCACTCGGGCGCGCTCGCGGTGCCCGACCGCCTCGTGGACGCGCGCTTCGAGCGCCACGGCGTGATCCGCGTGCAGTCGCTCGACGAGCTGCTCGAGACGGCGAACGCGCTGCAGGCGCGGCGGGTGCCGCCGCGCGGCGCGATCGCGACCGTCGCCGCCTCCGGCGGCCAGATCGAGGTCGTGCTCGACAGCGCCGGCGCCGTCGGGCTCGAGCATGCCGAGCTGAGCGCCGAGACCACGGCGCAGATGGCCGCGTTGCTGCCCGACTTCCTCCACGCGGCCAACCCGCTCGACTACTACGGCGTCGCCGACGAGGACGCCGCGTACCCGGCGCTCGTCACGCTGCTCGCCGACGACCCGAACGTCGACATCGTGATCGCGGCGATCGACCAGACCGTGGAGCCGACCGGCGACGGGCGCTATCAGAACCGGCTCGAGACCGCGCAGGCGCTCGCCGGCTCGCACGCTGCGCTGTTCGTGGCGCTCGAGGGCGTCGGCGGGGTGAGCCCGCCCGAGCGGGTCGAGGCGACCGCGGCGACCGGGGCGCTCCTGCTCTCGGGCTTCGACACCGGCATGCGCGCGCTCGCGCACCTGGTCGAGCACTCGCGCCGCGTCGCGCGCCGGCGGGCGGCGGTCCGGCCGCCGGTCGCGGCCGAGCCGCTTCCGACGCGGGCGACGTTCAGCGGCTCGGGCGCGCTCGACTATCTCGCCGCACACGGCGTACCGGTCGTCCCGACGCGCCGCGTCAGCGGGGCGGACGCCGCCGTGCAGGCCGCCGCGGAGCTCGGCTACCCACTCGTCGCCAAGCTCGACGACGTCGCGCACAAGACCGAGGTCGGCGGCGTGGTGGTCGGCATCGAGGGCGAGCCGTCGCTGCGCCGTGCGATCGAGCGGCTCGGCGACGACGTGATCCTCCAGCCGCAGCTCAGCGGCGTCGAGCTGCTCGTGGGCATCACCCGCCATCCGGCGCTCGGCAGCTTCATCGTCGCCGGGCTCGGGGGGATCTGGACCGAGCTCCTCGACGAGGTCACGATCGTCCCCGTCGGGCTGGCGGAGGGCGAGGCCGAGCGTCTGCTGGCCGGCTTACGCGGCCACGAGCTGCTGGCCGGCGCGCGCGGCAGCACGGCGGTCGACCGGGCCGCCCTCGTCGCCGTGATCGAGACGCTCGACGCGGTGGCGGTCGCGCTCGGCGACGAGCTCGCGAGCATCGACCTCAACCCGGTGATCGCGACGGGCGACGGCGCGTTCGCCGTGGATGCCGTGATCGTGCCCGCCGCCGGTCGCCTGACTCCAGTCGTCTGAAGAAGGAGAACCATGCGCTTCGCCGATGCACGGTCCGACGTCCTGCTGTTCGAGCAGGACGGGCCGGTCGCGATCATCACGTTCAACCGGCCCGCCGTCATGAACACGATCAGCGACGAGCTGGAGGACGAGCTGCACGCCGCGCTCGACCGCGCCGTCGCCGACGACAGCGTTCGCGTCATCGTCCTCACCGGAGCGGGGGAGAAGGCGTTCTCCGCCGGCTACGAGATGGGCGGCGGCGACGGCGAACCGCCGGAGACGACCGGCGAGATCATCCGGCACTGGTGGGACACCGACACCAAGACCCCGGCCAAGCACTGGCACCTGCTGACGCTGGACAAGCCGGTCGTCGCGGCCGTGCACGGGTGGACCCTGGCCGGCGCGTTCTGGTACACGCTGGCCGCCGACATCACGATCGCGGCCGACGACGCCGTGTTCGGCCAGCCGGAGATCCGCGAGACGCAGAACTCGACGGCGCTGCTGCCGTTCCTGATCGGCTGGAAGCACACCGCGCGCTACGCGCTGACCGGCGACCACTTCGACGCGCAGGAGGCGCTGCGGATCGGCGTCGTCAACGAGGTCGTGCCGCGCGCGGAGCTGATGGACCACGTCATGACGCTCGCCAAGCGGATCGCGATGGTGCCGGCGGACTCGCTGCGGCTGAACAAGCGCATCACTGCGTTCGCGCTGGAGGCGATGGGCATGCGCACCGCGCTCGAGGGCGCCGGGTTCCTGTCCACGATCGTGCACTCGTCGGCCAAGGACAGCCCGGAGCTGCAGGAGATGTTCCAGGTCCGCGAGACGGAGGGCATGGGAGCGTCGCTGAAGGTCCGCGACGGCAAGTTCCGCCCGGAGCCCGGCGGGCCGCGCTCGGTCAGCCGCTGACGGCGCCGCGCGCCAGGCGCCGCACGGTCTCGGGCGCGATCGGCAGCGCCGTCAGGCGGGCCCCGCCGGCGCCGATCGCGTCCGCCACCGCGTTGGCGATCGCCGCGCCGGCGG
>DASSUW010000072.1:0-11261 GCA_035706585.1 Solirubrobacteraceae bacterium | reverse complement strand
CAGCACGCGCGCGTCCAGATCCTCGAGCGCGCCCGGGTACGCCACCAGCGCGCCGTCGCTGAGGTGCAGCGCGATCGCGTTGACCGAGAAGTCCCGGCGCTCGAGGTCCTCGCGCAGCGTCGCTCCCAGTTCCACGTCCGGCAGCGCTCCCGGCCGCTCGTAGCGCTCGCGCCGCGCGCCCGCCAGATCGAACGTGACCCCGGGAGCCTCGACCGTCGCGGTCCCGAACCGGTCGTGGACGACCACGCGGCCGCCGAGGCGCTCGGCGGCGCGGCGGGCGACGGCCACGGCGTCGCCCTCGACGACGAAGTCGAGCTCGTGCGGCGCATGGCCCAGCAGCGCGTCGCGCACGGCACCGCCGACCACGTAGACGGCGTCCTCGCCTGTCAGCGCGGTGACAGCCGGGGGCCTGCCGAGACGGTCGATCACGTCCACCGGGCGCATCTTCGCGGCTGGCTACCCTCCTTGGGCATGTCGTCGGAGCCCAAACGCTGGTACCGGCGGCGGATCGTCATCGTGCTTGGAGTCCTGGCGGCCGCGCTGATCTGCGCCGCCGCGGTCTTCGCGCTCACGCGTCCGGGTGATGTCTTCAACCCCGACGTCGAGTTCCGCACCGAGCCCGACGAGACCGCCGTTCCGGAAGCCGACCCCACTCCAACGCAGAAGAAGAAGAAGAAGGCCAAGAAGAAGGACCCGCTGGCGGGCTTCCAGTGGGCCCAGTACGGCTACTCGCGTGACCGGCGGCGCTACCTGCCCACGCGGCCCTCGATCGCGCCGCCGTGGAAGCTGCGCTGGAACTGGGCCGCCAACGTGCTGCTCGAGTTCCCGCCGATCATCGTCGGCGACCGCCTGTTCGTGACTCGCAACGACGGCCAGGTCGTGGCGCTCAACCGGCTCACGGGCAAGGCGATCTGGCGCCGCGACATGGGCTACCTGGCCGCGGCCTCCCCGGCCTACGGCGAGAAGAAGATCGTCGTCACGATCCTCGAGCGCACCAAGGGCGGCGCCGGCCGCGTCGCCGCGCTGTGGGCCAAGTCCGGCAAGGTCGCGTGGTCCAAGCCGCTGCCGAGCCGGTCGGAGTCCTCGCCGATCATCGTCGACCACCACGTCTACTTCGGCACCGAGAACGGCGACGTCTACGCGATGCGCCTCAACGACGGCGGCAGCGTGCAGTGGAAGTTCCACGCCGGCGGCGCCGTCAAGGGCGGCCTGGCGCTGTCGGAGGGCAAGCTCTACTTCGGCACCTACGGCGGCCAGGTCTACGCGATCTCCCAGCGCAGCGGCAAGCAGGTCTGGCACACCGGCACGAGCGGCGCCAACTTCGGCCTGTCGGCGGGCAACTTCTATGCCACTCCGGCGGTGGCCTACGGGCGCGTGTACATCGGCAACACCGACGGCAACATGTACTCGTTCTCGCAGGAGACCGGGAAGCTCGCGTGGCGCCGCGGGACCGGCTCCTACGTCTACGCCTCGCCGGCCGTCGCGTCGGTGCCCGGCGGCAAGCCGACGGTCTACTTCGGCAGCTACGACGGCACGTTCTACGCGCTCGACGCCCGCTCGGGCGCGACCCGCTGGACGTTCCGCGACGGCGGCAAGATCTCCGGCGCCGCGACGGTCGTGGGCAGCCTCGTCTACTACTCGAACTGGGGCAAGCGCGACACGACCGCGCTGAACGCCCGCAGCGGCAAGAAGGTCTGGCACAGCCCGCGCGGCGCCTTCAACCCGGTCGTCTCCAACGGGCAGGAGATCTACATCACCGGCTTCTCGTCGGTGGCGGCGCTCCAGCCGCTGACCGAGGCGCAGGAGCAGGCCCGCAAGGAGCGGCTCGCGAAGAAGAAGGCGGCGGCCAAGAAGCGCAAGGCGGCCGCGAAGAAGCGCAAGGCGGCGAAGCAGAAGGCGGCGGCCAAGAAGAAGAAGGCCGCCAAGAAGAAGGCCAAGGCGAAGAAGAAGGCCAAGAAGGCCGCCAAGAAGCGCAAGAAGAAGAAGGACTCGAACTAGCCGGCGGCGATCAGACCGCCGGCGACGACCGCGCGCCTGCGCCGCCGGGGCGCCACACCTGGATGAGGTCGCGCATCGAGATGATGCCCGCCAGCTCGCCGTCCTCCACCACCACGAGGTGGCGGAAGCCGCCCTTGGCCATCGCGTCGGCCGCCTGCTCGAGGTCCCAGTCGCCGTCCGCGAACGTGGCCCGCGAGGTCAGGTGATCGCGGACCAGCTCTGCGTCCGGATCCTCCCCCGCGCCCAGTGAGCGCACGACGTCGCGCTCGGTGATGATCCCCGGCCCCGGCTCCTCCGGATCGATGATGACCACGGCGCCGACGTTGTGGTCGGTCATGAACTTCGCCGCCTCGCGCATCGAGCGGCCAGGCGTGATGGTGAGCACGTGCTCGGTCATTGCGTCCCGCACCCTCATGTGCCGAACCTTACAAACTCAGCGCGCTCAGGGTCGCATGGGCACGCCCGCCGCGCGCAGCGCCTCGCGGACCTCCGGGATCGTGTACCGCCCGTAGTGGAAGATCGAGGCGCACAGGACGGCGTCGGCGCCGGCCTGGAGCGCGTCGATCAGGTGCGCAGGCTCGCCGGCGCCCCCGGAGGCGATCACCGGGACGTCGACGGCCTCGGAGATGGCGCGCACGAGCTCGAGGTCGTAGCCGTCCTGCGTACCGTCGCGGTCCATCGACGTGAGCAGGATCTCCCCCGCCCCGCGCTCGACGCCCTCGCGCGCCCAGGCGACCGCGTCGCGGCCCGTCGCCGTCCGGCCGCCGGCCACGTAGACCTCGAAGCCGCCGTCGCGGCGCTTCGCGTCGATCGCCAGCACGACGCACTGGGCGCCGAACACGCCGGCCATCTCGGCGATCAGCTCCGGCCGCGCGACCGCCGCCGAGTTCACCGACACCTTGTCGGCGCCCGCGTCGAGCACGGCCTGCGCGTCGCCGACCGCGCGCACGCCCCCGCCGATCGTGAACGGGACGAACACCTCGTCGGCCGCCCGCCGCGCGAGGTCGACGACCGTGCCGCGCTTGTCCGAGGTCGCCGTGATGTCGAGGAAGATCACCTCGTCGGCTCCGGTGGCGTCGTAATGGGCCGCCAGCTCGACCGGGTCGCCGGCGTCGCGGATGTCGATGAACCGCGTGCCCTTGACCACGCGGCCGGCGTCGACGTCCATGCACGGGATGATCCGCTTGTAGTGCACGGCGGCAAGTCTAGGTAGCGGTTGCCGCACACCCGGGGGGCGCCCTATCGCCGCGCTCCCCGAGCGCTGGCGCGCCGTGGTCGCGGCCCCGGCGCTAATCGACTCCGTCGAGCGCGGCTTGGCCTTCGGCGATCGTGAAGCGCCTCTCGTACAGCGCCTTGCCGACGATCACGCCGGAGAGATTGACCTGCCGCAGGCGCGCCAGCGTGTGCAGGTCCTCGCGACGACCGATGCCGCCGGAGTACAGGAACCGCCCGCGGACGGCCTCGGCGACGCGCTGGACCTCGTCGGGATCCGGACCTTCCAGCGTGCCGTCGCGGTCGGCGTTCGTGTAGACGAACGAGGCCACGCCGCGGTCCTGCAGGCGGCGGATCGCCTCGTCCGCGGGCAGCTCGGTCGTCTTCGTCCAGCCGGCCGTGGATATGCAGCCGCCGCGCACGTCGACGGACACGACGATCCGCGGTCCGAATGCGGCGAGGATCTCGTCGAGGAAGTCGATGTCGCGGAACGCCGCGGTGCCGACGATCGCGCGCTCGGCGCCGGCGCGCAGCGCGTCGCGGACGGCGTCGACGGTGCGCAGGCCGCCGCCGTACTGCACGGGGACGCCGGTGCCCTGGACGATCCGGCGCAGGTGCTCGATCGATCGCGGCTCGCCGTCCTTGGCGCCGTCGAGGTCGACGACGTGCAGGTAGCGCGCGCCGGCGTCGACCCAGCTCTGCGCCGCCTCGAGCGGGTCGTCGTGGTAGGTCGTGGCGTCCTCGAAGCGGCCCTCGACGAGCCGCACCGCCTTGCCGCCCATGATGTCGATCGCCGGGTAGAGGATCACGCGACGGAATGGGCGCGGATTGACAGCGACGTGAAGTTCCTGAGCAGCGTGAGCCCGTTTCGCGAGGACTTCTCCGGGTGGAACTGGCAGCCCATCACGTTGCCGCGCTCGACGATCGAGACGAACCGCCGGCCGTACTCGCCGTCGCCGACCACGTCGCTCTCGTCGCCGGGCTCGCACGCCAGCGAGTGCACGTGGTAGAAGGCCGCCGCCTCGCCGAGCCCTTCCACGAGCTTCGCGCTGCGGCGAAACGTCACGAGGTTCCAGCCGATGTGCGGGACGCGCGGCGCCTTCAGCGTCGTGACGCGGCCGGGGAGCAGGCCGAGCCCGGCGGCGCCCTCGTGCTCCTCGGACCCGTCGAACAGCAGCTGCATGCCCAGGCACAGCCCGAGGACCGGGACGTCCGCCTCCGCCCGCTCGGCGATGAGCTCGTCGAGCCCGGAGGCGCGCAGGCGGCGCATCGCCTCCGGGAACGCGCCGACGCCGGGGACGACCACCCCGTCGGCGCCGCGGATGACGTCGTGGTCGGCGGTCAGGACGGGCCGCGCGCCGACGTGCTCGAGCGCCTTCTCGACGCTGCGGCGGTTGCCCATCCCGTAGTCGACGATCGCGATCACGTCAGCGTCCCCTTCGTCGAGGGGATGCCCGGCTCGCCGGGGTCGTGCGCGACGGCGGCGCGCAGTGCGCGGGCGAACGCCTTGAAGCACGCCTCGATCATGTGGTGCGCGTTGCTGCCGGCCTGCAGCTCGAGGTGCAGCGTGAGCCGGGCGACCGACGCCACCGCGCGGAAGAACTCCTCCGCGAGCTCGTTCTCGAAGCCCGCGATGTCGCCGGCGGGGAGGCGGTCGAAGCCCTCGATCGAGGCGTACGGACGGCCCGAGATGTCGATCGTGCACGCGGCGCGGGACTCGTCCATGGGCACGACCGCGTGCCCGTAGCGCATGATCCCGGCGCGGTCCTGGAGGGCGCGGTCGAGCGCCTGGCCGAGCACGATGCCGGTGTCCTCGACCGTGTGATGGGCGCCCGTCTGCAGGTCGCCGGTGACTTCCACGTCGAGGTCGAACCGGCCGTGGCGGGCGACCAGGTCGAGCATGTGGTCCAGGAATCCGACGCCGGTGCTGCGGCTGCCCTGGCCGCTGCCGTCGAGGCCGAGCGTGAGCTTGACGTCGGTCTCGCCGGTCGTGCGGGTGATCTGCGCGGTGCGGGTCATTCCGGGGGTCGATTCTGGCGGATCGCCATCGAGGCGGCGTGATGAGGGAAGCCCTCGGCCTCCGCGATCGGGACGCCGGCCTGCGCCAGTTGCGGCGCGGCGGCACCGATCCGCACCTCCGCCATGCGGCGGCGGAAGTGGCGGGTGGACAGGCCGGAGGCGAAGCGGGCGGCGCCGTCGGTGGGCAGCGTGTGGTTGCTGCCCGCCACGTAGTCGCCGAACGCGGTCCCGGACTCGGCGCCGACGAACAGGCAGCCGGCGCTGCGGACGCGCGGCGCCAGCGCCTCCGCGGCGGCTCCGGCGAGTTGCAGGTGCTCCGGCGCGAGGGCCTCGGCGAACGCGAGCGCGGCCTCCATGTCCGCCGCGCGCACCTGCGCGCCCACGGCGAGCGCGTCGAGGATCTCCGGGTCGTCCGACACCGCCACCACGAGCGACCCCTCGCCGTGCTCGGCCTGTGCCAGCAGATCGAGGCGCAGCGGCGCGGGGTCGACGCCGCGCGCGGCGATCACCGTCAGGTCGCTCGGCCCCGCGAAGCCGTCGATGCCGACGGCGCCCGACACCTGCCGCTTGGCCTCCTGCACCCACAGGCTGCCGGGGCCGACGATGACGTCGACCCGCCGGATCGTCTCGGTGCCGTACGCGAGCGCGGCGATCGCCTGCGCCCCGCCGATCCGGTAGACCTCGTCGACCCCGCACAGCGCCGCCGCCGCGAGGATCGTCGGGTGCCCACCGGGCGCGGCCAGGACGACCTCGTCGACCCCGGCGGCGCGGGCCGTGACCGCGCCCATGACCACGGAGGACGGGTACGGGTGCCGCCCGCCGGGCGCGTAGACGGCGGCGCGGCGCACCGGCACCTCGCGCAGCCGCACGGTCTGGCCTTGCGGCAGCATCACGGCGACCTCGTCGTCCACGCCCGCCTCGGCGACCGCGCGCACGTTCTCGATCGCGACCTCTAGGCCCGCGCGCACGTCCGCGTCCAGTCCCGTCAGCGCGGCCTCCAGCTCGTCTCGGCCGGCGACGATCGGACCGCCGCCGCCGAACCGCGCCTCGAGCTCACGGACCGCCTCGTCTCCGCGCTCGCGCACCGCGGCCAGGATCGGCGCCACATCGACGGTCTCCTCGACCGCGCGGCGGACCTGCGCGGCGACCGCGGCCGCGGTCTCGACCGTGCACTCAAGCCGCACGGATGCGCTCCAGCAGCGCGTCGATCGCGCCGGCCTTGAGCTTGTGCGCGACCGGGTTGGCGATCAGCCGCGCGGTCGACGCGGCGATCTCCTCGCGGATCACCAGTCCGTTCTCGCGCAGCGTCGTGCCGGTGGCGGTGAGGTTGACGATCCCCTCCACGAGGCCGGCCAGCGGCGCCAGCTCCACCGAGCCCTTGACCTCGACGATCTCCGCCTGCCGGCCGGTGCGCTCGAAGTAGCGGGCCGCGATCTTCGGGTACTTGGTCGCGACGCGCATGACGCCGAGGCGGCGCAGCGCCTCGGCGGCCGGGTCCTCCCCGGCCACCGTGGCGAACACCATCCGGCAGGGCCCGAAGCCGAGGTCGAGCAGCTCGTACACCGCGCGCTCGGACTGCTCGGCGAGCACGTCCTTGCCGGTGATGCCGATGTCGGCGGCGCCCGCCTCCACGTAGGTCGGCACGTCCGACGGCCGCATCGTCACGATCCCGGCGTCCTCGAACAGCAGCTTGCGGTCGTTCGCGCGCACCTCGGCGGTGTCGACGCCGAGGCGGTCGAGCAGGTCGAGCGTGTCGCCGAGCAGCGAGCCGCGCGGCACCGCGAGACGCAGGCCTTCCAGGCTCATGGCGCCGCTCCGCGGCCCGAAACGCGCGGGTGACTCATCAGCCGCCCTCGCCGACCCGCGCGAGATGCAGGCGCTCGACGTTCAGCGCCCAGCCGCAGGCGGGAAGGTCGCGGCCGAAGCGCTGCAGCAGGTCGTCGTAGCGGCCGCCGCCGCCGATCGGCGCGCCGAGCGCGGCGTCGTAGACCTCGAACACGGCGCCCGTGTAGTAGCCGAGCGAGCGGATCAGCCCGAGGTCGAAGATCACGCGCTCGGCCACCTCCGGCGCCAGCCGGTCGTAGACGGCGCGCAGCGACTCCGCCTCCGGCACGTCGGCGAGCACCTCCACCCCGCCGCGCAGCTGCGGCACGCGCAGCAGCTCCTCGTGGCCGTGCACCGCGACCTCGCGCTCGAGGCCGACGAAGTCGAGCGTCACGAGCTCGTGCAGGATCTGCGGGCGCGCGCCGGCCGGCACCCCGAACCGGTCCAGCAGCCGCGGGTACAGCGAGGCGTCGCCGAGGCCGATCCGGTAGTTCTCCAGCCCGGCGGCGGCGAGCGCGCGCGCCAGCACGGTCAACGCCTCGGCCGTGCCGTCCGGCCCGGGAGCCCCGATCAGCTCGAGCCCCGCCTGCAGCATCTCGCGCGCCTGGCCGCGCTGCGGCCGCACGGAGCGGTAGGCGTGGGCGAAGTAGCAGAACCGCAGCGGCGGCTCGGCGTTCGCGTAGCGACTCGCGACCACCCGCGCGATCGGGATCGTCATGTCGCTGCGCAGGACGAGCACGTTGCCGTGCTCGTCGAAGAGCTTGTAGGCCGGCTCGGCCGCCTTGGGATCGCCGCGGGTGAGCACTTCCTCGTACTCCAGCGCAGGCGTGGCGATCTCGCCGTAGCCGGAGGATTCGAACACGGTCCGGAACGCCTCCGTGATCACGCGCAGCTCGCGCATCTCGTCCGGCAGGACGTCGCGCGTGCCGCTTGGGATCGGGTGGATCACGCCGGGACGCGCTCGATGCGCGCGCCGAGAGCTCGCAGGCGCTCGTCGATGCGCTCGTAGCCGCGATCGATGTCGCGGACGTTGTGGATCTCGCTCGTGCCGTCGGCGCAGACGGCGGCGATCAGCATCGCCATGCCGGCCCGGATGTCCGGCGACGACAGCCGCTGGCCGCGCAGGCGGCGCGGACCGATGACGATCGCACGGTGCGGGTCGCAGATGGTGATCTCGGCACCCATGGAGATGAGCTTGTCGACGAAGAACATGCGGTTCTCGAACATCTTCTCGAAGATCAGCACCGAGCCCTCGGACTGGGTGGCGAGCGCCACCGCGATGCTCGTGAGATCGGCCGGGAAGGCCGGCCACGGGCCGTCCTCGACCTTGGACTGGTAGTCGCCGGCGTCGCGCGCCACGACGAGCTTCTGGCCGCCCGGCACGATGCAGTCGTCGCCGTCGAGCTCGCTGCGCAGCCCCAGGCGGTCGAAGACGAGCCGGATCATCCGCATGTCGTCCGGCACGCAGCCCTCGATCCGCAGCTCGCCGCCGGTGACGCCCGCCAGCGCCATGAACGACGCGATCTCGATGTGGTCGGGGCTGACGGTGTGCTCGCAGCCTCCCAGCTTGCCCATCCCGTGGACCTGCATGACGTTGGAGCCGATCCCCTCGATCGCGCAGCCCATCTTGTTGAGCATGCGCGCGAGGTCCTGCACGTGCGGCTCGGACGCGGCGTTGCGGATCACGGTCGTGCCGTCGATCAGGGCGGCGGCCATCAGCGCGTTCTCGGTGCCCATCACGGACGGCTCGTCCATGAAGAAGTCGCACGCCTTCAGGCCGCCGTTGTCGGCGAGGATCCGGATGTCGTGGCCGTGCTCGACCGTCGCGCCGAGGGCGCGGAACGCGTCGAGGTGCGGATCGAGCCGGCGGCGCCCGATCACGTCGCCGCCCGGGGGAGGCATGAGCGCTGAGCCGAAGCGCCCGAGCAGCGGGCCGGCGACCAGGAACGACGCGCGGATGCGCTCGGCGAGCTCGGCGTCGACGTCGGTGCCCGCGATCGTCTCCGCCTGCAGCGAGACCGTGTTGTGGTCGCGCCACTCGGTCTTGACGCCGAGGTCGGCCAGCAGGAGCAGCATCGCGTCGACGTCCCGGATGCGCGGGACGTTGTGCAGGACGACCTCCTCGTCGGTGAGGAGGCTGCACGCCAGCAGCGGCAGCGCTGCGTTCTTGTTGCCGGCGGGCACGATCGTGCCGGACAGCGGCACCCCGCCCTCGATCAGGAGCTTTTCCATGATGGGAACGGCGGGGCTTGGGCCCCGAGGCTGGGCTAGGGTAACAGCCATGTCTGAGCCCCTTTCGCGCGATCAGGCCTGGGACCTTTTCTGTTCCTGGACCGAGTCGGAGTCCCTGCGTCGGCATGTGCTGGCGGTCGAGGCGGCGATGCGCGCCTACGCGCGCAGATTCGGGGAGGACGAGGAGCTCTGGGGTCTCGTCGGCATGCTCCACGACCTCGATTACGAGCGCTATCCGGACCTCGAGACCGGGCATCCGCGGATGGCGCTGGAGGAGTTGGAGCGGCAGGGGTTCTCGCCGGAGTTCGTGCGCGCCGTGGCGTCGCATGCCGACTTCCTCGGCGTCTCCCGGGACTCGTTGATGGAGAAGACGCTGTTCGCGGTCGACGAGCTGTCGGGGTTCGTGATGGCGTGCGCGTTCGTCCGGCCGGAGGGCATCCACGGCATGACGCCCAAGTCGGTCAAGAAGAAGATGAAGACGCCGGCGTTCGCGGCGGCCGTGAACCGTGACGAGCTGCGCTCGGGTGCCTCCGAGCTCGGCGTCGACTTCGACGAGCACGTCGCGCTCGTGATCGCCGCGTTGGAGGAGCGGGCCGGCGAGCTCGGTCTCGAGGGCCGGGGGGCCGCCGCCTGATGCGGATCATCGTCCTCGAGGGCGACGAGACCGGCCAGGAGCTGCTCGAGCAGGCCTTGCGCGTGCTCGATCCGGCGATCTTGCAGCTGGATCTCGACCTCGAGCGGTTCGACCTCTCGTTGGAGACCCGGCGCGCGACGTCGAACGCGGTCGTCGAGGAGGCCGCCGCGGCGATGCGCGAGGCCGGCTACGGGCTCAAGGCGGCGACGGTCACGCCCGAGGGGCGCGACGACGTCGGCTCGCCGAACCGGATCGTGCGCGAGGGGGTCGGCGGCAAGGTGATCGTGCGGACGGGCCGGCGGATCCCGGGGGTCGTGGGCCCCGTCTCGGGCGTCTTCCATCCGATCTCGGTCGTGCGGATGGCGGTCGAGGACGCCTACGGCGCCAAGCAGTGGCGCGAGGGCACCGAGGGCGCTCCCGACGAGGTCGCGTTCCGGACCGAGAAGGTCACGCGCTCGACCTGCCGGGCGGTGGCCGAGTACGCGTTCCGGACCGCCGAGTCGATGGGCGCGCACGTGTACGGGGGGCCGAAGTGGACGGTCTCCCCCGTGTACGAGGGGATGCTCAAGGAGGAGATGGACGCGGCCGCCGAGCGGCACCCCGACGTCGTCTACGAGCCCGTGCTGATCGACGCGACCTACGCGGGGCTCCTGACCGGCGCCGCCGAGACGCCGCTGGTGATCCCGGCCCTGAACCGCGACGGCGACTGCCTGTCGGACCTGGTGATGCCGATGTTCGGCTCGATCGCCGGCGCCGAGAGCGTCCTGCTGGCCTTCGACGACGACTACGAGGTCCAGGTGGCGATGGCCGAGGCCCCGCACGGCACCGCGCCGTCGCTGATGGGCAAGGACATCGCGAACCCGATGGCGATGCTGCTCGCCTGCGGCGCGGTGCTGCACTACGGCGGCGTGCGCGGGGTCGACGGCGCCGCGCGCGCGTCGCGCGCGATCTACGAGGGCGTGTTGGAGACGGTGGCCAGCGGGGTCAAGACCGTCGACCTCGGCGGCGATACCACGACCTCGGCCTTCACCGACGCGGTCGTCGAGAAGGTCCGGACGAAGGTCGACGTCTGGTCCTCGCTGGGCGCGCGGTAGCTCGTCGCCGGTTCGGCACGGGGTCGGTGACCCCGCTCGTCGCCGTTTCGCAGCTCGAACCCCGCACGTCGCGGTTTCGCACCTCGAACCCCGCACGTCGCGGCTTCGCAGCTCGACCCCCGCTCGTCGCGGTTTCGCAGCTCGAACCCCGCTTGTAGGGAGGCGTGGGCGTGACCTCGGCGACCGTGAGCCGGCTCACCGAAACTCGACCACACTGTGGTCACTTTGCCGCGCATAGAGCGGCAAAG
>DASSUW010000071.1:0-15923 GCA_035706585.1 Solirubrobacteraceae bacterium | reverse complement strand
CGACCCGGAAGCACTCCGGCGCCGCGCCGAACCACGCGGCCAGCAGCTCCGCACCGGCGTCCGGCTCGTGCCGCTCGGCGATGCCCGCGATCGCCGCACGGTCCCGCTCGCCGGCCGGCTCGACCGCGTAGCGCTGCTCGGCGGGCGGGAAGAACCCGTCGCGGATCAGCGGGTTGTCGATCAGGTGGAGCATGTCGGCGGTGGCGCGCCACACGTCGCCCGCCTGGGCGCTGCGAAGCTCCGATCGAAGGTGGCGATAGGCCGCCGTGCGCAGCCGGCGGCGGCGCTCCGGATCGCCGGCGCGCAGTGCGGCGTCCAGGGCTTCGCGCACGGCGTCGTGGAGCACGAGCCCGTCGGAGCCCAGGTGCGTGAACGGCAGCGCCTCGAGCCGGGCGAACGCGGCATCGGCGTCGGCGTCCGGGAGCAGCGCGCGCAGGAGCGAGCGCGTCGGGCGCCGGACGAGCGCCGCCGCGTCGAGGGCCTGGCGCGTCGGCCGGTCGAGGCCCTCGACGTAGAGCCCCGCCAGCTGGTCGACGACGGCGGTCGTGGCGACCTGCTCGAGCGGGAGGTCGGGCCGTGCGGCGAGCGCCGACGCGGCAAGCTGCAGCGACAACGGATGGCCGCGGGCCACCCGGTTGACGCGGCTGACGTCGCACGGAGCGACGCCGAGGCGGGGAAGCAGCGTCGCGACGGCGGCGGCGGGGAGGTTGCCGAGCGGGAGGTCGATCAGCAGGTCGGCGTAGGTGGCCGCCCACGTGGGGTCCGGGCGCTCGCGACCGGCGAGCACCACGCGCACGTGTTGCGGCAGCGACGGGATGAACGTGCGGCGCAGCCAGTCCTCCAGCAGCCGCAGCCGTTCGACGGCGTCGATCGAGAGCACGACGCACTCGCCGCGCGCGGCCAGGCGGCCCACGGCATCGCGATCCCCCGTGGGCGCCTCCGGCAGCGCGGCGGCGAGCGCGTCGCGCAGCCCGCGTGCGGTCGGCTCGACCTCCGCGCCGTCGAGCTGGACGGTGGCGGCGCCGCGCGCACGGGCGCGGGCCGCGAAGCTGCGCAGCAGCGCCGACTTGCCCGCGCCCGCCACGCCGTGCACGTACGCGACCTGCGGACCGTCGGGCCCGACGAGCCGCAGCAGCGCGGCAAGCTCGCGGTCGCGGCCCACGAGCGCGTCGGCCCGCTCGTCGAGGAGCTGCGCGATGGTTGGATGCGGAGCGGACCTCACGAGCCTTGGCGGTGATCATCCTCGCGGGCCGACCGATCGCAAGCGTTCTGTCGCACGACTGACGGCGGCCGCCGGGTCAGCGCACCCCGGCGCCCGCCGCGAGCGCGTCGTCGAGCGCCCGCGTCGGCCGCTCGAGCAGCTCGCTGCCGCGGGCGCGGACGTTGGCGATCGCGGGATTGGTCGCGATCGCGGCGCGGAACAGGTCGCTGCGCAGGTACGCGTCGGCCGCCTCACGGCCGGTGAACGTGTAGATCCCGGCGCGCCGGCTCGAGTCCGGGTCGGCGAGGAACAGCTTGCCGAGCACGCCGGGCACCTCGGCGATCGCGGGCACGGCCTGGTCGCAGAACTGCGCGTACTCGGCGTGGGTGAGCCCGGGCGCGTCGAACTCGATGATCTGGACGTACATCGTGGCCTCCTGGTTTGGGATGGAGACCGCAACGTACGGGCGCCCCGGCCCCGCTGGATGAGGCTCGATGAGCAGAGGATGAGCCCCGTCGCGCCGCTCACGATTCGCTCATCGACGCTCACGAAGCGCGCTCGCGGCGGCCGTAGGTTGGCCTTTCCGCAGGCAATCCGGCGAAGGAGCAGACATGGCAACCACTGAGCAGACGGTCGACGACGCGCGCCTGGAGGCGCTCATCGGACAGGTCGTCGTCGACTGCGGCGGCACCGCGAACGCCGCGCTCGTGCTGATCGGCGACGAGCTGGGGCTCTACCGCGCGCTCGCGCAACACGGCCCGCTCACGCCCGACCAGCTCGCCGTGCGCACGAACACGAACGAGCGCTATGTGCGCGAGTGGCTCGGCGCGCAGGCCGCCAGCGGCTATGTCGGCTACGACCCGTCCAGCGAGCGGTTCGCGATGAGCCCCGAGCAGGTCATGGCGTTCGCCGACGAGACGAGCCCGGTCTTCGTGCCGGGCGCGTTCGAGGTCGCCGTCGGGTTCGTCCGCGCCGGCGAGCACGTCCGCGAGCGCTTCGTCAGCGGTGACGGCTACGGCTGGCACGAGCAGGACGAGATCGTCCACCGGGGAACCGAGCGCTTCTTCCGCAGCGGCTACCAGGCCCACCTGGTCGGCGACTGGATCCCCGCGCTCGACGGTGTCGACGAGCGCCTGCGCGCGGGCGGCCGCGTCGCCGACGTGGGCTGCGGCTACGGAGCGTCGGCGATCCTGATCGCACAGGCCTACCCCGACGCCGATGTCGTCGGCTTCGACTACCACGAGCCGTCGATCGCCGAGGCCCGCCGCCGCGCGGCCGCCGCCGGCCTGGGCGATCGCGTGCGGTTCCAGACCGCCGCGGCCGACAGCTTCCCCGGGAGCGACTACGACCTCGTCGCCTGCTTCGACAGCCTGCACGACATGGGCGACCCGGTCGCCGCCGCCCGCCACGTCCGCAACGCCCTGGCCGCCGACGGCACGTGGCTGCTGGTCGAGCCGCGCGCCGGCGATCGCGTCGAGGACAACCTCAATCCCGTCGGCCGGCTCTACTACGCGGGCTCGACGCTCGCCTGCACGCCGAACGCGCTGTCCCAGGACGGGCGCGTTGCCCTGGGAGCCCAGGCGGGCGAGGCCCGCCTGCGCGAGGTGGCCACGGACGCGGGCTTCTCACGCTTCCGCCGCGCGACCGAGACCCCGTTCAACCTCGTGCTCGAGGCGCGGCCGTAGCGACCTCCGGCATCGGGCCGTGCGCCAGCGCGACCTCCGGCAGCAGGCGATCCAGCCACGCGGGCATCCACCACGCGCGCGAGCCGAGCAGGCGCAGGACGACCGGCTGCAGCAGCAGCCGCACCAGCGTGGCGTCGAGCAGCACGGCGACGGCGAGGATGAAGCCCATCTCCTTGGGCGGGAGCGGGCCGGCGAGCGCGAACGTCATGAACACCACCACCATGACCGCGGCGGCGGCGTTGATCACGCGGCCGGTCCCGGCGAGACCGTCGACGATCGCCTGGCGGGCGTCCCCCGTGCGCTCGTGCGCCTCCTTGATCGTCGCGAGGAGGAAGACCGTGTAATCCATCGCCAGCGCGAACGCGAGCGCGAAGAAGAAGATCGGCGCCCACGCATCCACGAAGCCCTGCGATTGGAAGCCGAGCAGCTGCTCGAGCGCTCCGTCCTGGAACACGAGCCGCGCGACCCCGAACGCCGCCGTCGTGGCCAGCAGGTTGAGGGCGACGGCGGCCGCGGCGGCGAGCGGCGCCCGCAGCAGCACCGTCAGCAGGAGGAATCCCAGGCCCATGATCACGCCGACCACCAGCGGCAGCCGCGCGACGAGCGCCCGCTCGAGGTCGCGGTTCTCGGCGGCCGGGCCGCCGACCAGCGCGCCGGCCGGCAGCTCGGTCCGCACGCGGTCGATCGTCGATTGCAGCGCGCGGCTGCCCTCAGCGGCCGCGGGGACGGCGGTGAGAAGGGCACGGCCGCCGGCGCGCTGCGCCGGCGTCACCGCCGCGATCGCGGGGTCGCGCTGCAGCGTGGCGGCGGCGCGCGCCGCGTCGCGGTCGTCGACCAGCACCTGCAGGCGGCTCGGCGCACCGACCCCGAAGGCCCGCTGCACGAGCGCGTCACCCTGCCGCGAGTCCGCATCGTGTGGCACGACGGCCACCGTCGGCATCCCCGTGCGCAACCCGAGCGCGGGCGCGGCGAGCAGCACCAGCAGCGCGAGCGCGGCGGCGCCGTACGGCAGCGGCCGCGCCCACAGGAGGCGGCCCCAGGCGGCGTAGCGCTCGCTGCGATGGCCGGCCGCGCCGCGCAGGCGGATCCGGCCGCCGTTCACGCGGTGGCCGAGGGCGGACAGCCCCGCCGGGAGGAGCGTCAGCGTCGCCGCCAGGACCGACAGCACGGCCAGCACGATCCCGAGCGGCACCGAGCGGAACGTCGGAACCGGCACGAGCATCACCGCCAGCAGCGCGGCGACCACGATCAGCCCGCTCGCCAGCACGGCCTTGCCGGCGGTGGCCATCGTGTGCACCGTCGCGTCGCGGGGCGTCAGGCCGCGCGCGAGCGCACCGCGGAAGCGGACCACGATGAACAGCGCGTAGTCGATCCCCAGCGCGATCGAGAACATCATCGCGAAGTTCATCGCCCAGATCGACACGTCGAACAGCAGCCCGGAGACGAACAGCAGGCCGCCGGCGCCGATCAGGCCCGCCATCGTCAGCAGCAGCGGCAGGCCGGCCGCCACCAGCGTGCCGAACGCGAGCACCAGCAGCCCGAGCGTGAGCGGCCACGACAGCGCCTCGGACTTCATCATCGCCGCCTTGTTAGCGTGATTGAAGTCCGACCACATGGCGGCCGGGCCGGTGAGCCGGACCGTGATGCCGGGGGCGGACAGCCGCGCGAGCCGGTCCTTCAGGCGCCCGGCCGCCTCGACCATCTCCGGCGGCGCTGCGCCGGCGAGCCCGGTGACGATCGCGGTGCGCCCGTCCGGCGCGACGGTCACGCCCGGCTGCGGTGCGAGCACGCCGGCCACAGCCCGGTCGCTGCGCAGCACCCGCTCCACGGCGGCGAGCGCGGGGCGCATCTCAGCGCGCTCGCCGGCCACGACCACCGACAGCGCATAGGTTCCCTGGCCGGGGAATTGCGATTCGATCGCCCGGCGCGCCTGCCCGGACTCCGAGCCCGGCGCCTCCCAGCCGGCGCCGGAGAGCATCCGGTCGGCGAACGGCGCCAGCGCCCCGAGGGCGAGCACTGCCACGCCCCAGGCGACGACGATCAGACGGCGGTGATCGGCCGCCCACGCCCCCAGGCGGCCCAGCGTGGTTCCGGATGCGGTTGTCATGCCGCCGACCGTACGGTCGACCGGCCGCCCGAACATCGGGCATTCGACCGATCTTCCGCCGCTACTCGAGCTCGGGCAGGAGCCCGTGCTGCATCGCGAACAGGCTCGCGGCCGCGCGCGTCGAGCAGTCGATCTTGCCGTAGATGTGCGCGATGTGATGCCCGACGGTCTTGGGCGATACGACCAGCTGCTCGGCGATCGCCTTGTTCGAGAGCCCGCGTGCGACCAGCACGAGGACCTCGACCTCACGCCGCGTCAGGCCGGCCGGACCCTCGCGCCGCCGCGGGACGCGATGCCCGGCCGCGCCGAGCACGGCGTCGACCGCGTCGGCGTCGAGCCGGCCGCTCCTGACCTGATCGCGGAGCTGCGCCGCGGCGTCGTCGGGCGAGCGCGCGGGGCGGTGCGGTCGCGGCTCGCTCATCGCCTGGTACGCGTCGGCCGCGGCGAGGATGCGCGCCTCCGGCGAGAGGGCGCTGCCGGCGAGCGCGCGCGGATATCCCGAGCCGTCGAGCCGCTCGTGGTGTGCGGCCGCGAGCTCGGCGAGCGCACCCAGCCGCGCCGAGCGGGAGAACGTGCGCTGCGTGAGATAGGGATGCATCCGCACCCGCTCCATCTCGGCCTCCGACAGCGGGCCGGGCTTGTCCCAGATCGTGTTGGAGACGCCGAGGCGGCCGACGTCGTGCAGCAGGCCGGCGCGCCTGAGCTCGGCCGCGGCCGGCTCTCCCAGCCCCGCGCGCAGCGCGGCCGACGCCGCCCGCTCGGCGACTCCGCGCGAGTGCCCGGTCGTGTAGGGCGACTTGAGGTCGGCGAAGTCGGCGATCGCGGCGAGCGCGTCGTCGAGCTCCACGCGCGACATCCGCTCCGCCAGCGCGGGCTCGGCGGCGATCGCGGCATCCCAGCCGGTCGCCTGGTCGAGCCCGCCGAGCAGCGCGTCCGCGTTGTCGCAGACGTGCCGGGCCAGCCGCGGGTCGAACTGCGTCCCCGCCCGCCGGCGCGCGACGTCGACCGCCGCGGCGACGCCGCCGAGCCGGCGGAAGCTCTCGACGATGTCGGCGATCACGACGATCCGGGCCGACAGGGCGATCTGCTCGCCGGCGATCCCGGCCGGGGTGCCGGTGCCGTCCCACCGCTCGAACACGTGCTGGAGCCCGTCGCGCACCTCGGTTCCCAGGCCGAGCCGCAGCGCGAACAGCCCCGCGACCATGCAGTGCGTCGTCTCCAGCGCGGCCACCGCGCCGCGGCCTGACACGAGCAGCGAGGCAAAGCGTGCCGCGCGACGCGGCGCCGGCGCGCCACGGCCGACGTGGCTGAGGGCGAAGCGCGTGCCGACGGTGTCGGCGAAATGGCGGTCCGCGCGCAGCTGGATGTCGTCGCCGAACCAGGCGGACTGCTCGTGCGCGTCCGCGTGGCACCCGAGCCACGCCAGCAGCCCCACGTAGTAGACGACCGCGCGCTCGGACTCGCCCAGCTCGAGGTCCTCGGCGATGCGCAGGCCCAGCACGCACGATCGCAGCACGTGCTCCATCGGCTGGCCCAGGCCGAGGTCGGTCGCCAGCGACATCGACCCGACCAGCTCAGCGAGCCGTACATCCGATCCCGCGAGCGAGGACACGACTAGGCCTCCGTGTCTCGCGCCCACGGCCCGGACTCGAAGCCCAGCACCGAGAGCCTCAACGGCCGCGCCACGCCGTCAACGCTACCGGTCGCCGCCGTGGGCGCTCAACCCACGGCGCGACCGGCCGTGCTCTCACTCGGCCACGGCACACAGCGCGACGCACGGCAGCTCGTAGCCGCCGGCGGCCGCGAAGCGCTGCAGTCCGTCCTCGACGTCGGCCCGGACCGCCGCGCGGTCGGGCCCGGACAGGCTCTGCAGGGTCAGCCCGAACGGGCCGGCGGTGTCGGCGATCACGTTCAGGTACGCGTCCACGCTCGGGAACACGGCCCGTCCGGCGACCTCCTCGGTGCGCACGGTGGCGAAGCCGGCGCCGTGCGCGAGCGCCTGCACGCGCTGCGCGCTCGCCATGCTGAACGGTCCGGGCGCGGGCGGAGGCTCCGGCGGGTCGACGTGACCGTGCTGGACGAGGCTGCCCGCGACGAGCGTCAGGAACGGGTTGCGCTCGGGCGCGTCCCACACCGCGAGCGCCAGGCGACCGCCCGGCCGCAGCACGCGGCGTGTCTCGGCGAGCGCCGCGGCGGGATCCGCCATCAGCATGTAGCTGAACCGGCACACGACGGCGTCGACGGCGTCGTCGTCGAGCGTCAGCTGCTCGGCGTCCATCACGCGGTACTCGACGTTGGCCACGCCGAGCTCGGCGCCGCGCCGGCGCGCGACGTCGACCATCGTCGGCGACAGGTCGGTCGTGATCAACCGGCCGGTGGCGCCGACGATCCCGGCCGCCTCGAACCCGGTGTCGCCGGCCCCGGCGGCGAGCTCGAGGACCGTGTCGCCCGAGCGCAGGCGCAGCTCGCGCAGCATCCACTCGCGGACCGGGGCCGCCATCTGCTCGATGTCGGCGCGGCGGCGCTCCCACGTGGGCGCGATCGCCTCGGCGATCCTGTAGAGCGTCTGGCGGTAGTCATCCAGCGTGCCGGTCGTCATGACGGCCTCCTTCGCTTGCAGTGGCACCCGGCTCCGGGCTGCAGGCGACGCTACGACCGCGCCGGCGGCCGCGAAATCGGGAGTTCTCCCCATGCCACGAGCCCGTGCTCCATCGCGAACACGGTTGCGGCGGCGCGCGTCGAGACGCCGATCTTGCGGTAGGCGTTCTGGATGTGCCGGTCGGCGGTCTTGAGCGAGATCCCGAGCGCCCGCGCCACCTGCTTGGTCTGGAGGCCGCGGGCGAGCAGGGCGACGACCTCGGCTTCGCGCTCGGTGAGCCCCGCGGGCCGCCCGAGCCGCGGCGGGGCGTGCCCGGCCGCCTCGACCACGGCCATCACCGCGTCGGCGTCGAAGCGTCCGGCGCGCGCCTGCTCGCCGAGGGCCTGCGCTGCGTCCTCGGGCGTCAGCGCCGGCCGGTGCGGTCGCGGCTCGCGCATCGCGTGGTAGGCGTCGGCGGCGGCGAGCAGGCGCGCCGGGAGTCCCAGCTCGGCGCCGGCGGCCGCGCGGTGATAGCCGGACCCGTCGAGCCGCTCGTGATGCGCCTCCGCCACGCGCGCGAGCGACGCGAGGAACGGCGAGCGGGAGAGGACGCGCTCGGTGTGGTACGGGTGCAGCCGCACCTGCTCCCATTCGTCGGCCGTCAGCGGCCCGTCCTTCTGCCAGATCCGCGCGTGGACCGCCACCCGGCCGAGGTCGTGGACCAGCCCCGCACGCCGGATCGCCGCCACGCCCGTCGCGTCGACCCGGCAGCGCTGCGCGGCAGCTGCGGCCAGCTCGGCCACGCCGGACGAGTGGCCGGAGAGATACGGCGAGACGAGGTCGGCGAAGTGGCCCATCGCGGCGAGCGCGCGGTCCAATCCATCACGCTCGAGCGTCAATCGCGGCGGCGGCTCAAGTGACAGGACGTCCTCCCACGCCGACGCCTGGCCGGGGAGCGCGAGGATCTCCGGGCCCGCGTCGGCGACGCAGGCCGCCACGTCCGGGTCCAGCCCGTGCCCGCCGCGCTCGCGGACGAGCCGCACGGCGCGGTCCGCATCGCCGACGAGCCGCTGGAACGCAGCGTCGGTGGCGACGTGGACGATCCGCATCGGCAGCGGGATCTGCTCGTGCTTGGCGCGGCGCAGCGGGCCCATCCCGTCCCATCGCTCGGTCACATGGGCCAGCAGGCCCGGCACGGCCGGCGGCGCGCCGACGCCGTCGGCCAGCATCCCGGCCACCTCACAGGCAGCGGTGAGCGACGGGCGCTGTGCGCGCGCCATCCTCGGCAGCCGGCGTGCCGTCTGCAGCGCGCGCACGAGCGGCGGGCGGCCGGGGTCGGGCAGCGCGCGCAGCAGCCCCATCGCGACCGCCCGGCCGGGGCCGTACATGACCGGGTTCAAGCTCGTCGTGAGCGATCCGCCGAAGACCTCCGCGGCGATGTGCGCGTCGGTCGTGCAGCCCGCGTGCGACAGCAGGCACGCGTAGTACGTCTGCGCGGCGGTCTCCCGGTCGACCCCGAGCCGGTCGACGACCCGCATCGCGATCAGCGTCGTATGCAGTCCGTGCTCGAACGGGAACGCCATGCCGAGATCGGTGGCGAGGCAGAGCGCCCCGATCAACTCGGCGGCGCGGACGGGTTCGCTGCCCTGCGGCTGCGCTGACACGCGCGCGACATTACGCCGCCGTGACCGCGCAACATCACGTAGCGCTCGGTCGCGCGGTCGACGACCTCGATCGCGACCGATGTGTCCGCTTGACCGGTCGGCGCACGCGGGCGTAGGGTCGGACCCCGTGGCGGCAGCGGACGGCTTCGAGCATCCGGCGAGCGAGGAGGAGCTGGTCGCGCTCGTCAAGAGCGCGTACCGGAAGGGGCGGCGGCTGCGGGTCCGCGGCGCGGCGCACAGCGTCTCCCACGCCATCTACACGAGCGCCCAGGGCCGCGGCCGGGTGAGCGTCCAGACGCCGCCGCCGGGCGACGACATCAACGTCATGCTCGACCGCTACCGGGCGTTCGACGTCAAGGACGAGTCGCGCAAGCTCGTGGAGGTGCAGGCGGGCATCCACCTCGGCGCCGACCCGAGCGATCCGGCCGCGACGGCGACGCTGAAGTCGAGCCTGCTCTACCAGCTCGCGCAGAAGCGCTGGAGCCTGTCCAACACCGGCGGCATCATCCACCAGACCGTCAGCGGCTTCACGTCGACCGGCTCGTCCGGCGGCTCGTTGCAGCACACGTCCAACAGCAACCTGCACGGCGTCCGCATCATCGACGGCCAGGGCGAGGTCCACGAGCTCACGCGTGACGACGACGTGTTCCACTCGAGCCTGCCGAGCGCCGGTCTGCTCGGCGTGATCTCCACGGTCACGCTCGAGTGCGACGACCTGTTCGCGATCGAGGGCAGCGAGCGGGTCACGACGATCGAGGACTGCCCGGTCGACGTGCTCGGCAGCGGCCGCGGCGGCCGGCCGTCACTGGAGCAGTACCTCAGGGACACGCCGTTCACGCGGCTGGAATGGTGGCCCCAGCGCGGCTCCGAGCGGATGGTCACGTGGGAGGCGAGGCGCATACCGGTGCCGGCGGATTTCAAGCCCGACCCGTACGAGCGGTTCGCGGGCAGCCCCGAGGCCGCGCAGCAGATGATCTCGCTGCTGTTCACGATCCTCGGCAACCTCGGCGACCTCGGGCGCGCCAAGCGGCTGCTCGAGGCCAACTGGGAGCAGCTGGAGGGAGCCCTGCGCGCCGAGCCGGTGCTGCGCGACCTCGGCTTCGCGGGCGGCATCCTCGCGGAGTTCCTCAGCCGGGCGGCCGATGTCGGCGTCGATGTGGCGATCGACGTGCTCAGCCTGGCTCAGAAGCCGCTGCGCAAGGCGGTGCCCGACTTCCTGCCGAAGCTGATCGACGCGTTCATCCCGCTCGACGGCAAGCACGGGCCGCAGCGCTTCACCGACTACGGCTGGTCCGGCCTGCCGATGGACAACAGCGCGAACGACGAGCTGCTCACGACCGAGTTCACCGAGCCGTGGATCCCGCTCGGCCGGACACAGGAGGTCATGCAGCTGCTCGACCGCTACTTCACCGAGCCCAAGGACGGCCACGAGGCGCTGCGGCGGACCGGCACCTACGCGTGGGAGCTCTACAGCGCGATGCCGACGCCCGCCTGGATGAGCGCCGCGCACGGCTCGGGCGAATACGCGGACGGCGTGTTCCGCGTCGACCCGTACTGGTTCGCCGACAACGCCGCCGACCCGACGACCACGTTCTACGCGCGGCTCTGGAAGCTGCTGCGCGACAACGACATCCCGTTCCGGCTGCACTGGGGCAAGTTCCATCCGCCGGTCGAGCCGTACGACAGGACCTGGGTCGACTTCTTCCGCGCGCAGTACCCGCGCTGGGACGACTTCCTGCGCCTGCGGGCCGAGCGCGACCCGAACAACGTCTTCCTGACCGACTACTGGCGGGACCGGTTCGGGCTCTGGGCCGAGCCGCCGCCGTCGCCGCGCCAGTAGGAGCGCAGCAGGCCGAGCAGGTTGTCGGAGCAGAACTTCGCCGCCCGCGCCGCGCCGTAGCGGCCGACGAGCGCGGCCTCGAGCTCCTTCATGCGGCCCTCGTGCTCGAGGTGGTGGAGCGAGGGCTTGATATAGCCGTCGAGGTCCGAGCCGATCGCGACGTGGTCGTCGGAGCCGGTCACGGACACGATCCGGTCGATGTGCGTGCAGACGACGTCGACGCTCTCCTCGAACGTCTTCGGCGTCGGCGGCGGACCGTCGCATGCCCAGTGCTCGCACACGATCACGCCCATGACGCCGCCGCGGCGGCCGACCTCCCGGATCGTGTCGTCGCTGAGGTTGTACTCGGCGCTGCCGACCCGGCACGCGATGTGCGAGGCGATGACGGGCGTGTCGGCGGCGAGCAGCCTGAACGTGTGCTCGATCGCCTTTTCATTCATGTGCGTGATGTCGACGAGCACGCGGTTGTCGACCATCGCCCGCAGCGCGGCCTCGCCGAGCGGCGTCAGCCCCGCGTCGCCCGGCTGCGGGAACACCGTCCTGTAGAGCCAGTCCGGCAGGAACGGGATCGCCGGCGCGTTCTGCGCGACGCCGCGGTAGAACAGGTGCGCGAGCGTGATGTAGGCGACACCTCGCTGCGCCAGCGTCGCGACGTTGCGCGTCATCTCGCCCGCGTCGGCCCCGACCGCGAACGCGCCCTCGATGCAGTGGATGAACGCGACCTCGCCGGCGGCCATCGCGGCGTCCATGTCGCCCGGGTTGCGGACGAGCTGTGCGCGGCCGAGCTCGTGCTCGCGCTCCAGCGACGCCTCGACGCGGTCCATCTGGTCCACGAGGTGCTCGAAGTAGACGGACTTGGGCGGCGCCCCGTAGGGCTCGCTCAGGTCCATCTCGTCGAACGGCTCGAACAGGACCGACAGCACGGCGCCGACCTCGCCCTGGCGCAGGAGTTCGACCGTGACCGACGGCGCGCCGCCCGGCCCTTCGTAGTTGAACAGGCGCGACAGGATGTCGAGCAGCCAGCCGCGCCACGGCGAGCCCTTCCACGGCGCCACCACCGCCGCATGCGTGTTGGCCCGCCGCGGCTCCAGCAGATGCATCGGATAGTGCGCGTGGAGATCGACGATCATGGGCGCCGCGGTCAACCCTCCCGCACCGCGCGCCGCCCGGTCAAGCCCCCGCGAACGCCTTCGGGCTGCTCCACCACGTGTGCGCCATGGTCTGCGCGTTCGGGTCGGGGAGATGTCCTCGGCGCCGGCAGCGTGCGCCTGCCGCGCAGGCGCAGCTCGTCCGGTGACGTGTCCGTGAGATCGTCATCGCGGGCGTCTCCGGCCGCGGACGGTGCGGTTTCCCGCACGTAACCGGTGGCGGGCCGTACCGCAAGACGCTGGCCATCCCACCTAGAGCGGCCCGCGGCCGCGTGCGACATTTCCTCCCGTGACCGCCACCGTCACCCCCCGCCCCCCAGTCGCGACCACCGCTCACGCGTTCCAGCTCCCCACGGTGCGTGAGATTCCCCCGATGCCGCGTCCTGGGACCTTCTCCGCCACCTGGTAGCGGTCACCCTCCTCCTCCTACACGCCCCGCGCGGACGCCACCACCGCGCGGGGCGCGTCATTTAACGGCCCGTTGACGCGCGCTCGCACGGCTGGGAGAGTCGCGCCGTGCCGACCACCCATCACCTGCCTGACGAGCGGGTCCACTTCACCTGGGATGTGAGCCACGAGCCGGTGCTGGAGATCGACTCGGGCGACACCGTGGTGGTCTGGACGCGCGACGTCAGCGACAACCAGATCGGGCCCGACTCCGACACGAGCGTGATCGCGACGCTCGACTGGGACCGCGTGTATCCGCTCGCCGGGCCGATCGCCGTCAGAGGCGCGCAGCCCGGCGACACGCTGGCCGTCGAGATCCTCGACATCCACACGCAGGGCTGGGGCTGGACGGCGATCCTGCCCGGACTCGGGCTGCTGCCCGACGACTTCCCGGATCCGTACCTGCGGATCTTCGACCTGTCGCACGGCGACGTCGCCCACATGCGCGACGACATCGCGATCCCGCTGACGCCGTTCTTCGGCACGATGGGCGTCTGCCCGGCCGGCGCGAGCGGGCAGCCGGTGATGCCGCCCGGCCCGTTCGGTGGCAACATGGACACCCGCCAACTCGTCCGCGGCGCCACGCTCTACCTGCCCGTGCAGGTGGAGGACGCGCTGTTCTCCTGCGGCGACGCGCACGGCTGCCAGGGCGACGGCGAGGTGTGCGTGACCGGGCTCGAGGCGCCGATGTTCGGCTCGCTGCGCTTCACGCTCGAGAAGGGCCGCTCGCTGCCGAGCCCGCAGTACCGGACACCGGCGCCGCTCACCCCGCGCGTCGACGGCGCGCCGTTCTACGCCACGACCGGGGTCGGTCCCGACCTCTACGTCTGCGCTCAGGACGCCGTGCGCGCGATGGTCGAGCACATCGCGACGACGTACGACCTCGGCCGCGAGGACGCCTACCTGCTGAGCAGCCTGGTCGTCGACCTGAAGATCTCCGAGATCGTCGACGCCGGCCAGTACATCGTGAGCGCTCTGCTGCCCGAGGCGGTGTTCCTGTCCTGAGCGCGTCGCGCTTACCATGCGCGACGGCATGGACGACCGCCTGCTGGAGCGCGACCGCGAGCTCGCTGCGCTGGACCGCCTGATCGGCGACGCACACGGCGGCCGCGGTGCCGCCGTGCTGATCGAGGGCCCTGCGGGGATCGGCAAGACGCGGCTGCTCGCCGCCGCGCGCGAGCGCGCCGGCGACCGGATGACCGTGCTCACAGCCCGCTGCAGCGAGCTCGAGCGCGAGTTCTCGTTCGGCGCCGTCCGCCAGCTGTTCGAGCCGCCGGCCCGCGACCCCGACGGGCGGGCCCGGCTGCTGGCGGGCGCGGCAGCATCAGCCGAAGGCGTGCTTGGCGCGCCGGAGGGTGACGCCGAGGGCACGTTCGCGGTGCTGCACGGGCTCTACTGGGCGACGCTGAACCTGGCCGAGGAGCGGCCGGTGCTGATCGCGATCGACGACCTGCAGTGGAGCGACCGGCCGTCGCTGCGCTTCGTCGCCTATCTCGCCGCGCGGCTCGAGGGCGCACCGGTGCTGCTCGCCGCGACCGTGCGGTCGACCGACCCGGGCACCGATCCGCAGCTGCTCGCCGAGATCGCCGGCGACCCCCTGAGCCAGGCCGTCCGCCCCGGCCCGCTGGGGGAGGCCGCCGTCGCCGAGATGATCCGCGAGCGGCTCGGCGACGCCCAGCCGCAGTTCGTCGCCGCCTGCATCCAGGCGACCGGTGGCAATCCGCTGCTGCTCCGGCACGTCCTCACCGCGCTCGCCGAGGACGGCATCCCGCCGACGGCGACCGGCGCGGTCGCCGTCCGCGGGATCGGCTCGCGGGCGGTGTCGCGGACCGTCCTGCTGCGGCTCTCCCGCCTGCGCGAGGACGCCGCCACGGTGGCGCGCGCGGTCGCCGTGCTCGGCGAGAGCTCCAAGCTGCCGACGGTGGCCGCGCTGACCGGCCTGAGCGAGGACGCGGTAGCGCGCGCGGCCGGTGACCTGGCACGGGCGGAGATCCTGCGGCCCGACCCGCCGCTCGGCTTCGTGCACCCGCTCGTCCGCGATGCCGTGTACCTGGACGTGCCGGCCGGTGAGCGCGAGCTGCAGCACGGTCGCGCGGCGGAGGTCCTCGCGGGTGCGCACGCGCCCGACGCCGAGGTGGCGGCGCAGCTCGTCCACGCCCCGCGGCGCGGCGACCCGGACACCGTCGAGCGGCTGCGCGCCGCCGCCCGCCAGGCGATTCGCCGCAGCGGTCCCGAGAACGCGATGGTCTACCTGGAACGGGCGCTCGACGAGCCGCCCCCGCCGGACCTGCGACCGCAGCTGCACTTCGATCTCGGCGCCGCCGCCGCGGAGACCAACGCGCCGAAGGCGGTCGAGCACCTCGTGGTTGCGCATCGCGACCTCGCCGACCCGGCCGCGCGCGCGAACGCCGCGTTCGCGCTCGCCCAGTCGCAGCTGTTCATCGGCGCGGCGCGGGAGGGCGCCGCGCTCGCCCGCGCGGCCGCCGCCGAGGTGCCGCCCGAGCTCGCCGACGTGCGCCGGATGATCGAGAGCATCGAGCTGCTGTCCGCGTTCTTCGACGCCGACCCCGGCGTCATCGACCGGTTCGCCCACTGCCGGACCGAGCCGGTCGCCGACGCGCTCGGCGCGAAGATGCTCGCCGCCGCCTGCGCGTTCGCCTGGGCCGCGGGCGGCGGGCCCGCCCGCGAGGTCGAGGCGCTGGCGCTGGCGGCGTGGGAGGGCGGTCACCTGCTGGCGCTCGGCAACGGCCTCACGTGGTCGGCCGTCTCGGTCGCGGCGATGCTCGCCGAGAGCGCGCAGGCGCCGGCGATCCAGGCGCAGATCCGCGACGCGGCGTACCGGCGCGGCGGCGTGTTCGGGATCACGTCGACCGAGCTGTTCGAGGGCGCCTACCTGCTGCTCGCGGCCGGCGACGTCGAGCAGGGCGCAGAGGCCGTCAGCATCGCGCTCGACACGCAGGAGCTGTGGGGCTCGGACCCGACCGCGAACTCGTGGGCGCGCGGACTGGCCGGCCTGGGTGCGTTCCTGAGCGGCGACGCGGTCGCGGCGCGGGCGGCGCTCGGGCCGCTGCCGCCGCCGGCCGAGGGCTCGGACGGCGCCAACCTGTGCCGGCGCACGCTGGCGGAGATCCACCTCGTCGAGGCACGCCCGGAGCAGGCGCTCGAGCTGGCGGAGCTGATGGGCGCCACCGCGCAGCACGTCAAGCATCCCGACTGGAAGCCGTGGCAGTCGCTGAAGGCGCGGGCGCTGGCG
>DASSUW010000070.1:0-3294 GCA_035706585.1 Solirubrobacteraceae bacterium | reverse complement strand
ACGCCCACCGGGCCGCCGTCGAACTTCTCGATGATCGTCTTCAGGATGCGCGCGTCCATCTCGTCGAGCCCGTACTCGTCCACGTCGAGCAGCGAGAGCGCGGCCATCGCGACGTCCCTGTCCACCTTGCCGGCGGCGCGCACCTCGGCGAAGTCGCGCACGCGCCGGAGCAGCCGGTTCGCGATGCGCGGCGTCCCGCGCGACCGCTGCGCGATGGCGTCGGCGCCCGGGTCGTCGATCGGGAGCCCCAGGATGCCGGCGGCGCGCAGGACGATCTGGCGCAGGTCCTCGCGTCCGTAGAAGTCGAGCCGCTGCACGATGCCGAAGCGGTCGCGCAGCGGCGACGTCAGGAGGCCGGCCCGCGTCGTCGCGCCGACGAGCGTGAACGGCGGCAGGTCGAGCTTGATCGAGCGCGCCGCCGGGCCCTCCCCGATCATGATGTCGAGTTGGAAGTCCTCGAGCGCGGGGTACAGGATCTCCTCCACTACGGGGCTCAGGCGGTGGATCTCGTCCACGAACAGGACGTCGCGCGGCTGCAGGTTGGTCAGGATGGCCGCGAGGTCGCCCGGGCGCTCGAGCACGGGACCCGAGGTCTGGCGCAGGCCGACGCCGAGCTCGTGCGCGACGATGTGGGCGAGCGTGGTCTTGCCGAGGCCCGGCGGGCCGAAGATCAGGACGTGGTCCAGGGCCTCGCTGCGCCGGCGCGCGGCCTCGATGAAGATGCCCATCTGTTCCTTCACCGCGGCCTGGCCGATGTACTCGGCGAGGCGGCGCGGCCGCACGCTGCGCGCGAAGTCCTCGTCCTCGCGCGTGCCGGTCGCCGCCGTGACCCGGTCCTGCTCGATCATGGTGCCGATGCTACCGGGCCGCGGCCTGCAATGCCCGCCGGATCAGCTCCTCGGTGCCCGCGGCCTCGTCCTCGACGCCCTGCAGCAGGCGGTTGACCTCCACCGGCCGGTAGCCGAGCGCGACCAGCGCCGCGTAGGCCTCCGCCCGCGCGCTGCCGCCCGCCCGGGGCGCTGCACTCGGCAACTGGCCGAGCGCGCCGATGCGGTCCCGCATCTCGACGAGCAGCCGTTCCGCGGTCTTGCGGCCGATGCCGGGAATGCGGGTGAGCGCGCCGGCGTCCTCGGCCTCGACGCAGCGCATGAACGTCTCCACGTCGATGCCGGAGAGGAGCGCGAGGCCGATCTTGGGGCCGATGCCCGTCACGCGCAGCAGGTCGCGGAACAAGCGGCGCTCGTCCTCGGTCGCAAACCCGTAGAGGAGCTGCGCGTCCTCGCGCACGACGAGGTGGGTGTGCAGCTCGACCTCGTGGCCGAGGTCGGGCAGCTTGTAGAAGGTCGACATCGGCGCCTCGAGCTCGTAGCCGACGCCGTTGACGTCCAGGATGAGCGCGGGCGGCGCCTTGCGCACCAGGCGCCCGCGCAGGTGCCCGATCACCGGCCGTTCCCGGCGGGCGCGCGGCCGCGGGCGCCGCGGTGCTGCGCGTGGCAGACGGCGATCGCGAGCGCGTCGGCGGCGTCCGCCGCGAGCCGGCCCTGGAGGGCCAGGAGGGCCTTGACCATGTGCATGACCTGGGATTTTTCGGCGCCGCCCGTGCCCGTCACGGTCTGCTTGACCGCGCGCGGCGCGTACTCGAACACCGCCGCGCCCGCGTGGCAGGCGCCGCAGAGCGCGGCTCCCCGGGCCTGGCCGAGCTTCAGCGCGCTGTCGGGGTTCCGGTGCATGAACACGCGCTCGATCGCGATTTCGCCCGGCACGTAGGTGTCGACCAGCTCGGTCACGTGACGATGGATCTCGAGGAGCCTGCCGGCCAGCTGCCCGTTGCCGACGCGGATGCAGCCGCTCGCCACGTAGCGCACGCCCTCGCGCCCGACGTCCACGACGCCGTAACCCGTGATTCGCGATCCGGGATCGAGGCCGAGGATGCGCACCATGGGAGTTATGATAGCCATTCGCCATGAAGACGACGACCACGCGAGCGGCCGCCGGCGCGGCCGTGATGGAAGACTTGCGCGCCGCGCTCGATGCCCGGGCGCCGGGGGACGGCGCGTGGGCGGCCGCGCGGCAGGAAGGCGAAGCCACGGCCTCCATCCTCGCCTCGCTGGACGCGGAGCGCACGATCATCGCCGGCGCGATGATCCAGCCCCTGCTCGCGCGCGGCCGGCTGTCGCGCGCGGAGGCGGTCGCGGGCTTCGGGGAAGCGGCGACCGTGCTCGCCGAGGAGCTCGGGCGCCTCGGCGATTTCCGTGCCGGCGGCGCCTGGTCGCCGGACCGCGCGCTGTCCGCGAGCCAGGCGGACGCGCTCCGGCGCATGCTGCTCGCGGTCGTCACGGACCCTCGCCTGGTCCTCGTGCGCCTCGCCGACCAGCTGCGACGCATGCGCGAGGCGCGCGAGCTCGGCGATGCGGAGCGGCTGCACCTCGCCTGGGAGACGCGTGAGATCTACGCGCCGCTCGCGAACCGGCTCGGCATCTGGCAGCTCAAGTGGGAGCTCGAGGACCTCGCGTTCCGCTGGCTCGAGCCGGCCGAGTACCGGCGCATCGCCGGCTGGCTCAACGAGTCCCGCGTCGACCGCGAGAGGTACATCGAGTCCGTGATCGCCGAGATCGGCGCGGAGCTGGCGCGGGCCGGCATCGCCGCCGAGGTGATCGGGCGTCCCAAGCACATCTACAGCATCTGGCGGAAGATGCAGCGCAAGGGCCTCGCCTTCGAGCAGGTCTTCGACGTGCGGGCCGTGCGCATCATCACGTCCTCCGTCGAGGACTGCTACGCCGCGCTCGGCGTCGTCCACGGCCGCTGGCGCTACATCCCCGGCGAGTTCGACGACTACATCGCGACGCCCAAGGACAACCTCTACCGCTCGCTGCACACGGCCGTGCTCGGCCCGTCCGCCGTGCCGGTCGAGATCCAGATCCGCACCCGCGAGATGCACGAGCACGCGGAGCTCGGCGTCGCCGCGCACTGGCGGTACAAGGAGGGTGCGGCCCGCGACGAGGCCTATGACCGCAAGATCGAGTGGCTGCGCGAGCTCCTCGCGCCCGCCTCCGAGTCCGAGAGCGAGGGCGACTTCCTCTCCCGCGTGCGCGCGGACCTCTTCGACGACCGCGTCTACGCCCTGACGCCGAAGGGCGAAGTCATCGACCTGCCGGCGGGTTCGACGCCGCTCGACTTCGCCTACCATGTGCACACGGAGCTCGGGCACCGCTGCCGCGGCGCCCGCGTGAACGGCCGCATCGTGCCCCTCAACCACCGCCTGGCGAACGGCGAAGTCGTCGAGATCATCGGCGG
>DASSUW010000069.1:0-31278 GCA_035706585.1 Solirubrobacteraceae bacterium | reverse complement strand
GGTGTCGCGCGTCAAGATCCTCTCCGACCTCGACATCGCCGAGCGCCGCATCCCGCAGGACGGCCGCATCTCGCTCGAGGTCAGTGGCAAGCCGATCGACCTGCGTGTCGCGACGCTGCCGTGCGCCTACGGCGAGAACGTCGTGATGCGAATCCTCGACCAGAGCAAGGTCATGATCGAGCTCGAGCAGCTCGGCATGCTCCCGCAGGCACTGGAGCGCTTCACCAAGGCGTTCTCGCAGGCCCACGGCGCGGTGCTCGTGACCGGCCCGACCGGCTCCGGTAAGTCGACGTCGCTGTACGGCGCGCTGAACCAGCTCAACACGGTCGAGAAGAACATCATCACGATCGAGGACCCGGTCGAGTACCAGCTCGACGGCATCACCCAGGTCCAGGTCAACAACAAGGCGGGCCTCACGTTCGCCGGCGGCCTGCGGTCGATGATGCGTGCCGACCCCGACATCATCATGGTCGGCGAGATCCGCGACCGCGAGACGGCGCAGATCGCCATCGAGGCCGCGCTGACCGGCCACCTCGTGCTCTCCACGCTGCACACCAACGACGCCCCCGGCGCCGTGACCCGTCTGATCGAGATGGGCATCGAGCCGTTCCTCGTCGGCTCGGCGGTCGACTGCGTGGTCGCCCAGCGCCTCGCGCGCCTGCTGTGCGAGGAGTGCAAGCGCCGCACGACGATCAAGTCCGAGGTCATGCGCGCCAACGGCTTCAACGTCGGGCTCGACCTCGAGGCCTACGAGCCGGTCGGCTGCGCCCGCTGCGGCGGCTCCGGCTACAAGGGCCGGATCGGCTTGTACGAGGTCATGTGGGTGAGCGACACGATCCGCGCGCTCGCCGTCGCCCGCGAGCCCGCCGAGACGATCGCCCACGCGGCCGTCCACGAGGGCATGATGCGCCTGCGCGAGGACGGCCTCGAGAAGGTCCGCCGCGGCCTGACGTCGATCGCCGAGATCGCTCGCGTCGCCGGCACGCGGTAGAACGTCGACTGCGGCATTAATGGGAGCGGGATCGGCCGGTTCGGCGGTCCCTTGGCGCTTTTTCGTCGGTATGCGACGTAAACGCGCCAGACGCGAGTCTCGCCCCGCCCGGGCCCTCCCTCAATGCCGCCGTTCGTTGGGGTCCTGACCCCGCTACAGGGACGAAGCCCACGTGCCGATGTAAAGGCTCGTGAGCCTGGACTTCTCCGAGATCCTCCTTGCGGTCGTCAAGAACAAGGCGTCCGACCTGCACATCACCGCCGGCGCGCCGCCGATGCTCCGTATCCGGGGTTCGCTGGTCGCGATCGACGGGATGCCGGCCCTGACGCCCACCGACACCCGCGAGATCGTCTACGCGATCCTCAACAACTCGCAGCGCCAGCGCCTCGAGACCGACTGGCAGCTGGACTTCGCGTACTCGATCCCCGGCGTCGGCCGCTACCGCGTCAACACCTACTTCCAGCGCGGCACGATCGGCGCCGCGTTCCGTCTGATCCCGACCGAGACGGTGCCGATCGAGCAGCTCGGCCTGCCGTCGGTGATCCGCACGTTCGCCAAGAAGCCGCGCGGGATCGTGCTCGTGACCGGCCCGACCGGCTCGGGCAAGTCGACCACGCTGGCCTCGCTGATCAACGAGATCAACGAGACGCGCGACGAGCACATCATGACGATCGAGGACCCGATCGAGTTCCTGCACTCGCACAAGCGCTGCATCGTCAACCAGCGCGAGCTCGGCGCCGACGCGCCGTCGTTCGCCCTGGCGCTGAAGGCCGCGCTGCGCCAGGACCCGGACGTGATCCTCGTCGGCGAGATGCGCGACATGGAGACGATCGGCACGGCGCTGACCGCGGCCGAGACCGGCCACCTCGTCTTCGCGACGCTCCACACGCAGGACGCGCCGCAGACGATCGACCGAATCATCGACGTCTTCCCGCCCGCCCAGCAGGGCCAGATCCGGGCGCAGCTCGCGATCGGCCTCCAGGGCGTGGTGACCCAGACGCTGCTCCCGACCGCCGACGGCCAGGGCCGCGCGGTCGCCGCCGAGGTGCTCGTCCCGACCCCGGGCGTGCGCAACCTGATCCGCGAGGGCAAGACCCACCAGATCTACTCGCTGATCCAGACCGGCGGCCAGCACGGCATGCAGACGATGGACTCCTCGCTCGCCGGCCTCGTCCGCGAGAACAGAATCACGATGGCGGTCGCCGAGACGCGCGCGACCGAGCCGTCGGAGATGCGCAAGCTCGTCCAGTCCGGCGGCCTGGCTCACCAGGCCTCGGCGCCCCCGACCGCGGTGGCTGCCTGATGGCCGCCGCGACCTTCACCTACAAGGCGGTCGACGGCTCCGGCATCCCGTCGACCGGCGAGATCGTCGGCGCGACCCGTGACGCGGTTGCCGAGGAGCTCAAGGCCCGTGGCCTCACGGTCATGGACCTCAAGGAGAAGAAGACCGGCCTGAACGCCGAGATCACGCTCTTCAAGCGCGTCAAGCCGAACGAGCTCACGATCATGACGCGCCAGCTGGCGACCATGATCTCGTCGGGCATGACGCTCCTGCGCGCGTTCTACGTGCTCGAGGAGCAGATCGAGAACAAGCTGCTGCGCGAGACCGTCGGCGCCGTCCGCGAGGACATCGAGTCCGGCCTCTCGTTCTCGGAGGCGCTCGGCAAGCACACCAAGATCTTCAGCCCGCTGTACGTCGCCATGGTGCGCGCCGGCGAGGCTGGCGGCGTGCTCGAGCAGTCGCTCGAGCGCGTCGCGGACCAGCTCGAGAAGGACGACTCGCTGCGCCGCCAGGTCAAGTCGGCGATGG
The DNA here is from genome assembly GCA_035706585.1 of Solirubrobacteraceae bacterium. GTDB lineage: Bacteria > Actinomycetota > Thermoleophilia > Solirubrobacterales > Solirubrobacteraceae > DASSUW01. The sequence goes on along the minus strand of DASSUW010000069.1, from coordinate 28,477 downwards.
CCTACCCGACGGTCGTCCTCAGCTTCGCGCTGTGCGTGCTGATCGGACTGATCGCGTTCATCGTCCCCGTGTTCGTGGGCGTGTTCAAGGACTTCGGCGGCGAGCTGCCGATGATCACGAAGGCCACGGTGAAGGCCTCCAAGGTCGTGACCGGCCAGTGGTACATACTGATCGGCGTCACCGTCGCGGGCATCATCGGCTTCCGCAAGTGGCGCAAGTCCGACTGGGGGCGCCCGCAGTGGGACCGCCTGCGCCTGCGGATCCCGTTCAAGATCGGCCAGACGGTCCAGAAGATCGCGCTCGCGCGCTGGTCGCGCACGTTCTCGGCGCTCTACTCCGCCGGCGTGCCGATCATGCAGGCGATCGAGGTGACCGGCCAGACGGCGGGCAACGCGGTCGTCGAGGACGCGATGGAGTCGGTCATCGAGTCCGTCAAGTCCGGCGGCTCGATCGCCGAGCCGCTCAAGGACGCCCCGATCTTCCCGGCGATGGTCGCGCAGATGATCGCCGTCGGCGAGGAGACCGGCAACCTGGACACGATGCTGACCAAGGTCGCGGACTTCTACGAGGACGAGGTCGCGGCCGCGATCAAGGCCCTCACGTCGATCCTCGAGCCGGTCATGATCGTGCTCGTGGGCGGCATCGTCGGCTTCATCGTGGTGGCCATGTACATGCCGATGTTCAAGGTCTACGACGCCATCAAGTAGCGACGGCGACCACGCAGGGGTGCTACGCGAAGGCCGCCCGGGGCTCCGGGCGGCCTTCGTCGTTCTGGAAGTATCTCGTCGTGATCCACGAGCGCGAGGCGATCCCGCAGCCGGCCGTCGAGCCGGCCGGGAACGCGGGGCCGGCGCTGCTGACGGATGTCCTGTCGGTCGGCGGGGTGCTCGCGCTGCAGCGCGCCGCCGGCAACGCCGCGGTCGCCCGCGCGTTCCTCCTGCGCGACGTGGGCTGGAAGGGCGTCGACCCGCAGTCGTGGAACGCCGGCCCGCAGGAGGTCAAGAGCGGCAAGGGGATCAGGCGCGTCCCGGTCGAGGGCCTCAAGCAGGGCCACCGCTCGCCGGGCGGCAAGCAGGATGATCCGCGCGAGGAGGTCGACGATCCCGAGACCGGCGTCTGGGGCAAGGTGTCGGACCAGACGCCCGAGGCCGCGGGCGGCGACTCGGGGGGCCGGGCGGTCGTCCTGATCCCGAACGGGTTGCCCGACACCGCCGGGGCCGTCGAGGTGCTCGTCCATCTCCACGGGTTCACGCCCGGCCTGCGCGGTCGCGGCCAGCAGGGCCGGGGCGCGCCCGAGGACGTCTCGGTCGCCAGGATCGCCCAGCAGCTCGAGGCCAGCGGCCGGCCGATGATCGCGGTGATGCCGCAGGGGACGAGGAGCGGCGGGCCGTTCAACGCCTGGAAGGTCGACCTCAACCGGTACATCGACGACGCGCTCGCGATGGTCCCGGCCGACCAGTGGCCGGGCAAGAAGGCGCGCAGGCGCGGGAGCATCGTCCTGTCCGCCCACAGCGGCGGCGGCGACGTGATCGCGGCCATGATGCGCGGGGGACGGATGCCGGCCGACGTCGCCGGCATCTTCCTGTTCGACGCGCTGCACGGCTGGGGGCCCGACGAGGTCGCGAGGTTCCTCAGGGCGCGGCTGGACAGCGAGCTCGCGCACCTGCACGGCATCTGGACGGCGAAGAACGGCAGCGCCACCCCGGAGGCGATCGCCGACGAGCAGACCGCCTGGCTGCTGGCGTCCGGCTTCCGCTTCCGCGGCTTCTCCAGCGCCAAGTACGCGAAGACGTACACGACGAAGCTCAGGCCGCAGCTCGAGCCGTGGTTCACCGGCCACGCCGCGCAGCTCGGCGGGGCGGACTCGGCCGTGTTCCGCGTGCTCAGCGCCAACTACCTCGAGCAGGCGACCGTGCCGGCGGGTGAGAAGCACGAGCCGGTCGTCGGCCAGCACCTGCTCGAGTCGCTCAGCCGGCTCCGCGGCGGGACGGCGCCCGACCTGAAGGGCACGACGAAGGTGCCCGCGATGCCGCCGGCGCCGAAGCCGGGCGGCGCGACGATCAGGCGCAAGGTCGGGTGGGCGGGCGCCGGGAAGGGCTCGACGAACCGCGAGCCGCGCACGACCGCCGGGACCGGGATCAAGCGCGTTCCGATCCGCGGCGTGGCGGCGGGGCGCGCGGGCGGCAACGCGCTCGTCCTGATCCCGAACTGGCTGCCCGAGGTCAAGACCGTCGAGGTCCTGTTCCACCTGCACGGCCACGAGTGGCCCGGCTACGGCTTCGGCTACGGGAGCGGCCAGGACGAGACCGTCTACCGCTTCGAGCAGGCGCTCGACCGGTTCGCCACGACCAAGCGCCCGATCATCGCGGTGCTACCGCAGGGCGGCTCGCGGTCGGAGTTCGGCACCGACAGCGGCGAGCTCGACGCCGACACCTACATCCGGCAGGCGATCGCGGAGGTCCCCGCCGACCAGTGGCCGGGCGGTGCGGCACCCGGCGCCGGCGGCGTGATCCTGTCCGGCCACAGCGGCGCGGGGGGACGCTTCGCCGACATGTTCGGCACCGCCAAGATGCCGAAGCGGCTCGAGGGCTTCTTCTCGTTCGACACGATCAACGGCAAGACGGGCCAGAAGGTGTCGGAGATCGTGTCCGGCAACGAGTACAAGCAGCACGTCAAGTTCATCCTCGCCCGGCTCGATGCCGACCTCGCGATGCTCGCGGCCGAGCGCGGCAGGGCCGCGGGGAAGCAGGAGGGCGAGATCCAGGCCGCGCTGGAGGGCAAGCTCGTCCGCGAGGGGTTCCGCTTCCACGCGTTCTACACCGAGGCGCCGCATGTCCGCGGCGACGGGACGCTGGACCCGAGCGCCACCGCCGTCTACGCCGATCGCTACTTCCTGCTCAAAGGCCACGTCGACGCGTGGTTCGACACCCACGCGGCCGAGCTCGGCGGCAAGGGCTCGAAGGCCTACGCGGCGCTGCGGGCCAACTACACGATCGAGCCCGCCGGCACCGAGCACATGAAGATGATGGGCGGCCTGCCGGGGGCCACGAAGGGCGACCCCTGGCAGCACGAGAACATGTGGACCGCGCTCGGCGGCCTGCCCACGACGCCGCAGCTGTGACGGCGTGATCACCGGCAGCACGTTCCACGCCGCGCCCCGTGAGCGCGTCGCCGGAGAACGCCTTCGCCGCCTCGAGGTCGGCGACCGAATGCCTAGGCGAGCGCGGCCTTGAGGCCGTCGAGATCGCTCGCGCCGAACACGACGCGGTTGCGGGTGGCGACGTAGACGAGGTCGAGGTCGACGCCGGCCCGGGCGATCTTGCGGGTGAGGTCGGCGAGCACGCCGGGGCGGTCCTCGACGTCGACGACCACGACCTCGCGTTCGCGCGTGACCGCGAGGTGGGAGATCGCCAGCGAGTGGCGGACGGCCTCGCCGTGGGGGACGAGGATGTGCAGCTCGGCGCGATCACCCGGCCCGATGCAGGTGGCGGCGGCGATGTTGACGCCCGCGTCGCTGATCGCAGCCGCGACCTGTGCGAGCGCCCCGGGCGTGTTGTCGACGTCTATGACGAGATCGACCGCCATGCGACGGGCGGCATCTTGTCACGGCCGCGCCTCAGTTGCAGACGGACAGCCGCTGCTGCCGGCCTCCCGGACCCGTCACCAGGACGAAGCGGCACGGCGCGCGCGTCGAGAGTCCCGCGCTCATGGCCGGCGGCGGAGTATTCCGGCCGCCTCCGTACCGTGTAGCCCATGAGCGCCCGCTACGCCGACGCCCATCCGCTGCGCAAGCTCGTGCGCCGGATCGCCGCGACAGCCCCGGGCTCGTGGGTCTTCGCGCGCACGCTGCATCACGCCGACCGCGTCGTCTTCCGCCTCACGGGCGGGCGCACGACGCTCTCCGCGCTGCTCTCCGGGCTGCCGGTCGTGATGCTGACGACCACCGGCGCCAAGAGCGGCCGTCCGATCGTCTCGCCGCTGCTCGGGATGCCCGAGGGCGGCGGGATCGTGATCGTCGGGTCCAACTTCGGCCGCCCACACCATCCGGGCTGGATCCACAACCTCCGCGCGGAGCCGCACGCGCGGATCGCCATGAGCGGCGGCAGGGCGCAGGATGTCGTGGCCGAGGAGGTCACGGGGCACGAGCGCGACCGGCTGCTGGCGCTGGCCACCGAGCTCTATCCCGGCTTCCCGGCGTACGTGCGGCGGGCCGCGCCGCGCCGCATCCGCGTGATCCGCCTAATACCCTCGTAGGGTACGTCCCTGAACCGGCTCGCGTGACGGCTCTCAGGCCGTCGTCTCCGCCGGCTGCTCGACGCGGTCGAAGCGGCCCGTCTGGCTCTGCGGCTCCGGCGCGGGCTCGTTGAACGGCGGGCGCTCGATCAGGTAGGAGCCGGCCACGCCCGCGGCGACCGCGGCCGCCGCCCACGCCGGGCCGTGCATGCGCGGGAAGGCCGCCGAGTCGAGCGACAGCGCGCCCGGCCCGGTCTCGGCGAGCCCGGCCAGCGCCGCGATCAGGACCGCGTTGTACTCATATCCGCCGCTCGTGTTCCACGGGCCCTTGGAGACGTGCACCTTGCGGATCGCCGTCGTCATCGAGCCGGTCAGCATCGCCGTGGCGACCGGCGTGAACGCGCCGGCGGCGAGCAGCGCGCCGCCGACCGTCTCGGACAGGCCGACCAGCAGCGCGTGCCGGCGGGGCGGGCGCAGCTCGAGCTTCTCCATCATGCCGGTGACGCCGTCGAGACCGGGACCGCCGAACCAGCCGAACAGCTTCTGCGTCCCGTGGCCGACGAACAGCGATCCGATCGTGCCGCGCAGGACGAGTGCACCCAGTCTCATGAGGAGCCTCCGAAGTCGTTGCCTGTACAACGTGTGTCTCCCGCCCGCCGGTATCGCAAACTAGGGGCCGTGGGGCATCATCACGACCACGCGCATGGCGTCGGCGCGGACGCCGACAGCGGCAAGCTGGCGCTTGCGCTGGCGCTGATCCTCGGCTTCATGTGCGTCGAGGTCGCGGTCGGCATCGCGGCCGACTCGCTGGCGCTGCTGTCGGACGCCGCGCACATGCTCACCGACGCCGGCGCGCTCGCGCTGTCGCTGGTCGCGATCCGCCTCGCGCGCCGCCCGGCCGCCGGCGCGATGACGTACGGGCTCAAGCGCAGCGAGATCCTCGCCGCCGCGATCAACGGCACGACGCTGCTCGTGCTGGGACTGCTGATCGTCTACGAGGGCATCCGGCGCCTGTTCGACCCGCCCGCGGTGGAGGGCGGCCCGGTGCTCGCGGTGGCGATCCTCGGCATCGCGGTCAACCTCGCCGCCACCATGATCCTCGCGCGCGCGAACCGGGAGTCGCTGAACATCGAGGGCGCGTTCCAGCACATCCTCACCGACCTCGCGGCGTTCGTCGCGACCGCGATCGCCGGCGCCGTCGTCCTCCTGACCGGGTTCGACCGCGCGGACGGCATCGCGGCGCTGCTCGTGGCCGCGCTGATGCTGCGCGCCGCGTACATGCTCCTGCGCGAATCGGGCCGCATCTTCCTCGAGGCCGCGCCGCGCGGGCTGGACCCCGCGACGATCGGCCGCACGATGGCCGCGCACGCCGGCGTCGCCGAAGTCCACGACCTGCACATCTGGGAGGTGACGTCGGGCTTCCCGGCGCTGTCGGCACACGTGCTCGTCGGCCGCGACACCGACTGCCACGACGTCCGCCGCACGCTCGAGGCGATGCTGCACGACGACTTCGAGATCGAGCACACGACGCTGCAGGTCGAGCACGAGGGGGAGGAGCTGCTGGAGATCGAGGTCAGCCCGCGGGGATGATCCAGCCCGCCATCGCCACGAAGTGCAGCGCCGCGGCGGCGATCACCAGCGCGTGGAAGACCTCGTGGAACCCGAACACGCGCGGCCACGGGTCCGGCCGGCGCGTGGCGTAGACGATCGCGCCGACGGTGTAGAGCAGCCCGCCGCCGCCGATCAGCAGCAGCGGGGTGAGCGAGAGCCGCGAGACGAGCTCGGGGACGGCGAGGATCGCGACCCAGCCGAGCGCCACGTACGTGCCCGCGAACAGCCATCGCGGCGCGCTGATCCACGCGACGCTCATCGTCACGCCGGCGATCGCGCCGGCCCACGCCGTCGCGAACAGGACCCAGCCGGTCGGACCGTCGAGCACGAGCAGCGCCACCGGCGTGTAGCTGGCGGCGATGAAGACGAAGATCGCGCTGTGGTCGATCCGGCACAGCAGCCGGCGCAGCCGCGGGCCGCAGCGGTAGCGGTGGTAGGTCGCGCTGCCGGCGAACAGCACGCACATGCCGGCGCCGTAGACAACGGCGGCGCCGCGCGCCGCGCCGCCGGGGGCCAACGCCACGAGCGGGATCGTCGCCGCGAGCGCGCACCAGAACGCCCAGAAGTGCGAGACGCCGCGGAGGACCGGTACGCCATCCATGCACCTTGGTATACCCGGATCGATGCCGAAGCTGATCGAATCCCCGTCGCGCGTCGAGGCGGCGGGCACCAAGCCCAAGCTGATCGACGAGTACGTCGGCCGCGTGAACACCGGCGAGGACCGCGTCAGCGTGGCGCACATGCGCTCGCCCGGCGGATGGGTCGAGCCCGGCCAGCGGCCGGACTTCGACGAGTACACGGTGGTGCTCGAGGGCACGCTGCACGTCGAGCACGAAGACGGCGCGCTCGACGTGCGCGCCGGCCAGGCGGTATTCGTGCCCGGCGGGGAGTGGGTGCGCTACTCGACCCCCGAGGGCGCCTCGTACGTCGCCGTGTGCCTGCCCGCGTTCGCGCCGGACACCGTCCACCGCGACGACGGTTAAGCGCCTCGCGGGGCGGGCCGATTAACGAAGAGATGTCTCTGCCTCCCCCCAGCACCTCGACCGGCCTGCGCGACTACGTCGTCGAGCTGGACGCCGGCAAGTCCTGGGGCCGCCGCAAGGCGGGGACGGACCTGCTGCGCCTGAGCGCGATGGGCGCGTCGATCACCCACGAGCGCGCCCTGCACACCCCGCTACGGCTGCCGCTCGGCACGCTCCAGCTCGGCCTCGTCGATCCCGGGCCCGCGCGCCCCGGCGCCCTGTCGGGCCGCTTCCCGATCCTCAAGCGCCTCAGCGCCACCGCGGTGATCCCGCGCGAGCAGGGCATCGAAGGCTGGTTGTGGACAAGCCTCAACGGCTCTGCGCTGACGGTCCTGGGGGACCCCGAGGACGCGCCGAACGCCGCGCTGCTGTTCACGAAGCCGCTCGGCGACGACGCCGTCGAGTGCTTCGTGCCCGAGATGGCCGAGGAGATCGCCGCCCGCTCGCCGCTGGGCGCCCCGGCGGTCTACGGCCTGCTGTTCCGCGTCGCCGAGCCGGCGAAGGCCGAGACCGTGTTCCGCCAGTTCGGCCTGCTGCGGCCGCTGACGGACCGCGAGGTGCCGCCGACGCTGCGCCGCGCGCTGCCGTCCGATCGGCCGGCCGACCCGGCGCTGCACACGACCGGCGACGACGCGCGCGCCTCCACGTCGGTCGCCCCGCCCGGCCTCGGCTAACCTGCCCCGGCCGTGAGCACCGACCCGGCCGACCCCCACGATCCGCAGATCTGCACGCCGTGCCGCGGCACGGGGACCGTGATCTCCGGCCTCGGCGGCACGCCGACCCCCGTGACGTGTCCGTGGTGCGACGGCAGCGGCCGCTACCAGCGCGACCACGACGCCCAGGCCGCGCGCCGCCAGGGCTAGCGGACGACCAGCGTCCCGATCTGCCGGTCGGCGTCGAGCAGCTCGATCGGGTACTCGCCGGGCTCGTCGGCGAGGATCTCGAACAGCGCGGGCGACTCTTCCTCGATCGGCTCGATCTCGTCGAGCAGCATCACGCTGTCGACCTCCGAGCCGCGGACGGTCAGCTGGAGGAGCTGCCCCTGGCGGACCGCCACGCGCGCCGGGTTCTCGGCCGTGAAGATCGTCCGCTCGACCGGCTCCAGCGCCTTGTCCGCGGCCGGCGGAGGCGTGGGCGTCGGCGTCGGGGTGGCGGCCCGCTGATCGCGGTTGCGGATCAGCGGCTCGCGCGGCGCGAGGCTCGCCGCGAGGGCCGTCAGCCCCATCAGGACCACCACGAGCAGGAGAAACCGACGACCGAGCACGAATCGAGAGTAGTCCGGTTGTCCAGGTTCAGCATTACGAGGACTTAAGGACTCTGTGCGACTTGCCGATATCGGTGGTGCCAGAACCGAGGTGTCAAAGGCAAATCGCCCGCGAGGGTGAGGCGCAAAGCCACGGAGCTCCCGAACGGAAATCAGGGAGCGAGCCGGGTTGCCACCGCCGGTGGTGGGAACGGGACCGAGGACCTGGCAGGGAAGTTCACAGGCCCAAACGATCCCTTCAGGAGGGACCACCCACAATGCTTCACAAGCTCCGCCAGCGCGCCCAGGACGAGAAGGGCTTCACCCTGATCGAGCTCCTGGTCGTCATCCTGATCATCGGCATTCTTGCCGCGATCGCCCTTCCCGCGTTCCTCAACCAGCGTGGCAAGGCTCAGGACACCGAGGCCAAGACGATGGCCCGTACGGTCCAGACGACGATGGAGTCCGAGTTCGCCGACGCCCAGAGCTACGCCGCTCTCGACACGGCTGCCAAGGTCAAGGCCGTCGAGCCGAGCGTCAACGACGTGGACAACGGCAAGGCGTTCCTGTCCGCCGTCGTCGCGGGCGTCGATGCCTACACCGTCACCGTCACCTCGGCGACCGACAACACGTACGTCATCGACAAGACCAATGCCGGTGTCGTGACCCGCACCTGCACGGTCCCGGCCGGCAACAAGCGGTTCGGTTGCCCGACCGGCGACAAGTGGTAGTCACTCAGGTTCTCACCTGATCTTCCGCGAAGCGGGCCCTCCGGGGCCCGCTTCGTCGTTAAGTCCACGCCCACCACGGCCGATATCACGAACGTGTTCAAGAAGCGCTCCTCCTCCCAGGCCGCTGTCGTCGGCCTCGACCTCGATCCCGGCCACATCGCCGCCGCCGAGGTCACCGCCAACGGTTCGGTGTCGCTCAAGCGCGGCGCCGTCGCCCCCCTTCGCCCCGGCATCCTGCGCGACGGCGAGGTCGCCGACGTCCCCGCCCTGGCGGAGGCGCTGAAGACGTTCTTCGACGAGCACGGGCTGTCCACGCGCGTGCGGCTCGGGATCGCGAACCAGCGCATCGTGGTCCGCACGCTCGACCTGCCGCCGCTGGAGGACGACAAGGCGCTCGCCGCCGCCGTCAAGGTGCAGGCGCCCGATCACATCCCGATGCCGATGGACGAGGCCGTCCTCGACTGGCAGTCGCTCGGCAACGTCGTCGATCCCGCCGGCCAGGAGCGCACCCGCGTCGTCGTCGTCGCCGTCCGCCGCGAGATGGTCGACAAGCTCGCCGGAGCGGCCCGCGAGGCCGGTCTCACCGTCGAGGGCATCGACCTGTCGGCGTTCGGCATGGTCCGCGCGCTCGCCGACCGCAAGGCCACCGGCGCGGTGCTCTACGTGAGCGTCGCCGGCCTCACCAACGTCGCGGTCGCGAACGCGAGCGGCTGCCTGTTCACGCGCGCCGCCGCCGGCGGGCTGGACGCGATGGTGCACACGCTCTCCGAGCGGCGCGCCCTGACCGCCGAGCACGCCCGTCAGTGGCTCCAGCACGTCGGCCTGCACGCCCCGATCGAGGGCGTCGAGGGCGACCCGGACCTCGTCGCCGCCGCCCGCGCGGTGCTCGAGGAGGGCGTCCACCAGCTCGCCGACACCGTGCGCAACTCGCTCAACTTCTACCGCATGCAGCAGAGTGCCGAGCAGGTCGAGCACGGCGTGCTCACCGGCCCCGCCGTCGCCATCCCCGGCTTCGTCGAGGCGCTCTCGGAGCAGCTCCGCCTGCCGCTGTCGCCGGCGGTGGTCGCCGCGGACGACGAGGAGGCCGACCTCGGGCGCCTCACGGTCGCCGCGGGGCTAGCCGTCGAAGACATCGCCTAGTAGTCACACGTGTCGTACGCAGCGGTCCTCATCGGCGCCATCTTCGGCTCGTTCTTCAACGTGGTGGCCTACCGGCTGCCGCGGGGCGAGTCGCTGGCCCACCCGCCGTCGCGGTGCCCCGGCTGTGAGACGCCGATCAAGCCGTACGACAACGTCCCGATCCTGTCGTGGCTCGCACTGCGCGGCAAATGCCGCGCGTGCGGGACACGGATCTCGCCGCGCTACCCGCTCGTGGAGGCCGGCACGGCCGCGCTGTGCGGGCTCGTGGTCGTCGTCAAGGGCGCCGACGCGGACGCGCTGCTCGGCGTCGTGATGGTGATGCTGCTCGTGCCGGTGACGCTGATCGACCTCGACCACCGGATCATCCCCAACAAGCTGATGATCCTCGGGGCGCTCCTCGCGCCGGCGCTCGTGGTGCTGGCCGACCCGGACGCGCTCGTCGAGCACCTGATCGCCGGTGTCGCGGCCGGCACGTTCTTCCTGCTCGCCGTGCTCGCGTACCCACGCGGCATGGGCGTCGGGGACATCAAGCTGGCCGCCGTGCTTGGCCTCTTCCTCGGACGCGCCGTCGGCCCCGCCGTGTTCGTCGCGCTGGTCTCCGGGACGCTCGTCGGAGCGCTCATCATGGCCCGCAAGGGCGTCGCCGAAGGCCGCAAGACGGCCGTCCCGTTCGGCCCCTTCCTCGCCCTCGGCGGGGTCGTCGCCCTGTTCGCGGGCGACGCGCTGGTCGACGCCTACCTCGCCACCTTCAACTAGGGCATCGACCCCACCCGGCCGCCTCAAGGCGCGCCGATCGGGTGCCGATAAGCCAAGCGAGATGAAGGCCATCAACCTGCTTCCCCCCGACTCGCGCGGACTGCCCAAGAGCGGCGCCCCCAAGGTCGCGGCCGTCGCTGAGGAGCCCGCCGGCATCGGCGCCTTCGTGCTCCTCGGCGCGCTCGCCCTGTGCGTCGCCGCGCTCGCCGCGTACGTCCTCACCACCAACACGGTCAAGGACCGCCAGGCGCAGCTGGACGCCGTCACCGTCCAGGCGCAGACCGTCACCGAGCGCGCCGCCGAGCTCAAGCCGTACGCGGACTTCCAGCAGATGGCCGAGACTCGCATCCAGACCGTCAAGGACCTCGCCGCCTCCCGCTTCGACTGGGAGCAGGCGCTGCGCGACATCTCGCGCGCCATCCCCGCCGACGTGACGCTGACCGGGCTCGACGGCTCGATCTCGAGCGACGCCGGCGGCGGCTCGTCCGTCCGCGGCGCCATCGCCGCTCCGGCGATCGAGCTCAAGGGCTGCACGCGCGGCCAGACCCAGGTCGCCACGCTGCTCTCGCGGCTGCGCTCGGTCGACGGCGTGACGCGGGTGACGCTCACCAAGTCAGCCAAGCCCGACCAGCCCGTGACCAGCAACGGCTCCGCCGTCCCGGCGGCCGCCGGCAGCGAGCAGGCGGCCTGCGGCACGGGCCGCCCGCCCGCCTTCGAGCTCGTCATGTTCTTCGAGCACTCCGAGGTGCCGAACAGCGTGCAGGACATCACCGTCGGTCCGTCCGCCGGCGCGACGACCGCGTCGACGACGACCGGCGATGCCGCCGGCGCCACCGGCACGACCGAGACCACGACGCAGGGCTCGTCCGGCGTGACCACGCCGCCCGCCGATCCGGCGGACAGCAACGGCACCGCCACGCCCGCGTCGACCCCGCAGGGAGGGGCAGCCCAGTGACCCGCTCGAACAAGATCCTCCTGACCGTCGCCGCCTTCGGCATCGCGGCCGCCGCGTTCTGGTTCCTGGTCCTCTCGCCCAAGCGCGAGGAGATCACGACGCTGGACACCGACATCGCCACCAAGCAGGCCGAGGTCGCCCAGGCCCAGCAGCAGCTCGCCACCTACGAGACGGCGCGCGCCAGCTACAAGAAGAACTACGCCACGCTCGCCCGGCTCGGCAAGGCGGTGCCGGCCGACGACGACGTGCGCTCGCTGCTCGTGCAGCTCGAGGCCACGGCGGACGGCAGCGGCGTCGACTTCGAGCAGATCGAGCTCGGGAGCAGCCTGGCCGGCACCGACGCGGCGACCCCCGCGCCGGGCGAGACCACCACGCCCGAGGGCGAGCTGGCCTCGGCTCCGGGCACCGTGCCCGTCGCCGGCGGCGCGCTGTCGGCGCTGCCGTTCAACTTCGAGTTCACGGGCGGGTTCTTCGACCTGTCGACGTTCTTCGCCCGGCTCGAGCACTTCGTCAGCGCCAAGAACAAGCACCTCGACGCGACCGGTCGCCTGCTGCGCATCGAGACCGTCTCGATCTCACCGTCGACGGCCGGCTACCCGGACATGCTGGCGACGGTCGGCGCCGCCAGCTACGTGGTGCCCCCGGTCGAGCCGGTGAAGGCCGGGTCGTCCTCGCCGGACTCGGCGCAGAACGCCACCACCGCGCCGTCGTCGCCGGGCACCTCCACGACCACCGCGACCGCCGGAGCCACCGAATGAACGTCCTGACCACGACCTGGCGCCAGCTCGTGCGCCGCCGGCTGTGGCCGGTCGCTCTCCTGCTGCTCGCGGCGCTCGCCGCGGTGCCGGTGCTCCTGGCGCGTGACGCTGCTCCGGTCGACACGCCGCCGCTGCCGCAGACCTCGGCCCCGGCCGAGACCGCGAAGGCCGGCGCTGACGACGCCTTCGCCGAGCCGGTCGTCGCGAAGGCGTCGACCGCCGATCGCAGCCGTCGCCGCCGCGTGCTCGGCTCGCGCAAGAACCCGTTCCAGCCGGCTCCGGTCAAGAAGCCGAAGGTCAAGGCGGACAAGGCGTCCGACGAGAAGGCCGACGCGCCGGAGAAGACGGGCGGCAGCACCGCCCCGACGACTCCGACGACGAGCGCGCCGACCGCGCCGGTGACGCCGGTCGCGCCGGCGCCGCCGAAGAAGACCTACGCGAAGGGCACGCTGATCGTGCGCTTCGGCGACCCGACCTCCGACCTGGACCGGATGGCGCTGCCGAAGCTCGGCGCGCTGCCCAAGGACGACGACGAGACCGGACCGCTGCTCGTGTACACGCGCCTGACCGACCACGGCAAGAAGGCGGTCTTCCTCGTCGACGCGTCGCTCGAGCCCACCGGTGACGGCACCTGCGAGCCGCACCCGAGCAACTGCGAGACGGTCGAGCTGTCCAAGGGCGAGACCGAGTTCTTCGACGTGATCGATCCCGAGACGGGCGAGGTCGCGGCGCAGTACGAGCTCGACCTCGTCGCCATCAAGTAACCGGCACGAGGGGTCAGACCCGTAGTCCACAAGGGTCTGACCCCTCGGTCGCAGGGGGTCTGACCCCTCGGTCGCAGGGGGCCTGACCCCTGTTGCTTCGTAAAGTTCCCGGCGTGCCGCTGCGCGTCGTCACCGCCGGGGAGTCCCACGGCCCCGGCCTCACCTGCATCGTCGAGGGCCTGCCCGCCGGCCTCGAGCTCGACCTGGCGGCGATCGATCGCGACATGGCGCGCCGCCAGCTCGGCCACGGCCGCGGCGGGCGCATGAAGATCGAGCGCGACAGCGCCGAGGTCACGTCCGGCGTCCGCCACGGCCGCACGCTCGGCGGCCCGATCGCGGTGCGGGTCGCCAACCGCGACTACGCCAACTGGGAGGAGCGGATGAACCCGTGGCCGGTCGAGGCCGACGTGGCCGAGGTGCACCTGCCCCGGCCGGGACACGCCGACCTCGCCGGCGTGCAGAAGTTCGGCTTCACCGACGTGCGCAACGTGCTCGAGCGCGCCAGCGCGCGTGAGACCGCCGCGCGCGTGGCCGGCGGCGCGCTCGCCAAGGGCTTCCTGTCGGCGCTGGGCGTGCAGGTGTTCTCGCACGTGACGCAGATCGGCTCCGTCCAGGCGCCGGAGACCAACGGACTCGGTCCGAAGGACTTCGCCGACGTCGACGCGTCGCCCGTGCGCTGCCTGGACGCCGCCGCCACGAAGGCGATGGTCGAGGAGATCAACGTGCTGCGCAAGCGCAACGAGTCGCTCGGCGGCGTCTTCGAGGTGCTCGCGTTCGGCCTCGTGCCCGGGCTCGGCTCGCACGTGAGCTGGGAGGAGCGGCTCGACGGCCGGATCGGCATGGCGATGCTCTCGATCCAGGCCGTCAAGGGCTGCGGGATCGGCGACGGGTTCGACCTCGCGGGCCGGCCCGGCTCGGCCGCCCACGACGAGATCTTCTACTCCGACGAGCGCGGCTACTACCGCGAGACGAACCGCTCGGGCGGCATCGAGGGCGGGATGACCACCGGCGAGCCGCTGATCGTGCGCTGCGCGATGAAGCCGCTGCCGACGCTGACCAAGCCACTGCGCTCCGTCGACATCGCGACCCGCGAGCCGGCCGGCGCGCTGCGCGAGCGGACCGACTCGTGCACGGTGCCGGCGGCCGGCGTGGTGGGGGAGGCGATGCTCGCGATCGTGCTCGCCGACGCGTACCGCGCCAAGTTCGGCGGCGATCACATCGACGACGTGCGCGCCGCGCTCGCCGCCTACGAGCAGCGCATCGGATGGAAGCCCCGCCGGTAGCGCTCGTCTTCATCGGCTTCATGGGCGCCGGCAAGACGTCGGCCGCGCGGGCGGCGGCGTCGCTGCTCGACGCACGGGCCGTGGACGCCGACCACGAGATCGAGCGCCGCGCCGGCACGTCGATCGACGCCTACTTCGCATGCCACGGCGAAGCCGCGTTCCGGCAGGTGGAGGAGGAGGTCGTCGTCGACCTGCTCGACCGCCCGCCGTCGCCCGTCCTGTCGCTCGGCGGCGGTGCCGTGCTGTCGGCGCGTGTCCGCGCGGCGCTGGCGCGCCACACCGTCGTGCTGCTCGACGTCGACGTCGAGACCGCGTGGCGGCGCTGCGGGAACAAGCGGCGGCCGCTGGCGCGCGACCGCGAACGCTTCGTCGAGCTCCACACGACCCGGACGCCGATCTACGAGTCGCTCGCCGACGCGGTGCTGATCGACTCCGGGCGCGAGCACGTGCGCCAGGCGGTGCCCGCGCTGCGGGCGCTGCCGGCGGGCGTGAAGCTGCTGTGGGCCGTCACCGCCTCGGGCAGCTATCCCGTGCACGTGGGGGAGGGGCTGCTCGAGAGCGGCTTCTGGCCGCTCCCGGGGCGCCGGTTCGCCATCACCGACGACACGGTTGCCGCCCACTACGGCGTGCCCGAGGCGGCCGCCGAGCTGCGGATCCCGCCGGGCGAGGAGCACAAGACGCTCGCGACCGTCGAGGGGCTCCTGCGCGGCCTGGCGACGGCGGGGATGGACCACGACGACCACGTCGCGGCGCTCGGCGGCGGCGTGGTCGGCGACATCGCCGGCTTCTGCGCCGCGGTCTACCAGCGCGGCGTGCGGGTCGTGCAGGTGCCGACGACGCTGGTCGCGCAGGTCGACTCCGCGTACGGCGGCAAGACCGGCGTCGACCTGCCGGAGGGCAAGAACTACGCGGGCGCCTACCACCAGCCGGCCGCCGTGCTCGTCGACCCCGCGACGATGGCGACGCTGCCGCAGGGCGAGCTCGCCTCCGGCTGGGCCGAGGTGATCAAGACCGCGCTGATCGCCGGCGGCGCGCTGTGGGACCGCGTGCGCGCGGGCGCGCCGCTGGACCGCGACCTCGTGCTCGCGTGCGCGCGCACGAAGCTCGCCGTCGTCGCCGCCGACGAGCGCGACGGCGGCCGCCGGCAGGTGCTCAACCTCGGGCACACGGTCGGGCACGCGATCGAGACCGCGACCGCCTACCGGCGCTACCGGCACGGCGAGGCGGTCGGCCTGGGGCTGCTCGCCGCGCTCACGCTGTCCGGCCAGAGCGAGCTGCGCGCGGACGTGGCTGAGCTGCTCGCCGCGCGCGGCCTGCCGGTCGCGCTCGACCCGGCAGTCGACCTCGAGGCGGTCCTGACGGCCGTGCAGCGCGACAAGAAGCGCCGCGGCGGCCGGGTCGGGTTCGTGCTCGTCGAGGCGCCGGGTGACGTGCGCCCCGGCCGCCCGGTACCGGAAGGCGAGCTGCGCGCCGCCGTGACAGAGTTGCGCGCCGCATGAGGAACCGCGTGGCCGTCCTGCACGGCGTCAACCTCGACGCGCTCGACCGCCGGCCCGCCGAGCACTACGGCGGGCTCACGTTCACGCAGCTGGAGCGCAGGATCGAGCAGTTCGCGCGCGAGCTCGGGCTCGACGCGCGCTTCTTCCAGTCCAACCACGAGGGCGAGTACGTCGAGGAGATCCACAAGGCGGCCGACTACGCCGACGGCCTGCTGCTCAACGCCGGCGCCTGGACGCACTACTCGTGGGCGCTCCGCGACGCCGTCGAGCTGTCCGGCCTGCCGGCCGTGGAGGTGCACCTGTCCGACGTGGAGCACCGCGAGGAGTTCCGCCGGATCTCCGTCTTCGCGGGCGTCTGCGTCGCGAAGGTGAGCGGCAAGGGCCCCGACGGCTACCGCGACGCGCTGGCCGCGCTCAAGGACGCGCTGTGAGCCGCGCCGACCGCCTGGCCGCGGCGCTCGAGGTCGACGCGCTCCTGATCACCGACCTCGTCAACCTGCGCTATGTCACCGGCTTCACGGGCTCGAACGGCATGGCCGTCGTCGGGCGCGACATCCGGCGCTTCATCACCGACTTCCGCTACGTCGAGCAGGCGGCCGAGCAGGTCGACGGGTTCGACCGCGAGCCGGCGCCCCAGGAGTTCAACGACGCGTTGCGCGACGGATGGCCGGAAGGTCCGCTCCGGCTCGGCTTCGAGGACCAGGAGATGTCCGTGCGACGGCACGCGCGGCTGCGCGAGCTGCTGCCAGAGCGGATCGAGCTCGTGCCGGCGGGCGGGGCGGTCGAGCAGCTGCGGGCCGTCAAGGACGCCGGGGAGATCGAGCGGATCCGCGCGGCGGCGGCGCTCGTCGACGAGGTCTACGGCACGCTGCGCGAGCAGGGCCTCGTGGGCCGCACCGAGCGCGAGGTCGCGCTCGCGATCGAGCTCGAGCTGCGCCGGCTCGGCGCCGACGAGCTCAGCTTCCCGTCGATCGTCGCCTCGGCCGAACGCGGTGCGCTGCCGCACGCCGAGCCGGCCGACGTGCCGATCCCGCGTGGGACGCTCGTCACGCTCGACGTCGGCGCCCGCCTGGACGGCTACTGCTCGGACTGCACGCGCACGTGGGCGACCGGCGAGCTGCCGGACGATCTGGCCGAGGCCTACGCGCTCGTGCAGCGCGCGCAGGCGGAGTCGCTGGCCGCCGTGCGGCCCGGGCCCGAGGGCCGCGAGATCGACGCGGTGGCGCGGCAGATCATCGAGGACGCCGGCCACGGCGAGCACTTCGGCCACGGGCTCGGGCACGGCGTCGGGCTCGAGATCCACGAGGCGCCGCGGCTGGCACGCTCGGCCGATGCGCCGCTGGTGGCCGGCAACGTCGTGACCGTCGAGCCCGGCGTCTACCTGCCGGGCCGCGGCGGGGTGCGCATCGAGGACCTCGTGGTGGTGACCGAGGACGGCCATTCGGTCATCTCGGGCACGACCAAAGAGCTTCTCCACGTGGACTAGGGCCGAGAACCCACTCAAGCGATGCGACCGGGGCGCCGATACCGGGGGCGATGGAACTTCGAGCCCGCACCCGCCCAATGCTGCGCCGCGCCGGCCTGCTGGCCGCGCTGACCGCGCTGCTGGTGCCCGCCGTCGCGGGCACGACCACCGCCTCCGCCAAGACCCGCGCCCCCGTCGTCAAGAAGGTCACGCCCAAGCGCGTGTACGTCGGGGAGAAGCTGACGATCCGTGGCCGCCACTTCCGCCGTGGCGTGAACAAGAACACCGTCGCGTTCAAGCGCAAGGGCGCCCGGGCCGTGTTCGTCAAGGCCGACAAGAGCACGCGGAAGATGCTCCAGGTCGTCCTGCCCAAGCGGCTGGAGAAGGTGCTGGTCGTCCGGAACGGCACGCCGACCTCGACACGCCTGCGCGTCCGCGTGATGGCGCGCAAGTTCGGCAAGCGCTTCACGTCGCGCTCGAAGTCCCCGCTCGTCGGCCCCGAGAAGCCGCCGACGCCGGACAAGCCGGCGACGGTCGACCCGAACGCCGACTGCGACGGCGATCACGTCCCCAACAAGAACGACGCCGACGACGACAACGATCTGCTCAGCGACACGTACGAGCGGTCGATCAGCAAGCTCCTGGACACCTGCGACCCCGACACCGACGGGGACGGCATCGAGGACGGCTACGAGTACCAGTCCGCGCGTGACCTCAACGACGACGAGGACCAGAACACCAACGGCTACACCCCGTACCCGCGCAAGCTCCCGTTCCCGAACCCGCTCGACGGCACCGACGCCGGCACCGACCACGACGGCGACGACCTGACGCTGATCGAGGAGTACCGCCTGTGGAGGCTCGCCGGGCCGCGCACGCTCGACCGGATGAGCTACTCGGCCGGCGAGCAGTTCTCGCGCAGCGCCCGCGTCGGCGGGACGGGCTCGCGTCAGCCGACCCTGCTCGCCGCGGGCTATGACAAGCAGACCGCGTTCCTCACGTGGGCGTCCAACAACGGCTACCGCAACGTCCTGCTGAGCCCGCCGAACGTGACCGACTGGTGGAGCGGGCGTGTGCCGATCGAGATCACCGACTTCGATCGCGACGGTGACTCGACGGAGTCGGCGACGTACTACGACTTCCTGCCGGCCGACACCTACCTCAACGACGCCGAGCGCGACGAGGACGGCGACGGCCTGACCAACTGGGCCGAGACGCGTGGCTGCCTCGGCGAGGGCGATGCCGGCCAGGAGTACTGGACCAAGCTCTACAAGGACGAGACGAAGTACTACCTCGCCTACCAGGGCACCGCGCTCGACGACCCGGACACCGACGGCGACGGCATCCTCGACGGCGCCGACGACCAGGACCACGACGACGTCCCCAACGTCATGGAGTGCTCGCGCTCGCTCGCGGCCGACCTGGCGGAGGACGGCGACCCGCTCCCGAACCCGATCCCGGCGCGTCCCTTGACCGGCTTCGTGAACCCGTTCAACCCGTGCCTCCCGCACGTGTACTCGCGCTCGTGCAAGAAGATCATCCCGTTCGAGAAGGCGTGGGCGCCGTTCAACCCGGACGACAAGTACTACTTCATCCTCAACTGAGCGCTCCCGCTCCGAGCTCTCCTCCCGCACCGAGGCCCGCCGTCTGGCGGGCCTCGGTCGTTTCATGAGAGAGTTCGGCGCCGTAAGCGACCTGGAGGAGAGGCGAGATGGCCGACAGCGTCTATCGCGTGACCGAGGTGATCGGCGTCAGCAGCGAGTCGTGGGAGGCGGCTGCACGCAACGCCGTCGAGACCGCGGCCAAGACCGTGCGCGACCTGCGGGTCGCCGAGGTCGTCCGGGAGGA
This sequence comes from Solirubrobacteraceae bacterium, assembly GCA_035706585.1. Lineage (GTDB taxonomy): Bacteria > Actinomycetota > Thermoleophilia > Solirubrobacterales > Solirubrobacteraceae > DASSUW01. The sequence continues at coordinate 9,169 of DASSUW010000069.1, read as the reverse complement.
CGTGACGATCGAGAACGGGCGGATCAGCAACTTCCGCGTGCGGCTGGCGATCTCGTTCAAGTACGAGAGCGGGGACTGAGCGCGCGCGTCCACGTCTGAGCCACGAGGTCGCGGCCGAAGCTGCGGTGCGGCTCCTGGCCGGTGAGCTGGAAGCCGGCGCGCTCGTACAGCCGGTGCGCCTCCTCGAGGACGCTCTGCGTCCATAGGGTCATCGACGTGTAGCCGGCCTGCTCGGCGAACCGCACGCACTGCTCGACGAGCCGGGCGCCGACGCCCATCCCGCGCGCGTCCGGCTCGACGAGCAGCAGCCGCAGCTGGGCGGTGCTGTCGTCCTTGCGCGTGCAGAACACGCAGCCGGCGCTCTCGCCGGCGACGTCGGCGATCCAGGCGCGCTCTCTCGCATCCTCCCGTTCCGCGAAGTCCGCGACGATGCGGCCGACGAGGGCCTCGAATTGCGCATCGAAGCCGTACTCGGCGTGGTAGAGGGCGCCGTGGCGCTGGATCACCCAGCCGAGGTCGCCGGGGCGCGGGTCTCTCAACGCAACCTCGCGTCTGGGCCGACCGTCCCAGGCATCCTCCAGCACGTGCATCGCGCCGAGCACCCGCCGCTGCTCGCCGTCGGTCAGTCGTTCGAGCAGCTCGCCGACCTCGGCCCGCGAGCGCTCGTCGAGCTGCCGGAACTCCTCGGCGCCCGCGGCCGTCAGGCGCACCGCCTGCCGGCGGCCGTCGCTCTCGTCGCGCTCGCGCCGCACCAGTCCGGCGGTCTCCAGGCTCGTCAACAGCCGGCTCAGGTAGCCGGCGTCGAGGTCGAGCGCCGCGCGCAGGTCGGCGACCGCCGTCACGGGCCGCTGGCCGAGCTCGTACAGCACGCGCGCCTGGGGCAGCGGGTGGTCGGTGCCGAGCAGCCCGGTCCCGAGCATCCCGAGCCGGCGCGTGTAGAAGCGGTTGAAGGCCCGGACGGCGGCGATGCGAGACGGCGTAGTCGTTGACATCAGCAACGAATCTACAGCCGCTGTCAACTGATCGTTCGGCATTACTCTTGGCAGCGGCGTTGCCGTACGAGCCCGAACAGCCCCAGCTGCGTGCCTCCGACGCCGATCGGGAGGTCGCGGTCGAGCGGCTGCGAGCCGCCGCGCTCGAGGGCCGGCTCGACGCCGACGAGCTCGAGAGCCGGCTCGCGGAGGCCTACTCGGCGCGCTGGTGCTCCGAGCTCGCCGCGCTCACCGGCGACATCACGCCGCCGCCGGAGCCGCTGACGTTCATCCGCCCCGGCGGGCAGCTCAACGCGCTCGCGGTCGTGTCGCTGGTCAGCGGGCTCCTGTGGGTCGTCTGGCTCGGCTCGCTGACCGCGATCGTCAGCGGCCACATGGCCCTGCACCAGATCCGGCGCTCCGCGGGCACCCAGACCGGCCGCGGGATGGCGATCGCCGGCCTCGCGCTCGGCTACCTCTCGCTCGCACCGCTCCTGTTCCTGCTGTTTTTCGCAAACCCGCCGTAAAGACGTGTAGCGCCGTAACACCCTCCACGTCACCGTGGGGGCGTGCCGCGAGCCCCAACCAGCGCCAGTTGTCGAGTTTCGGGCGCATACCGCCCGAAAGTCGACAACCGTCCCGATGTGGCGATCGCCAGGCTCGCCGCCGAACAGTGGGGAGTCCTCTCGCTCCATGAGCTCCTTCAATGCGGGGTTTCCGACGGCGGGGTCAAGCGGCGCGTCAAGAGCGGCCACCTCCACCGCATCCACCGCGGGGTCTACGCCGTCGGCCACCCGAACCTGCCGCTGCAAGGCCGCTTCCTCGCCGCCACCAAGGCCTGCGGCCCCACCGCGGTGCTCAGCCACTACTCGGCCGCCGCCCTCTGGGGGCTCGTCAGCTGGGACGGGCGCCGCCCCGAGGTCACCGTCCCCGGCACGACCACCCGCACCCACACGGGCATCCGCGTCCACCGCAGCCGCACGCTGCGCCGCCGCGACGTCGTGCGCCGCGGCGGCGTCGCGGTGACGACGGCCGCGAGAACGATCCACGACCTCTTCTCGGTGCTGCCGTACAAGGGCGTCCGCCGGGCGGCGCGGCAGGCGCTCAGCCTCAAGCTGGTCGCACCCCACGACCTGCCCCCACGACTCGCGCTCACGATCGCACCGACTCGCAGCGAGCTCGAGGACGCGGTGCTCGACCTGATCGTCGACAACGGCTTCCGGAAGCCGGACGTGAACAAGCCGCTGCGCATCGACGGCCGCCGCGTCGTCCCGGATTTCCGCTGGCCGGCGGAGCGCCTCGTGGTCGAGGCCGACGGCGCCGTGTGGCACGCCAACGCGATCGCCCGCCAGGACGACGCCGAGCGCCAGGCGATCCTCGAGGCCTTCGGCGAGCGCGTCGTGCGCGTCAGCTGGGAGCAGGCGATCCGCTACCCGCGCGAGACGATCGCCCGCCTGGCGGAGGCCGGCGCTCCTAAACTCCAGGGCCCGTGATCAGCACCAACCAGTTCAAGAACGGCAACCACATCGAGGTCGAGGGCACGATCTTCAAGATCCTCGAGTTCCAGCACGTCAAGCCCGGCAAGGGCGGCGCGTTCGTGCGCACGAAGCTGCGCCGCGCGAGCGACGGCGCGGTGATCGACCGGACGTTCCGGGCGGGGGAGAAGTTCCGGCCGGTGCGGACCGAGGCGCGCAAGATGCAGTTCCTGTACGCCGACGGCACCGACGCGCACTTCATGGACGAGAGCTCGTACGAGCAGATCGCCATCCCCGAGACGGGCGTCGCCGACACGCTGAAGTGGGTCAAGCCGAACGAGACCGTCGACCTGCTGTTCATCGACGACGAGCCGTCCGACATCCAGCTCTCCGCCTCGGTCGAGCTCGAGGTCACGCACACCGAGCCCGGCGTGAAGGGCGACACGGCGTCCGGCGGCGGCAACAAGCCGGCAACGCTCGAGACGGGCGCGACCGTGAACGTCCCGCTGTTCGTGAACATCGGCGACAAGGTGAAGGTCGACACGCGCTCCGGCGCGTACATGTCGCGCGCGTAACGCCATGCGCCGCTCCGATCAACGGCGCGCCGCAGTCTTCGCCCTCTACCAGCACGACCTGACCGGCCGCCCGCTCGACGACGTGTTCGAGCGCGACGCCGGCGCCTTCACCCGCGCGCTCGCGCATGCGACCGCCGACAACGCCCCCGAGCTGGACGAGCACATCGCCGCCAACGCCAAGGGCTGGGCGCTCGACCGGATCGCTCCGCTCGAGAAGGCGATCCTGAGGACCGCGCTGCTGGAGATGCTGCACCCGGACCTCGTCGAGGCGGAGCGGCCGATCCCGGCCGAGGGCGCGATCGACGAGGCGGTCGAGACCGCGAAGGCGTTCTGCGGCGCCGACGCGCCCGGGTTCGTGAACGGCATCCTCGCCGCAGTCCTCCGCGGCGTGCGCGAGAATGGCGGCGCTCATGCCGTCTGAAGCCCTCGATCGCATCGTCGACCGCCTCGAGCGCGCCGCCGCCGAGCTGCGCTCCGGCGACCTCGCGCCCGAGCGCGCAGCCGCGCTGGTGGACGAGTGCGCCCGCCTCGCCGGCGAGGCCGGCGCCGAGCTCGACCGCGAGGTCCGCAGCGCCGATGTCGGCCCGCCCACCGCGGGCCAGCTCGCACTCGACCAGTGAGCTACCCCGATCACCTGCGCGCGCAGGTCGAGGAGTACCTGGCGCAGCTGCGCTTCTCCAGCGAGCCGGGGACCGACGGCCTCGACGAGGCGATGCGGTACTCGCTCCTGGCGGGCGGCAAGCGGATCCGGCCGGTGCTCGCCCTGGCGACCGCGAGCGCGCTCGGCCGGACCCCGCAGTCGGTGCTCCCGCTGGCCGCCGCGCTCGAGCTCATCCACACCTACAGCCTCGTCCACGACGACCTGCCGGCGATGGACGACGACGACCTGCGGCGCGGCCGCCCGACCTCGCACGTCAAGTACGGCGAGGCGGTCGCGATCCTCGCCGGCGACGGCCTCTACGCCGAGGCGTTCCGCCACCTGCTCACCCGCCAGGAGGGCGATCCGGCCAAGCTCCTGGCGGCCGCCGCCGAGCTCGCCGGGGCGACCGGCGTGGGCGGCATGGTGGGGGGCCAGTACGTCGACGTGCGGCACCTCGTGCCGGGCGAGGTGAGTCTCCGCCGTCTCCATGAGCTGAAAACCGGTCGGTTGATCGCGGCGTCGGTCGAGTGCGTGCTGCTTCTCACAAGCGGTCCGGCAGCCTCCACTAGACTGCCTGACTTCCAGGCCTTCGCGGCCGAGTTGGGGGTCCTGTTCCAGATCGTGGACGACATCCTGGACGTGATCGGAACGGAGGACGCACTGGGCAAGCCGCAGGGCAGCGATGAGCGCCATGGGAAGTTGACGTACGTGAGCCAATACGGAGTCGAGGGCGCCCGCCGCATGGCCGCGGATTCCCATCGCAATGCCCGCGAAGCGCTGTCCCGCGTCGGCGGGGCGACGGAGCTCGAGCAGATCACCGACTTCATCTACACCCGCTCTTCATGACCCCCAAGCGACTCCTCGACCGCATCGATCGCCCGCAGGACCTGCACGGACTGTCCGAGGACGAGCTCCAGCACGTCGCGCAGGAGGTCCGGGACCTTCTCATCGACACCGTCGGCGAGATCGGCGGCCACTTCGGCGCCAACTTGGGGACCTGCGAGATCGCCGTCGCGGTCCACAGCCTGCTCGACTCGCCGCGCGACAAGGTGCTGTGGGACGTCGGTCACCAGGCCTACCCGCACAAGGTGCTCACCGGCCGCCGCGACCAGCTGCAGACGATCCGCAAGTACGGCGGTCTCGCGCCGTTCTGCGCGATCCACGAGTCCGAGCACGACATCATGGGCGCGGGCCACGCGTCGACCGCCATCGGCTACGCGGTCGGCCTCAAGGAGGCGATGCGCCACGGCGACGCCGAGGACGCCAAGGTCGTCGCCGTGGTCGGCGACGGCGCGATGACCGGCGGCGTCGCGTTCGAGGCGGTCCACCAGGCGGGCGGGCTCGGCACGCCGATCGTCGTGATCCTCAACGACAACGGGATGTCGATCGCGCCCAACGTCGGCGCGCTGTCGCGGTACTTCAACCGCGTCCGGCTCGACCCGGGGCTGTGGAAGGCGCGCGAGGGCGTGGAGGAGAAGCTCACGCGGCTGCCGGGCGGGATCGGCGCAGCGTTCGAGCGCCTCGGCCCGCAGCTCAAGGAGTCGGTCAAGGCCCTGTGGCAGCCGGGACTGTGGTGGGAGGAGCTCGACTGGGCGTACATGGGCGTGATCGACGGCCATGACGTGCGCGCGATCCGCAAGGCGCTGCGCTCGGCGTTCGAGGCCGAGCGGCCGGTCGTGATCCACGTCGCCACCGTCAAGGGCAAGGGCTTCGCTCCGGCCGAGGAGGGCGGCCTGGAGGGCATGGAGAAGTGGCATGCCGCCAAGCCGAAGTCGATCGCCGGCGGGCGGCCCGCGCCGTCGTCGGGCAAGAAGAGCAGCGCGCCGCCGCAGTACACGCAGGTGTTCGGCGAGGCGATGGTGCGCGAATGCCGGCGGGACGAGCGCGTAGTCGGCATCACCGCCGCGATGAACTCCGGCACCGGGCTCTCGATCCTGCAGAAGGCGATGCCGGACCGCTACTTCGACGTCGGGATCGCCGAGCAGCAGTCGGTGCTGTTCGCCGCCGGCCTGGCGCTCCAGGGCATGCGCCCGGTCGCCGCGATCTACTCGACGTTCCTGCAGCGCGCGTTCGACCAGATCGTCCACGACGTCTGCCTGCAGAACCTGCACGTGACGTTCTGCATGGATCGCGCCGGCCTGGTCGGCGACGACGGCCCGACGCACCACGGCGCGTTCGACATCGCGTACCTGCGGCCGCTGCCCAACATCACGCTGATGGCGCCGCGCGACGAGGCGATGCTCGTCCACATGCTCCACACCGCGCTCCAGCTCGACGGGCCGGCGGCGATCCGCTACCCGCGCGGTGAGGCCGTGGGCGTGCCGATCCCCGAGCATCCGTCGCCGATCGAGCTGGGAACCGGGGAGATCCTGCGCGAGGGCGAGCGGGTCGCGATCGTCGGCTATGGGACGGGCGTGCAGAAGGCGCTCGGAGCCGCCGAGCTGCTGGCCGGTCACGACCTCGACGTCACCGTCGCCGACGCTCGCTTCGCGAAGCCGCTCGACGCCGGGCTGCTGGCGCAGCTCGCCGCCGAGCACGATCTCGTGGTGACGGTCGAGGAGGGCGTCCTGATGGGCGGCTTCGGCAGCGCGGTGTGGGAATCGCTGTCCGAGGGCGGCCTGGCGCCGCGGATCCTGCGCGTCGGCCTGCCCGACCGCTACGTCACCCACGGCGCGCCCGCGCTGCTGCACGAGGAGATCGGCTTCACGCCCGAGCGGATCGCCGAGCGCATCGAGGCCGCCGTCCTGGCCGCCCGCGGCTCGCTCGTCTGACGCCCGACACGGCGGGTCCAGCGCGTCTTCGCGCCGAGCGCGAGCTCGGCCGCGGCCGGCACGCCGCCGGCGACGGGCGGTCGCGATCTCGCTGTGCGGTGGCTCACCTTCGTTACCGTGTTGCGCCGTGCCCCGGGTCCGCCTCGACAGCTTGCTGGCGGAGCGTGGCCTGTTCGCGTCGCGGTCGCGGGCGGCGGCGGCCGTGCTGGCGGGGCACGTGCACGTCGGTGCCGGGCGCGCGCGAGCGGCCAAGCCGGGCCAGCTCGTGGCCGATGACGTCGAGGTGGCGATCGACGCAGGCGACCCGTACGTGTCGCGCGGCGGCGTCAAGCTCGCGAACGCCCTCGACGCCCTCTCACTCGATCCCGCCGGCCGGCACGCGCTCGACGTCGGCGCCTCGACCGGCGGCTTCACGGACTGCCTGCTGCAGCGCGGCGCCGTGCACGTGATCGCGGTCGATGTCGCGTACGGCGAGCTCGACTGGCGGCTGCGAACGGACGATCGCGTGACCGTGATCGAGCGCACGAACGCGCGGGCGCTGGCGCCGGGAGCGCTTCCGTACGCGCCCGACCTGATCGTGATGGACGTCTCGTTCATCTCGCTGACGAAGGTGCTGCCGGCGGTGCTGGGCGTGGCCGCCGAGCGGTTCGACTGCCTGGCGATGGTCAAGCCGCAGTTCGAGGTGGGCCGCGAGCGGGTCGGCAAGGGCGGCGTCGTGCGCGATCCGGCGCTGCGGCGCGAGGCGATCGGCTCGGTGGCCGCCGCGGCCGCGGATCTCGGGGCGTCCGTGCAGGGCTTCGCGCCGTCCGGTCTGCCCGGGCCGGCCGGGAACCGCGAGACGTTCGTGTGGCTGGCCGAGGGCGCCCGCGGGCCGGCCGACGTGGCCCTGGACGAGGTGGACGCATGAAGGCCGCGACCGTGCTCACCCACCGGCGCGTGGTCGACACCGCCACCGCGCTGCGCGAGCTGATCGCGGCGGCGCGGCGCGCGGGCGTCGTGCTGCGATTCAACGCCGACGAGACCGCCAAGCACTCGCTGCGGCCGGGCGAGGGGATCGAGCTCGACTCGGACGCGGTCGACGACGTCGACCTCTGCATCGTCATGGGCGGCGACGGCACGATCCTCACGGCGCTGCGCCAGTACGCCGGCAGCGACATCCCCGTGTTCGCCGTCAACTTCGGCGAGGTGGGATTCCTGGCGACGGTCGACCCGGACGGCCTGCCCGCGCACTTCGACCGCGCGTTCGCGGGCGACTTCGAGACGATCCAGCTGGCGGCGATCTCGGTCGGCCGGCCGGAGGGCAGCTGGACGGCGATGAACGACGTCAGCGTGCACCGCAAGCCGGGCCACCGCGTCGCCGATCTCGCCTACGGGCTGGCGGGCGAGGAGATCGGGCGCGTGCGCTGCGACGGGCTGGTGGTCGCCTCCCCGCAGGGGTCGACCGGCTACAACCTGGCCAACGGCGGGCCGGTGATGGCGTGGGGGGTGGAGGGCTACGTCGTGTCGTTCGTGGCGCCGCATTCGCTGACGGCGCGGGCGCTGGTGATCGCGCCGGGGGATCTGCTGACGATCAACAACGCGTCGCGCGAGGAGCCGGTGGAGGTGCACGTCGACGGCCGGCCGACGTGCGAGCTGCCGCCCGGCGAGGACCTGCATGTCGAGTTCGTGCGCGACCAGGGGACGCTCGCCCAGCTTCCGGGCGCGAGCTTCTACCACCGGCTGCGTGAGCGGTTCGGCCGCCTGGCGCGCTGATCGCGCCCGCTTCGTCACGACTTCGTGAAATCTCCGTCGCGGAGCTGCGCAGTCGCGCCCGATCCGTCGGACCGCGCTGATACACCCTTCCGCGTGCTTCACGAGCTGCGCGTCGAGAACCTGCTGCTGATCGAGCGGGCCGAGCTGGGCCTCGGTCCCGGCTTGAACGTGCTGACCGGCGAGACCGGCGCGGGCAAGACGGTGCTCGCCCACGCGCTCGACCTGCTGCTCGGCGGCAAACCGCGGTCCGGCATCGTGCGCCCGGGCGCGTCGGAGGCGTACGTCGAGGGCGTGTTCGCGCTGCCGGCCGCGCTGCGCGACGAGCTGGGCGAGCGGCTGCCCGAGGACGCCGACGAGCTGGTGCTCGCGCGGCGGGTCAGCAGCGAAGGTCGCACGCGCGCGTACGTGGGGGGCCGCAGCGCCACGGCCGGCGACCTGGCCGAGCTTGGCGGCGCGCTGCTGTCGTTCTACGGCCAGCACGAGCACCGGCGGCTCACGCTGGCGTCCGCCCAGCTGGAGATCCTCGACGGCTTCTGCGGCACCGGCCAGGCGGAGCGCCGCGCCGCCTTCGCGGTCGTCTACGCGCGCGAGCGCGAGCTGCGCGAACAGCTGGCAGAGCTGCGCGCCCGCGCCGGCGCGCGGGACCGCGAGCTCGACCTGCTGGAGTGGGAGCTCGAGGAGATCGAGCGCGCGGGCCCGGACGAGGGCGAGGAGGCGTCGCTCCAGGCCGAGCGCGAGCGGTTGCGGCACCTGGCGGCCCTGATGGGTGCCGCCGGCGGTGCGGTCGGCGCGCTGAGCGGCGATGACGGGTCGCCCAGCGGCGGCTCGGTCGGCCTGGAGCCGTCCGGATCCGGAGGCGCCGCGCCCGCGCTGGCGGTCGCGGCGTCAGCGCTGCAGGCGGTCCGCGGCGTCGACGCGGAGCTCGACGCGCTGGCCGACCGCGCGCAGGCGCTCGCCGTCGAAGCGGATGACCTCGCGGCCGAGC
>DASSUW010000068.1:0-9755 GCA_035706585.1 Solirubrobacteraceae bacterium | reverse complement strand
CGGCGCCGCGCGGCCGGTCAGCCGCCCGTTCGCGACGGCCTCCTTGACCACGACGCGCAGGCCGGCCGCGTGGGCGCGCCCGAGCGCATCGCCGGCCGAGCGCTCGTGCAGGTTCCACGTCGCCTGCACGGCGTCGAACGCGCCGGTGGCGAGCGCGGCATCGATCGTGTCCGCCTGCCGCGGGCCCGTGACGGTCAGCCCGACCGCGACGCCGGTCGCACGCAGCGCGGCGAGCTCGGCGAGCACCGAGTCATCCGCCAGCACGCCGCTCTCGAGCGTCGCCGAATGGATCTGGTACAGGCGCAGCCACGAGCCGAGGTGCTCGCGCGTCTCGGCGAGCTGGCGCCGCAGCGTGGCGACCGACAGGTCCTTGACCTCGTGCTCGTCGGCGTCGATCCGCCAGCCGGCCGTGTACGTGTAGCCCCACTTGGACGCCACGAATACGTCGCCCGGAGCCCGGCGGGCCAGCCAGCTCCCGAGGAACTCCTCGGCCAGCCCGTACGACCGCGCCGCGTCGAAGTAGCGCACGCCGCGCGCGTAGGCGTGATCGAGCACCGCGTGCGTCTGCGCGCGCAGTCCGTCGGGGCTGCGGTCCGCCCCGACATCGCCGGCGTGGCCGAGGTTGATGTACGCGGGCCGCCCGAGCGCCGCCAGCCCGAGCCCGATCTCGGTCACGCCGTGAACGTCTCCTCGACGAGGCGCTCGGCGTCCTGCGCGGCGCGCAGCAGGATCTCCGGCCGCCGCTCGAGCTGCGTCACGCACGGCGTCCCGGCGGGCGGCCGCAGGCCGAGCACGTGCGGCCCGTCGCCGTTCGGCGAGGCGGACCGCCGGGCGATGTCCTCGACCAGCTCCTCGTACTGCTCGATGCGCGCGTGCCACAGCGGCACCAGCGCCGGATTCAGGCGCCGCAGGTAGCGGGCGATCAGCGACTCGCCGACGCGCCCGCCCGCCGAGCGCGGCACCCCGTAGGGCCGCGTCTGCAGCGCGAGCACGTGCGTCGCGCCGGCATCGATCGCGTTGCCGACCGGGATCGGGCATGTCAGCGCGCCGTCGATGTAGCGATGTTGACCGATCGGCACCGGCTCGCCGCCGATCCACGGCATCCGCGTCGTCGCCAGCAGCACCTGCCACAGCTCGTCCTTGGTGCGCATGCCGGAGAACTCGCGCGACTGCGCGCTGTCGACGTCGAGCGCGACGCAGTGGAACGCGATCGGGCTGGCGATCGTCCGCTGGTGGCGGTCGGCGTCGAGGTCGCCGTCGGCATGCGTGAGCACGAACCGCACGTCGAGCGCGGGCCTGCCGAACAGCAGCCGCACCGGGTTGATGAACCGCCGCGACGCGAGCACCGTGTGGTACATCGCGGCGGCCGGCCGCGCCACGCCGCCGAGCAGCGCCGCCGCGTTCAGCGCGCCCGCCGAGGAGCCGACGACGATGTCGAAGCAGCGCGTGAGGCCGAGCCGTTCCAGCGCCGCGGTCATGCCGGCCGACACCACGCCGCGCATCCCACCGCCCTCGAGCACGACCGCGACGCGATGCGGGTCGGTGCGGGCGCCCGGCGCCGAGCCGTCGCGCAGGCGCGCGTGCAGTACGTCGAGGACCGGATGCGTCACGCGTTGAGTATGCCGTCCCCAACCCTGACACAGATGTGTCAAGGTTGCGCTACACTGGGCCGCCGAAGATGGACGCCGGAAACGACACCACCCGCGCCAAGGCTGCAGTCACCGGCAACGGCGTTTCCGCCCTCACGATCCACGAGGCGGCGGAGACCACCGGCTGGTCGCCGCGCATGCTCCGGTACGTCGAGCGCGTCGGACTGGTCGAGCCCGCGCGGTCGGAGTCCGGCTACCGCCTCTACGGGCCGCCCGAGCTCCAGCGCCTGCGCACGCTGCGCGAGCTGCTCTCCGAGCACGAGATCGGCCTGTCGGACCTGGCCTTCGCCTCGCGCCTGCGGCGCGAGCCGGAGCTGCGCCAGGCCACCGACGCCTGGCTGGAGGCCAAGGCGGAGCGTCCCGACGACGTCCCTGCAGCGGACTGGCTGCGCTGGGAGCAGGAGAAGCACCAGCGCCTTCTCGATGCCGCCGCCCTGACCGCAACTCCCTAGGAGACCCATGGCTACGAATCTGGAGACCGACTACAAGGTCGCCGACATCTCGCTCGCGGCGTACGGCCGCAAGGAGATCCAGCTCGCCGAGCACGAGATGCCCGGCCTGATGGCGACCCGACGGGAGTTCGCCGACGCGCAGCCGCTCAAGGGCGCGCGCATCACCGGCTCGCTGCACATGACGATCCAGACCGCGGTGCTGATCGAGACGCTCGTCTCACTCGGCGCCGAGGTCCGCTGGGCGTCGTGCAACATCTTCTCGACCCAGGATCATGCCGCCGCCGCGATCGCCGAGGCCGGCATCCCGGTCTTCGCCTGGAAGGGCGAGACGCTCGAGGAGTACTGGTGGTGCACCGAGCAGGCGCTCACGTGGCCGGACGGCCAGGGGCCGAACATGATCCTCGACGACGGCGGCGACGCGACGCTGCTCGTCCACAAGGGCGTCGAGTACGAGGCGGCCGGCGCCGTGCCGGACCCGTCCACCGCCGACAACGACGAGTTCCGCATCATCCTCGAGACGCTGCGCGCCGGATTCGAGGAGGACCCGCAGCGCTGGACGCGCGCGGCCGCGAACATCAAGGGCGTCACCGAGGAGACGACGACGGGCGTCCACCGGCTCTACCAGTTCGCCGAGCAGGGGACGCTGCTGTTCCCGGCGATCAACGTCAACGACTCGGTCACGAAGTCCAAGTTCGACAACCTGTACGGCTGCCGCCACAGCCTCATCGACGGCATCAACCGCGGCACCGACGTGATGATCGCCGGCAAGACGGCCGTCGTCTGTGGCTACGGCGACGTCGGCAAGGGCTGCGCGGAGTCGCTGAAGGGTCAGGGCGCACGCGTGATCGTCACCGAGATCGACCCGATCTGCGCGCTGCAGGCCGCGATGGAGGGCTTCCAGGTCCTGCCGCTCGACGACGTCGTCGCGACCGCCGACATCTTCGTCACCGCCACCGGCAACAAGGACATCATCACCGCCGACCACATGGCGCGGATGAAGCACCAGGCGATCGTCGGCAACATCGGCCACTTCGACAACGAGATCGACATGGCCGGCCTGGCGAAGCTGCCCGGGATCGAGAAGGTCAACATCAAGCCGCAGGTCGACGAGTGGGTCTTCCCCGACGGCCACTCGATCATCGTGCTGTCCGAGGGCCGGCTGCTGAACCTCGGCAACGCGACCGGCCACCCGAGCTTCGTCATGTCGAACTCGTTCACGAACCAGTCGATCGCCCAGATCGAGCTGTTCAGCAAGAACGATCAGTACGAGAAGAAGGTCTACGTGCTGCCCAAGCACCTCGACGAGAAGGTCGCCCGGCTGCACCTCGAGGCCGTCGGCGCGAAGCTCACGACGCTGACGCCCGACCAGGCCGCCTACATCGACGTGCCGGTGGAAGGGCCGTACAAGCCCGACCACTACCGTTACTAGTTGGTGGTCGACCCCAACCAGCACGACACGTTCGTCCTCCGCCAGAAGTTCGCGCCGGTCATCAACCGGTACGAGTTCTCGCTGGCGGAGGGTGAGGAGCCGTTCTGCTTCGTCGAGCAGAAGCGGTTCACGTTCAAGGAGGACATCCGCTTCTACACGGATCCGTCGAAGACGACCGAGCTGATGCGGATCAAGGCGCGCCAGCGCTTCGACCCGCGCGCGACCTACGACGTGACCGGCGCCGACGGCCAGAAGATCGGCGAGATCAAGAAGGTGTTCGGCGCCAGCCTGTTCCGGTCGACCTACGAGATGGACTGGCCGGGAGGCTCGGTCAAGGCCGAGGAGCAGAACCCGATCGTGGCGCTGTTCCGGCGCCTCGTCGGCTTCATTCCCTACGTCGGCGACTTCGCCGACTGGCTGCCGATCCCGTACCACTTCCAGTTCGTGCGCGACGGCGAGGTCGTCGGGCATCACCGGCGCCGGATCGGCCCGTTCCGGGACGTCTACGACATCGACATGACCGCCGACGCCGAGCGCGCGGTCGACCGCCGGCTCGTGCTGGCGATCGCAGTCGGGATGGACGCGCTGCAGGCCCGTTAGGGTCTGCGGGCGTGACGGCTCTCAGACGCGCGGCCGAGCTTGCCGAGGAGCATCTCGCCGGGATCGCCGACCGGCGCGTCGGCGCCGTGCTGTCCTACGAGGACACGGTCGCGGCGCTCGACGAGCCGCTGCCCGAGCACGGCGAGGATCCGGTGACCGTGATCGAGCACCTGGCCGCGACCGCCGGCCCGGCCACGGTCGCGAGTCCCGGCCCGCGCTACTTCGGGTTCGTGACCGGCGGCGCGCTGCCCGCCGCGCTGGCCGCCGACTGGCTCGTCAGCGCGTGGGACCAGAACGCGTTCAGTCGCGTCAGCTCGCCCGCCGCCGCCGCGGTCGAGGCGGTCGTCGAGCGCTGGGTGCTGGAGGCGCTCGGACTGCCGCCCGACGCCGCGGTCGGCGTCACCACCGGGGCGACGACGGCGAACTTCGTCGCTCTCGCCGCCGCCCGCCACGCGGTGCTCGAGCGCGCCGGCTGGGACGCCGAGGCCGACGGCCTGTTCGGCGCGCCCGCGATCCGTGTGCTCGTCGGCGAGCAGGTCCACGCGTCGCTGCTGAGCGCGCTGCGCTACGCCGGACTGGGCGCCGACCGCGCCGAGCGCGTGCCCACCGACGACCAGGGCGCGATGCGCGCGGACGCGCTGGTGCTCGACGACCGGCCCACGATCGTCTGCGCGCAGGCCGGCGAGGTCGCGACCGGCGCGGTCGACCCGCTGGACGCGATCGCCGACGCCGCCGCCGAGCACGGCGCGTGGGTGCATGTCGACGGCGCGTTCGGGCTGTGGGCGGCCGCCAGCCCGCGCCATCGCGACATCACGCACGGCGCCGAGCGGGCGCACTCGTGGGCGGTCGACGCCCACAAGTGGCTCAACGTCCCGTACGACGGTGCGCTCGCGATCGTCGCCGACCGCGCCGCCGTGCGGGCGGCGATGAGCATGCGCGCGAGCTACCTGCCCGACGAGGTCGGGCGCGAGCCGATCGACTACGTGCCGGAGGCGTCGCGCCGCGCCCGCGCGCTGCCGATCTACGCCGCCCTGCGCCAGCTCGGCCGCTCGGGCATCGCCGAGCTCGTCGACCGCTGCTGCGCGCTCGCGCGCCGCCTCGCCGCCGCGATGGAGGAGCTGGACGGCGCGCGGGTGCTCAACGACGTCGTGCTCAACCAGGTGCTCGTCCGGTTCGGCGACAGCGACGAGACCACGCGCGCGGTGATCGCGCACGTCCAGGACGGCGGCGAGGCGTGGCTCGGCGGCACCGTGTGGAACGGCCAGGCGGCGGCGCGCGTGTCGGTGTCGAACTGGTCGACCACCGAGGAGGACGTCGACCGCCTCGCGGCGGCGCTCGCAGATGGCCTCGGACGTCGCTGACACCACGCTCGCGGGCGCGGGCGAGGCCCGGATCGACTGGGCCGAGGGGCAGATGCCGGTCCTGCGTTCGATCCGCGAGCGGTTCGCGGCCGAGCGCCCGCTCGACGGGACCGTCGTCGGCGCGTGCCTGCACGTGACGTCGGAGACCGCGGTGCTCGTGCGCACGCTCGCGGCGGGCGGGGCCGACGTGGCGCTGTGCGCATCCAACCCGTTCGCCACCCAGGACGACGTGGCGGCCGCGCTGGCCGCCGCGGGCGCCGAGGTCCATGCCGTCCGCGGCGACGACGCCGAGGCATGGGCCGGGCGGGTGGCCGCCGTCGTGGCGCGGGCACCGCGGATCACGCTCGACGACGGCGCGGACCTCCTCAGCGCGCTGCACCTCGCGCGGCCCGACCTGCTCGACGGGATGCTCGGCGGCACCGAGGAGACGACGACCGGTCTCGTGCGCCTGCGCGCGCTGCACGCCGAGGGCCGCCTCGCCTGCCCGGTGTTCGCGGTCAACGAGGCGATCACCGAGCGCTTCAACGACCGCTTCGGGACCGGCCAGTCGACGCTCGACGGCATCCTGCGCACCACCAACCTGCTGCTGGCCGGCCGCACGCTCGTCGTGCTCGGCTACGGCTGGACCGGCAAGGGCGTGGCGCTGCGCGCCGCCGGGCTCGGCGCGTCGGTGGTCGTGTGCGAGGTCGATCCGCTGCGGGCGCTCGAGGCGCGGATGGACGGCTTCGAGGTACTCCCCGCGCTCGAGGCCGCCGAGCGCGGTGACGTGTTCGTCACGGTCACCGGCGGGCGCGGCGTGCTGCGCGCCGAGCACTTCGAGCGCATGAAGGACGGCGCCGTCCTCGCCAACGCTGGGCACTTCGACGTCGAGATCGAGCTCGAGGCGCTGCGGGCCGGCGCCGACTCGGTCCGCGAGGTCCGCCCGCTCGTCGAGCAGTACCAGTACGGCGGCCGGCGGCTCAACCTGCTCGCCGGCGGCCGCGTCGTCAACCTCGCCGCGGCCGAGGGCCACCCGGCCGCGGTCATGGACATCTCGTTCGCGCTGCAGGCGCTGGCGGCCGAGACGCTCGCCCGCCGCGCCGGCGAGCTCGAGCCTGGCGTGCACGCGGTGCCGGAGGAGGTCGACCGCGAGGTCGCCGCGCTCAAGCTCGCGTCGCTCGGCATCCGGATCGACACGCTCAGCGAGGAACAGGAGCGCTACCGGCGCGGCTGGGTAGGGTGAACCGCGTGGACGGCTTGCAGGCCAGCGTCGAGAAGATGGAGCGGGAGGGCATTCCCGCGCCGGCGATCAACACGTTCCGCCACTACTACGAGCAGCTCGCCGCCGGCGAGACCGGGATGCTCCCGGAGTCCGAGATCGCGCCGGTCGAGGATGTCCAGGCGCTCGGCGACCTGCCGGAGGGCGATCCGCCGCTCGACGCCGCGGTCGTGCTCAAGCTCAACGGCGGGCTCGGCACCAGCATGGGGATGACCCGGGCCAAGTCGCTGATCGAGGCCAAGGACGGGCGGTCGTTCCTCGACATCATCGTGCGTCAGGTCAAGGAGCTGGGCGTCCCGCTCGTCCTCATGAACTCCTTCTACACGCACGACGATGCGCTGGCGGCGCTCGGCGACTTCGAGTCCGATCTCCCGCTCGACTTCGTGCAGCACAAGGAGCCGAAGATCCGGGTCGACGACCTGATGCCGGTCGAGTGGCCCGACGATCCGTCGCTCGAATGGTGCCCGCCCGGCCACGGCGACCTGTACACGGCCCTGCTCACGTCCGGGATGCTCGACGAGCTGCTCGAGCGCGGGTACCGCTACGCGTTCGTCTCCAACTCCGACAACCTCGGCGCCGTCCTGGAGCCGCGGATCCTGGCCTGGATGGCGCGCGAGGAGATCCCGTTCGTGATGGAGGTCACGCGCCGCACCGAGATGGACCGCAAGGGCGGTCACATCGCCGCCCGCCCGGACGGTGGCTACCTGCTGCGTGAGACCGCGCAGACGCCGAAGGAGGACCTGGACGCGCTGCAGGACATCGGCCGTCACCGGTACGTGAACACCAACAACCTGTGGGTCGACCTGCGGGCGCTCGGCGACGTCATGCGCGCCCGCGACGGCGTGCTCGGCCTGCCGCTGATCGTCAACGAGAAGACGGTCGACCCCGGCGACAAGTCGACGCCCGCGGTGTTCCAGCTCGAGACCGCGATGGGCGCGGCGATCGGCGTCTTCGACGGGGCCCTGCCGGTCGCGGTGCCGCGCCGGCGCTTCTCGCCGGTCAAGACGACCGAGGACCTGCTGGCGCTGCGCTCGGACGCCTATGTGCTGACCGACGACGCGCGCGTGGAGCTCGCGCCCGAGCGCGACGGCACGCCGCCGGTGGTGGACCTCGACGACGACCACTACAAGCTGCTGCGCGACTTCGACGCGCGCTTCCCGAACGGCGCGCCGTCGCTCGTGGCCTGCGATCGCCTCGCGGTCGAGGGCGACGTCACGTTCGGCCGCGATGTCGTCGTTCGCGGTGCCGTGACCGTCAGCGGGCCACGGCAGATCGAGGACGGGGCCGTCCTCGAGGGGTGATGGGGAACGCTGGCCCAGAGGGCCAGGTCCCCGTGCGGATTCGCCCAGACCTGCCGAGCGTGTTCCTACCGCTGTAACCGCGGCGGGCGACCGGGGGTATGGTTATCGACCATCGGTCAACAAGGAGAGAGCCAGATGACCGCCCCGCGTGAGAAGACGTTCCTGCTGGCCCGTCCCGAGGGGCGGGTGCTCGAATCGATCGCCCGCCGCCTCCCGGCGCGGGTGATGCCGGATCATCTGACCGCGCTCGGCGTGCTGGCGGCGGTCGGGATCGCCGTCGCCTACGCCCTGTCGAACGGCGATCCGGTGTGGCTGTGGGCCGCCAGCGGCCTGCTCGTCGTGCACTGGCTGGGCGACTCCCTGGACGGCACGCTCGCCCGGGTGCGGCGGACCGAGCGGCCCACGTACGGCTACTACCTGGATCACCTCGTCGATGCGATCGCCACGGCACTGATCGGCATCGGGCTCGGCCTGTCGCCCTACATGCTGCTCGTGACCGGGCTCGTGCTCGTGATCGCCTACCTGGTCCTCTCGATCAACACGTACCTCGAGACCAACACGCTCGGCGTGTTCTCGCTCGGCTACGGGCGGCTCGGACCGACCGAGGCGCGCGTGGGCCTGATCGTCATCAACACGCTGCTGGCGGTCGGTGCGGCGCCCGCGATCTCGCTGTTCGGCTTCGACATGACGGTGCTCGATCTCGCCGTGCTCGGCGCGGCCGGTGCGATGGCCGCGGCGCTGGCCGTCCGCGCGGCGCGCAACCTGCGCGAGCTGGCGCGCCGCGAGCCCGCGGTCCGCGTTCAGGCGGCGCCGTAGCGCTCGCTGCGGCGGTCGCTGGTGTTCGACTCGTCGAGCATCCGGAAGAACAGGAACGCGAGCGCGATGCCCATCACGATCGACTGCTCGAGCGCCATCGTCAGCCCCGCCACGTTCTGGTCGTCGAGCGGGGTCAGCCCCCACTTGGTCCCGCTCCAGCTGTAGGCGTAGAGCACGTCGGGGCTGAACGCGAGCAGGACGCCGAGGAAGCCGACCAGCAGCTTGGTCGATGCCATGTAGAGGATCGGTCCCATCCCGGCCAGCCGCATCCGCGACCGGATCGGGCTGAGCAGGTGCCACCAGTACAGGAGCCCGGCGGCGGCGAAGCTCAGGTGCTCGATCACGTGGACTCCCGGGTGCTGGAGCGCCGCGTCGTACAGGGCGGGGGTGTGCCACGCCCACATCGCGCCGACGTACGCGACCACGCCGAACGCGGGATGGCCGAACGGCCCGGCCGCCTGCTCGATCCGGTGGATGCGCCGCGTGACCGGCCGCAGGATGTGCTTGGTCAGCGCGAGCGTGAGCGCGATCGGCGCCAGGTCGGCGATCAGCAGGTGCTGGACCATGTGGAACGTCGCGAACTGCTCGCCGAGCCGGTCGATCGGCGAGATCAGCGCCACGAACAGCAGCGCGATCCCGGTGCCCCACATCACCGCGCGGCCGGTCGGCGCCGCCCGCGGGCCGCCCTCGCGACGCGAGGTCCGCCAGCGCAGCCCGTACACGACCGCGTACGCGATCAGCGACGCGATGACGACCGGCGCGAACGTCCACGAGGTATCGACAGGCACGGCGCACGATTGTCACAGCCCGGCGCTCCTGGCCGCGCCGCCCCTCGGCGAGCCGCCCGCGGCCTGTCACTGCGCGGCGCTCCGCCGCGCGGCCCGTCGCT
>DASSUW010000067.1:0-2376 GCA_035706585.1 Solirubrobacteraceae bacterium | reverse complement strand
CGGGCCTGTTCGCGGTCGCGCCCGGCCGGCCGGCGACGCCGCTGGCGGGCGCCCGCTTCATGCTCCGGCCGCGCTTTGCCGGCGCGGCGGTCGCCGGCCTGGAGCGCACGCGTCTGGATGCGTTGCGCCCGGTCGTCCTGGATCCGGGCTCGAGGACTCCGCGCCCGCTCGGCATCCCCTCGTTCGACGCGCGCGACATCGCCGCCGGCGAGCGGGGCGTCGCCTGGATCGCCCACGGCTGCGTGCTGTTCTCCCCGCTGGACTCGACGGCGCCGGCGGCGCCGCCGGCCGGTCCCTGCCCGCGCTCGGAGGCGACCGTCGACAGTTTCGAGACCACGCTGCACGGCCGCACCGTCAGGCTGCAGGCCACCTGCGTGGCCGCTCCGGCGGCCGGCTGCCGCGGCACCGTGCGGCTGCGCCGGCACGGGATCGCCGGCCGCACGCGCTTCCATGTGGCGGCGGGCCGCGAGCGGACGATCACGGTGCGCGTGAAGGCGCGGATCGGGCGGCTGCTGCGCGAGCGGGCGCAGCACGGCGGCCACCTGATCCTGCGCTCGACCACCCGCGTCGCCGACGGCGGTCCTCCGTCGAAGGGCGGCGTGGTGTTCCTCGACGCGGTGACGTCATGACGATCCGTCTGACGCTGGTGGCCCTCGTGGCGGCGGCCGCGGCGGCCGCTCCGGCCTCGGCCGCGGGGCCCGTCCCGCTGCTCGCGTCCCGGACGGTGCAGGACGTTGCGGTCGCCGGTCCGGACGTCGTCGTCGCGCGCGTCGGCTCGCTGGGCACCGTGCGCGTCGACGCGCTGCCGGCCGGCGGCGGGCCCGTTCGCTCGCTGCTGCGGACCGCGCCGAGCGGCGAGCTCGTCGACGCGTTCACGGCGGTCGCCGCCTCACCGCAGCGCGTCGCGCTCGTCGCCGTCTTCGAGTCCCTGTCGGGCGGGACCACGTTCCGGCTGTACACCGGCCCGCCGAGCGGGCCGCTGGTCGAGCAGCCGCGCGACCCGGCCGGGGCGCCGATCGACGTCGCCGTCGACGGCGACCGGGTCCTCGTGCTCGAGTCCGAGCGCGAGATCGCCCGGTTGCGGCTGCTGGTCCCGGGTGCCGCGCCACGGACCGTGCCGCTGAGCAGCCCGCCGACCGGCTCCTTCGCGTTCGCGGGCGACCGCGTCGCGTACCTGTCGGACGACGGCGTCGTGCTCGCCGACCTTTCGACGGGCGCCCGGCTGCTGTCCGCGCGCGCTGACGATCCCGCGAGCCTGGACGTGGCCGCCGGCGGCCGGATCCTCATGGACGGCGACGGCATCGGGGTCTTCACGATCATGCCCTCCGGCCTCCGCCAGGGCGTGCCGGACGGCCAGTTCCTCACGAACCCGCACTTCGCCGGCGACGCGATCGCCGCGCTCGAGGAGACGTCCTCCGACGCCGCTCGCCCCGTCGTGCTGGCGCCGGGCGCGCTCCACCCGCGGCCGATCGGGCTGCCGTCGGCGTCGATCGAGACGGTCGACGCCGACGCGAGCGGAGTGGCGTGGATCGCCAACGGCTGCGTGCTGTACGCGACGCTCGACGCGGTGGCACCGGCGGAGCCGCCCGCCGGGCCGTGCGCGCGCGCCGAGGTCGCGGTCGACAACGCGAGCTTCACGCTGCGCGGCCGCAGGCTCCGCCTCGTCGCGGACTGCATCGCGGCGACGGCGGCCGGCTGCGACGGCATGGTCACGGTCCGCAGGCACGGGATCGCGGGCCGCGGCGCCTTCCACGCCGCGGCCGGGAAGCGGAGCCGGTTCGACATGCGCTTCACGCGCCGCTCGGTGCGGATCCTCCGTCGCAAGGCGCGCGGGGAGAAGACCGCGTTCCTGGAGCTGACCACCCGGCTGGCCGGCGGCGGCCGGCCCGCGCACGACGTGGAGGTGTTCGTCGACAGGGTGCGCCGCGGGGCGGGTCGCTCAGCCCGCCGCTAGCTCAGGCGATGGCGGTGGGCGACCGCCGCGGCCTCGGTGCGGGTGCGCACGTTGAGCTTCGAGAGGATCCGCGACACGTGCACGCTGGCGGTCTTCTCGGCCATGAACAGCTGCGCGCCGATCTCGCGGTTCGTGGCGCCCTCGGCGACCAGCGCGAGCACCTGACGCTCGCGTGAGGTGAGTCCGAAGCCGTCGTCGTCGTCCTCCCCGTCCTCCGGCGCGCCGGCGGCGACCGGCGCCTGCAGCGCCAGCCGCGCGCGGGCGGCAAGCCCCTCGATCTCGCCGCGCAGCCAGCCGGCGCCGAGCTCGACGGCGGTCGCATGCGCGGCGTTGAGCGGCTCGAGCGCGGCGTCGCGCTCGCCGGCGGCGATCAGCGCCTCGGCCTCGCGCCAGCGCATGCGCGCGGCGCCCTCGCGGCGGCC
>DASSUW010000066.1:0-5255 GCA_035706585.1 Solirubrobacteraceae bacterium | reverse complement strand
TCCGCACGGGCATCTGGATCGCCGGCGGGATCGCGCTCCTCGGCCTGGTCGCGGCGGTCGCGGTGTGGCTCGCCGGCGGCGTGCGACTGCGCGCGCCCGACATCCCACCCTGGATGGCCGGCGAGCGGCCGGCGATCCCGTCGTCGCGGGTCGGGACCGCGGCGCGGGAGGCGCGGCGCCGCCGGCGCGGCCGAGCGTACGTGCGCTGACGACGCGCCGCGCGCCGCGCGCGACGGCGGGTACGCACGTCGCATGAGTGCCACGTCCGGACACAACCTGGTCGTCGCGCGATCGCACGCGATCGCCCGCCAGCGCAAGCTCAGGCGCATCCTGGAGAGCTACGGCGTGCTCACGCACGACGCGCTGCAGGCCCTGGCACGCGGCCGCAGCTGGCGTGTCCCGTTCGAGACGGTGCTCGAGCGCGCCGTCGCGTCCGGCCGCGTCGTGCGGCTCCCCGGCGGCTTCTACGAGGCGGGCCGCCGGCGCGACGACGACGAGTCGACGCCGCGCTGATCGTCAGCGCACCGCCAGGCCCCAGACCGCGCTGTTGACCGGCCAGAACGGCGAGCGCTCGAGCTTCCGGTGCTCCAGGCGCAGCTCGCGGAAGCCCGCCTCCTCCAGCAGGGTCACGGTGGCCGGGCCCGGGTCGCAGCCCTCAAACACCCAGCCCCACGGCCGCCGGATGACCCGCTGGACGAACCGGCGCGGGCCCCGGCGCGGCGACTTGACGTGCTCGACGAAGCGGAAGCGCCCGCCCGGCCGCAGGACGCGCCGGATCTCCTGCAGCACGCGGCCGGGATCCGCGACCGTGCACAGCGTCAGCGAGCAGATCACCTCGTCGACCGAGGCGTCCGCCAGCGGGATCGCCTCCGCCACGCCCGCGATCAGCGTCAGCTCGATGCCGGCGGCGGCGCAGCGGCGGCGCAGACGGTCGTGCATCTGCAGGTTCGGCTCGAGCGCGATCAGCTCGGCTCCCGCCGGCAGGTAGGAGAGGTTGGCTCCGACGCCGGCGCCGATCTCGAGTACGACTCCGGGCTGCAGACCGGCGAACGCCGACCGCTTGTGGGCGCGGCTGAAGGCGTTGATCTGGCGGTCGAGCGTGGCGAAGAACCAGGCGTTGAAGCGGCTCCGCGCGCCGTGGTCGAACGCTCCCTGAGCCGCCGCGGCGATCGGCGGTGCCGGTTCGTGGGAGCTCTTGGGTGGCGCGCTTGGATCGGGCATCAGCCCAGTCTGCGCGCCGCGGCGCGGAACGGCATCGCCCGCGCGGGCCAATTGCGATGGCCCGATCGGGCCATCGCGCCCGGTTATCGTGAAACGGGATGGAGCAGGAGATCCGGTTCTGTGCCGGCTCGCGAGGACGGATCGCGTATGCGGCGACGGGCGACGGCCCGGCGCTCGTGGTTCCCGCATGGTGGGTGAGCCATCAGGAGGTGCTCTGGGACGAACCGGGTTTCCGCGGCTTCGTCACGGCGCTGGCCGAGCGCCACACGGTGATCCGCTACGACCGTCCGGGCACGGGCCTGTCGGAGCGCGCGGCGGGAGCGGAGCTGGCGATCGCCGCCGAGCTCGAGGTTCTCGACGAGCTGCTCGACCACCTCGGGGTGGAGCGCTGCTCGCTGTTCGGCTTCTCCGCCGGGGGCGCGCTGGCCGGCGCGTACGCGGCCGCCCACCCGCGCCGGGTGCAGCGGCTGGTCCTCTACGGCTCGCACGCGCGCGGCGACATCCTGGCCGAGCCGGAGGCGCGCCGGCAGCTCGTGTCCGTCGTCCGCGCCCACTGGGGCGTGGGCTCGCGGCTCCTCGCCGCCGTGTTCGTCCCCGACGGCGGCGCGGAGTCGCTCGACTGGTTCGCGCGCTTCCAGCGGGCGTCGGCATCGCCCGAGACCGCCGCCCGCCTGCTCGAGGCGATCTACGCCATCGACGAGCGTGACGCGTTCCGGGCGATCGCCGCTCCGACGCTGGTGCTGCACCGGACCGGCGACCGCGCCGTCCCGGTCGAGGCCGGCCGCGAGGTGGCCGCGCTCGTGCCCGGCGCCCGCTTCCGCTCGTTCCCGGGAGCGACCCATCCGCCGTGGCAGGGCGACACGGCCGCCTTGCTCGACGCGATCGCCGACTTCATGCACCTCGGGTCCTACACGCTCCCGGAGACCGGCCCGGCCGAGGCCGACGCCGCCGCGCTCACCGGGCGCGAGCGCGAGGTGCTGCGGCTGGTGGCCGACGGCCTGAGCAACGAGGAGATCGCGGCACGGCTCGCGCTCAGCGAGCACACGATCCACCGTCACATCGCCAACATCCGCGCGAAGCTGGACACGCCGTCGCGCGGCGCGGCCGCCGCGGCGGCGATCCGCGCCGGGATCATCTAGCGCCGACGCGGCGCTAGCGTGCAGCGTGAGCGGGATGGCGAGCCGGCACGATGTGATCCGTGTTCTGGAGGTCGACCCCGACCTCGGCCAGGATTTGGAGCCCGCCGCACTCGCCGTCGCGCGCCCGCGGGCGGTCGCGCGCGCCCAGTGGCTGGAGCCCGGCCGCTGGCAGCCGTTCGCCGAGGAGTGGGACCACCGCGGGCATCTCGGGCTGCTGATCGTCGAGGGCTACCTCGCGCGCAGCGTGCAGCTGGGCGCGCGCCGCGGCGCGGAGCTGCTCGGCCCGGGCGACCTGCTGCGGCCGTGGGTGCGGCTCGCCGACTACTCCTCGACGCCGATCGAGGACGGCTGGAACGTGCTCGAGACCGCCCGGCTCGCCGTGCTCGACCGGCGCGTCGCGGTCGCGCTCGCGGCCTGGCCGGAGATCACCGCGGCGATCCTGGACCGCATGATGGCCCGGTCGCGCTGGCTGGCGTTCCACATCGCCGTCGCGCACCTGCGACGGGTCGAGACGCGCGTGCACGTCGCGCTCTGGCACTTCGCCGACCGGTGGGGGCACGTCGGCCCACGCGGCGTCGAGCTGCAGCTGACGCTGACGCACGAGCTGCTGGCCGAGATCGTCGCCGCGGAGCGCCCGTCGGTCACGCTCGCGCTGAGCACGCTGCGCGAGCGCGGGCTCGTCGAGCGCGACACCGACCGGATCTGGCGCCTGCACGGCGCCCCGCCCGGCGAGCTCCACGACGTGCGCGCGCAGGCCACCGGGCCGCTGCGTTGACAGGGCGCGCGTTCGTAGTCGAACGAGCGCCCTCCCATGAGCGCCGCGCGGCGGTTACCACAGGTCGTGGTCCTATTGCTCGAACGGAGGAGCATCATGGAAGCCACCAGCGTCAGAGGAGACCAGCGCTTCGGACGCGAGCCCGCGAAGGAGACGACCGCGCCGCCCACGGTCGCAGCGATGACGATCGCCGACCCGGCGCCGCTCGGTCTCGCGGCGTTCGCGTTGACGACGTTCGTGCTGAGCTTCTTCAACGCCGGGATCGTCAGCGACGCGGGCGAGCCGGTCGTGCTCGGCCTCGCGCTCGCCTACGGTGGTGTCGCCCAGGTGCTCGCCGGCATGTGGGAGTTCCGCAACAACAACACGTTCGGCGCCACCGCGTTCACGTCCTACGGCGCGTTCTGGCTCTCGTTCTGGGCGTTCAACCAGTTCTTCGCCGACCAGGTGCCGTCCGGCTCGGTCGGCGACGCCGTCGGCCTGTACCTGATCGCCTGGGCGATCTTCACCGGCTACATGTGGATCGCCTCGTTCCGGACGACCGCCGCGGTGATGACCGTGTTCGCCCTGCTCACCATCACGTTCCTGCTGCTCGGGATCGGCGAGTCGGCGAGCTCGGACGGGCTCGTCAAGGCGGGCGGCTGGCTCGGGATCGCGACCGCGGTCGCGGCCTGGTACGCGTCGTTCGCCGGCGTGACCAACTCCACGTTCGGCCGCACGGTGATGCCCGTCCGGCCGTTCACGAGGTAGGTCGAGATGGCCGTCAGCGGCGGGCAGCTCGAGCGCGAGCTCGAGTCGCTGCTCGAGATCGAGAAGTTCGAGCCGCCCGGGGAGTTCGGCTCCCACGCGCTCGTCGGCGATCCGTCGGTCCACCGTGACGCCGAGGCGGACTTCGAGGGCTGGTGGGAGCGCGAGGCTGCGGCGCTCGACTGGTTCGAGCCGTGGACCCAGGTCCTCGACTGGTCCGATCCGCCGTTCGCGAAATGGTTCGTGGGCGGCAAGCTGAACGCGTCGCACAACTGCCTGGACCGCCACGTCGAGGCCGGGCGCGGCGCCCGCGTCGCCTATCACTGGCGCGGCGAGGAGGGCGAGGAGCGCGACGTCACGTACGCCGATCTGCACCGCGACGTGCAGCGGCTCGCCAACGTGCTCAAGCAGCGCGGGATCGGCAAGGGCGACGTCGTCGGCATCTACCTGCCGATGGTCCCCGAGCTCGTCGTCGCGATGCTGGCATGCGCACGGATCGGCGCGCCGCACAACGTCGTGTTCGGCGGGTTCTCGCCGGAGTCGGTGCGCGAGCGGATGGAGTTCTCCGACGCGAAGGCGCTGATCACGGCGAACGCCGCGCGCCGCAAGGGGCGCGCGGCGCCGATGAAGGAGGCGCTCGATCCGCTGATCGCCGGCCTGCCGGCGCTCGAGACGGTGATCGTCGTGCGCAACACCGACGCCGGCGCGCCGATGACCGGGGGCCGCGACCTCTGGTACCACGAGGCGCTCGCCGCCGCGGACCCCGACTGCCCGGCCGAGCCGCTGGATGCCGAGCATCCGCTCTTCGTGCTGTACACGTCGGGCTCGACCGCCAAGCCGAAGGGCATCCTGCACACGACCGGCGGCTATCTCACCGGCGTCCAGACGACGACCAGGTACGTCTTCGACCTCAGGCCCGGCGAGGACGTGTACTGGTGCGCGGCCGACATCGGCTGGGTCACGGGCCACTCCTACATCGTCTACGGGCCGCTGATGAACGGCGTGACGTCGGTGATGTGGGAGGGCGCGCCCGACTATCCCGACAAGGACATCTGGTGGGAGCTGGTCGAGCGCTACGGCGTGACGATCCTCTACACGGCGCCGACCGCGATCCGCGCGTGCATGAAGTGGGGGCCCGAGTATCCCGCCGAGCACGACCTGTCCTCGCTGCGCCTGCTCGGCACGGTCGGCGAGCCGATCAACCCGAAGGCGTGGCTGTGGTACTGGAAGGTGATCGGCGGCGAGCGCTGCCCGATCGTCGACACCTGGTGGCAGACCGAGACCGGCCACATCATGATCACGCCGCTGGCCGGCGTGGTCGCGACGAAGCCCGGGTCGGCGACGATCCCGTTCCCGGGCATCTCGGCCGCCGTCTA
>DASSUW010000065.1:0-15111 GCA_035706585.1 Solirubrobacteraceae bacterium | reverse complement strand
CGCGGCACCGGCTACGACCTCGATCTGCTGCCGGCCTGCAGCGTGTCGTACTCCAACTTCCGGCCCGGCTCGTCGACCGGCGTGACGGCCGGCATCGGCAACCAGAGCGGCGAGCCCGTGTTCGCCGACGGCGACTACCGGCCCGCGGCCGGCTCGCCGACGATCGACGCCGGGCGGCTCGACTTGGCTGACGCGTCGACCGATCCGGACGGGCGCCCGCGGATGGTCGGGGCCGCGCCGGACATCGGCGCGTACGAGTACGCGCCACCGCCGCCGGACGGCACCGGCACGACCGCTGATTCCGAGCTGCCCGACGACCTCAAGGGCGTCCCACTGCCCGAGCAGGGCCGCAGCATGGTCGTCGCCGCGGCGCGCGGGACCGTCCGCGTGCGCGTGCCCGGCAGCGACCGCTTCGTCGCGCTCGACGAGGCCGGCCGCGTCCCCGTCGGGTCGCTGATCGACGCCCGGCGCGGCCGTGTGCGGCTCGCGACCGCGGTCGACGGCGGTGTGCAGGCCGGTCTGTTCTGGGGCTCGCGGTTCAAGACCGGTCAGAGCCGCCACGGCAAGGGCATGACGACGCTCAGCCTTCGCGGCGGATCGGTGTGCCCCAGCGCGTCACTGGCCACGGCGAGCCGGAAGGGCAAGCGCAAGCGGCGCCGGCGGCTGTGGGCGCGCGACCACCACGGCCTCTACCGCACGCGCGGCAACGACAGCGTGGCCACCGTGCGCGGCACGCGCTGGCTCACCAAGGACCGCTGCAACGGCACGTTGACGCGCGTCAAGCACGGCGTCGTGTCGGTGCGCGACCTGCACCGCCGCAAGCGCGTGCTGGTCAGGGCGGGCCACTCCTACTTCGCCCGCTCGCGATGACCGGGCGGCTCCGGCTGCTGCTCACCGCGGGCCTCGTCGCGGGAGCCGTCGCCGCCGTCGCCCACACCGGCGGGGCGCTCGACGCGCTCGAGAACGCGTCGATCGACCGGCGCTTCGAGGCGCGCGGCGCGCAGCCGCCGTCGGGCATGGTCTTCATCGCGATCGACGACGTCACGTTCTCCCGGCTCGGGCTGCAGTGGCCGTTCCCGCGCTCCCTGCACGGCAAGGCGATCGCCGCGCTCCACCGCGCGGGCGCGCGCGAGATCGTCTACGACGTCCAGTTCACCGAGCCGACCAAGCCGCGCGAGGACTTCGCGCTCTACGACGCGATCAAGCGCGCGGGCGGCGCGGTGCTCGCGACGACGGAGATGGATCCGAACGGCCGCTCGATGGTCCTCGGCGGCGACGAGAACCTCGCGCGCGCGGACGCCGTCGCGGCCGCCGCGAACCTCCCGGAGGAGGAGCGGGGCGTCATCCGCCGCTTCACCTGGTCGCGCAACAACATGGACACGATCGCCGTGGCGGTCGCGAAGCGGCTCGGCTATCCGGTGCGTGCGGAGGCGTTCGAGGCGGGCGGGTCGTACATCGACTTCCGCGGCCCCAAGGGCACGGTCCCGACGTACTCGTTCTCCGCCCTCGTCAAGGGGCAGGTCGATCCGCGCGCGCTGCGCGGCAAGATCGTCGTCGTCGGCGCGTCCGCGCCGTCGCTCCAGGACCTGCACGCCACCTCGGCGGGCAACGAGCTGATGTCCGGGCCGGAGATCCAGGCCAACGCGATCTGGACGCTCATGCACGGCCTCCCGTTGCGGAC
Organism: Solirubrobacteraceae bacterium; assembly: GCA_035706585.1. GTDB lineage: Bacteria > Actinomycetota > Thermoleophilia > Solirubrobacterales > Solirubrobacteraceae > DASSUW01. The sequence continues at coordinate 13,430 of DASSUW010000065.1, read as the reverse complement.
GGCGCCGGACTGGCTCGACCTGCTCGCGGTCTTCGCGATGTCGCTGATCGTGCCGCTGCTCGCGCTGCGCATCCGCGCCATGCTGGCGGCCCTGGCCGTTCCCGTGCTCGGCGTCGCCTATGTCGCGCTCGCGCAGGTCGCGTTCGAGCACGGCACGATCGTCGCCGTGGTCGCGCCGCTGGGCGGGCTCCTGCTCGCCGCCGTCGCCACCGTGGCGGTCAGTCACATGCTCGAGACGATCCGCCGCCAGCACGTCGGCGAGCTCAACCGGCGCCTCGAGGAGGAGGTCCGGATCCGCACCAGCGAGCTGCGCGCGACCGAGCTCGAGGTCATCCAGCGTCTCGGCCAGGCGGTCGAGTCGCGCGACGAGGAGACCGGCGGTCACATCGGCCGCATGAGCGAGCTGTGCCACCGGCTCGCGCTGGCGGCCGGGGTGGATCCCGAGGACGCCGAGGTGCTGCGGCACGCGAGCGCGATGCACGACGTCGGCAAGATCGCGATCCCCGACGCGATCCTCGGCAAGCCGGGCCCGCTGACCGACGCCGAGTGGGAGGTCATGAAGAGCCACACCACGATCGGCGCCGACCTGCTCGCCGGCTCGCGCTCGCCGCTCGTGCAGATGGGCGAGGTGATCGCCAGGACCCACCACGAACGCTGGGACGGCAGCGGCTACCCGGCCGGCCTCGCCGGCGAGGACATCCCGCTCGTCGGGCGCATCTGCGCGGTCTGCGACGTCTTCGACGCGCTGACGTCGCCGCGACCCTACAAGCACGCCTGGCGCGTCGACGAGGCGCTGGCCGAGATCGCCGCCGAGAGCGGCCGCCACTTCGACCCGCGCCTCGCGGCGCTGCTGCCCGGAGTCGTGGCCGGCGGCTACGGAGCCGTCGTCGACAGCGTGAACGTCAGCGTCTTGCTGTAGGTGCCGGTCCGCAGGGCGTCGGTGGCGGCGATCGACTGCTTGAAGCCGAGCGTCACCGGGTCGTTGCTCACCGGGCCGCCGTAGGTCAGCAGGGTAGTCGGCGCGGACGCGCCGCCCAGCGGCGCGAAGACGCTGCTGCCCGCGATCGGGCTCGCTGCGTTGACCTGCAGCGCGGACGGCAGCTCGAAGGCGCCGTTGACCAGGTGGCCGGTGTTGACCGTGTCCGGGTCCGCGACGCTCAGCGTCGCCGACTCGGCGGTCGAGATCACGTTCGCCGACAGCGTGCCGAGGTAGTCGCGCGCGACGCCCGGCGTGAACGCGCCGAGCGAGGTCGCGCCGCCCGTGACCGTCAGGCTCAGCGTGCCCGGCACCTGCCCGTCGACGTCGCCCGGGTCCTCGTCGACCCAGCGCACGGTCACCGTGAACGAGGCGCTGGTCGAGTTGCCGCTCGCGTCGGTCGCCGTGCACACGACGTCGGTGGTGCCGACCGCGAAGGTCGCACCCGGCGGCGGCGCGCACTCCACGACCGGCGCCGGATCCTCGTCGTCGGTCGCCGTCGGCGGTGTGTAGGTCACCGCGCGGCCGTCGCCGCTCTCGGTGTCGACCGCGATGTCCGCCGGCATGCCCTGCAGCGCCGGCGCCACGGTGTCGGCCGCGAACGCGCCCGAGGCGACCGCCGCCGGATAGCCGCCCACGACCGGAAGGTGCACGGTGCTCGCGCGCGTGTCGAGCGTGACGGTCGTGCCGCTCGTGCCGTTGACCGACGGGAACTGCGGGTAGTCACCGACCAGGATGATCCCGATCTGGTGGCCGGCGGCGAACACGTAGTCCTGCGGCAGCGTCGGCCAGGTGAAGCGGTACTCGACGCCCGGATCGGCCGTCGTCGGCGTGGTCAGCGAATCGCGGTTCGACGAATCGAGGATCCCCTTCGTGACACGCCATTGGGTGACGTCCACCGTCGGCTTGAAGACGTCGATGTAGCAGGCGCTGTCGGCGGCGCTCGACTCGCCCCAGCAGCTCCGGGTCTCCGGGCTCACGTTCTGGATGCCCTCGCTGCTGCGCGTGATCTGGGTGCCGGCGCCGTAGTCGACCAGCAGCGCGCCGAGGTTGGTCTGCGGCTTGTCCAGCGACGCCCTAATGTCGATCACCGGCGTGCCGGAGATGCGCAGGTCGTGCGTGAGGGCAGGGGAGAGGAACACGCGCCGGTTCGCCTGTGAGCCGGTCGGACCGTTGATCATCGTGTTCTCGGTCTGGCTCGTGCTGAGCCACGTGAGCGCGTCGGTGTCGCCGCCCGAGCTCAGGCCCAGCGCGCCGGCCGTGGCCTGCGTCGTGCCGTGCAGGAACACGTCGACGTCTGCCGTCCCGGGGACCGGCCAGTCGCTGTAGGTCGCGAACGTGTCCTTGGTCATCTCGACGTCGACCGGCGGCTCGCTCATGATCCCGTTGTCGACGCCCGCCAGCCAGTGGTCGAACCAGCGGTGCAGCGTGTCGACCCACTCGGCGCGCCGATAGTCGAAGGGGTCCTCGTGGCCGGTGCGCGTGAGCCACAGCTTGCGGGGGACGTCGTGGGCCCTCAGGCCCTCCCACCACTTGCTGAGGTGGTTCATCTTCACGTTGTCGTCCTGGAGGCCGTGCGACGCGAACACCGCGGCCTTCACCTTGCCGACGTCCGGCGTGTACGCGCGCGCGGCCCAGAAGCCGTTGATGTCCCCGGTCTCGTCGCCGTCCGCGTCGTTCATCGCGGCGCGCGACGCGGCGCAGACCTGTAGTCGGTCGGGGTTCGTGACGGCCGGGGCGAGGCCGTTGCCGGGATAGTTCGTGTTGAACCGGATCCCGCCCATCCGCGAGTAGTCGTACCAGTCGGCGATCGCCGAGATCGGGACGATCGTCGTGAGGCCGTCGACCCCGGTCGCGGCCACGCCGTTGGCCAGCGTGCCGTCGTAGGACTTGCCGATCATCGCCGCCTTGCCGCTGTGCCACGGCGCGGTGACGGGGTTCCCGTCCTTGTCGAAGCCCGGCGCGCGGCCGTTGAGCCAGTCGATCACGACCTTCATCGAGGCGATGTCGCCCGGTCCGCCGTGCTCGGGGCAGCCGGTCGAGTTCCCGGTGCCGTCCATGTCGGCGAGGATCACCGCGTAGCCGCGCGGGACGAAGTAGTTGTCGTAGAACAGCGGCCACCGGTCGGTGAGGCCGTCGCCGTCGACGTCCTCGATCCTCTGCGACTCGTTGCCGCGCCCGAGCGTCGTGTAGTACGGGCTCGGGTCGATGATCGCGGGGACCTTCAGTCCCTCGTCGGACTCCTTCGGCCGCATGATGTCGATCGCCGTGCGGTCGTCGATGCCGTCGCGGTCCTGGTCCACGCCCGGAACGGGGATGAACACGCGCTGGCGGATCGCGTCCGTGTAGCTGAACGCCGCAGCCGTCGTGCCGTCGGGGCCGAGGACGATCGAGGGGTCGGCGGCCTGCGCGACGCCGGCCGACGCGAGCAGCGCCAGCGTCCCGGCGATGAGCCCAGCCCTGAAGCGTCCGTGCACCTCGACTCCCCTCGATCTCGGTTGTGCAGGCGAAATCTGTCAGGACGGGAACAGCGAGTCGAGTGGAGATTCGTCCACGCTCGGGAAGTCAGCGCGGGAGCGTGAAGCGGAACGCGCTGCCGCCGCCGCGCGGGCGCTCGACCCAGATGCGGCCGCCGTGAGCCTCCACGATCCGGCGGCACACCGCGAGGCCGATTCCGGCGCCGTCGCGTTGCGTGTCGGCCCGGGTGAACATGCCGAAGATCCGTGACGCCTGCTCCGGATCGACCCCGACGCCATTGTCCTGGACCGTGACCACCCACTCCTGGCTGTCCGGCCGGCATGACACCGCGACTCGCAGCGGCGCCGGGCCGCGGAACTTGATCGCGTTGCCGAGCAGGTTCTGCAGCACGCGGCGCAGTTGGCGGGGATCGCCCTCGACCTCCGGCAGCTCGCCCACGTCGATCGTGGCGTCAGCGCTCGCGAGGCTCGCCGCGAGATCGTCGGCGACCTCGGCCGTGAGGCGATCGAGCGCGACGCGCTCGCTGCGCAGCTCGCCGGCCTGCGCGTAGACCAGGACCCCGTCGATGAGGTCGCGGGCGCGCTCGGTGCTGTTGCGCAACTGCTCCAGGACGCCCGCAGGGGGCGGCTCGTCGGCGCGCCGCTCCAGCAGCCCGACGAGCATCTGGATGCCTGCGATCGGCGCGTTGAGGTCATGCGCGACGACGTCGGCGTAGTTGCGCAGCTCGGCTTCCATGCGGCGCTGCTCGGTGATGTCCGTGAGGAAGTTGATGATCCCGTCGCCGAGCCGCGCGCTGCGCTGGATGAACGTCCCGAGCATGTAGCCGTCGCCGAACGGCGTGTCGTACGTGACCTCCTTGATCCACGGCTCACCGGTCTCGCACACGCGCACGTAGGCGGCGAACGCGCGGCTGCCGCGCATCGGCGGGAGCGCCTCCAGCAGCGTGTAGCGATCCCTCATCGACGCCTGCAGCCGGAACGCCCGCAGGATCGCCGGGTTCCCGTAGCCGAACGTGAAGTCGACGATCTCGCCGCCCGCGCCGCGGATCGGCCACAGCACGCCGACGGACTCGGGGAAGCCGTTCAGCAGCGCGCGGAACTCGGCAGCACCCTGGTCGCCGAGAACCTCCACGAGCCTCGGATCCTCGCCCCACGGTTCCGGCTCGTGGTTCATCGCGCCAGTATCGCAACCACCTCGTCGACCGCCACGACGTCGCCGTACTTGGCCTCGATGTCGAACAGGCTGGCGTCGTGCGCGCCCTGCCAGCGGTCGCCGACGCACTCGCGCGGCACGATCGGCGCGAGGTTGTGCTGCAGCGCGTCGACGACCGTCGCGCGCACGCAGCCGGACGTGGTCGCGCCGCAGACCACGAGCGTGTCGTGGCCGGCGAGCATCGCCGCCAGCGGCGTGCCGAAGAACGCCGACGCGAACGCCTTCGCCAGGACGGGCTCGCCGTCGCGGCGGCCCAGCCGCGGGTCGACCTCGATCCACTGGCTGCCCGGGCGCAGTACGCGCAGCGCCGGCACCTTGCGCAGGAACACGGTCGCCGCGCGCTCGTTCGCCTCGTCGTACACGACGGTCGTGAAGATCACCGGCACGGCCGCCGCGCGCGCCGCATCGAGCAGCGTCCGCGTGGCGGCGACCACGTCGTCCATCTCGGCGCCGAGCGGGCAGGCGGGGTCCGTGAAGCCCCGCAGGAGGTCGACGACGACCACCGCCGGCCGCTCGCCGACCCCCGCGGCCTGCCCGAAGTCCGTCACTCCAGGGCCGCCCTCACGCGCGCCCGCGCGGCGTCGGGCTCCTCCAGCGGCGACCAGCGCAGCGGCGCGGCCGGCGCCGGAGGCGCGAGCCCGGTCTCGGCCTCGCAGTTCGCCACCGCGTCCGCCAGCTCAGGGCCGAAGTCGAACGCCTTCGCGTCGCCGCGCTCGGTCCGCTGGCGCTCGCGCTCGGCGGCCGTGGCGTCCTCGTCGACGGACCCGTCGTCGCGCAGCACGACGCCGTAGCCGGACCGCGCCTTCGCGCGCGAGACGAGGCCGAACGCGACGTCGCGCGCGACCCACTCGGCCGGGCGCTCGAGCCGGTCCTTCCAGCCGCCGCCCCCCGCCGTGCGGTAGACGAGCATGTCGCCGGCCTGGACCTCGACCTCGTCGCACTTGGCCGGCAGCACCTGCTCGCTGCCGTCGGCCCGGCGCAGCCGCTTGCTCGAGCGCTCGCCCGGCTCGCCGCCGAGCACCCCCCACGGGCGGGTGAGCCAGCGGTCGTCGTGGATCGAGACATGCCCGGGCTCGAGGTAGACGTAGCGCTTCTCGACGCCGTTGCCGCCGCGGTGCAGGCCCGCGCCGCCGGAGTCGGTCACCGTCGTGTAGCCGTCGATCCGCAAGGGGTAGTAGGCCTCCAGGTACTCGGTCGGGATGTTCTCGAACAGCGGCCACCACGAGTGGCCGTCCATGCCGTCGCCGATCGGGCGGCCGGGGATGCCCCCGTAGAGGATCTCCATCGCGTAGAAGAACTCGCCGCCTTCCTTCCAGCCGCTGTAGAGCATGTACGGCGAGGTGCCGTAGCCGGCGGCCGTGTTGAGCTCCGGCGCCTGCTTGCAGAGCGCACCGCCGAGCACGTCGAACAGGCGCGTGAGCCCGTGCGTGCGGCAGCCGAGCGCGGCCGGATAGCGCGGGTTGAGCAGGCACCCCTCCGGCATCACGACGTGCAGCAGCGGATAGAAGCCGTCGTTGAAGAGGATCTGCGGGTCGTTGACCATGATCAGGTAGACCCCGATGAACATCTTGAACATGCCCTCGGAGAGGTAGAAGTTGATCGGTCCGAGGGCCTGGGGGTCCGTGCCGGACCAGTCGAACCAGGCGTGCTCGCCCTCGCGCCAGATCGTGAGCTTCATCTTGTAGGGGCCGTTGCCGAGGCCGTCGTCGTCGATCCAGTCCTCGAACGACTGCGGCTCCTCCGGGATCGCGAGTCCGATCAGCTTGCGCATCGCCTCGTGCGTGCGGTCCAGCAGCGCCTGCAGCGCGGCGAGGTAGACGTCCTTGCCGAAGCGTTCGCAGAGCCCGATCACGCGCTTCTCGCCGGCGCGGCAGCCGGCGATGATCGCGAACAGGTCGGCGCGGTTCATCTCCGGCAGGCGGACGTTGTTGAGGATCAGCCGCAGCACGTCCTCCTGCACCTCGCCGCGCTCGACGATCTTCAGCGGAGGGATGATGATCCCCTCCTCGAACACCGTCGTCGCGCCGGTGGGCAGCGACCCAGGGAGCCGCCCGCCGGCGTCCATCTGGTGGCCGAACTGGCTCGACCAGCCGACGATCTCGTCCTCGAAGAAGATCGGCACGAGCACGAGCCAGTCGTTCGTGTGCGAGATCGACGCCGAGCATTTGTACGGGTCGCTCGTGAGGATCACGTCGCCCGGGTAGATGCCGCGGTCCCACTCGGCCATCATCTGCGAGATGTAGGCGCCGAACTGGCCGACCACCATGCGGCCCTGCGGGTCGGTGATCATCGGGAACTCGTCGTGCTGCTCGCGGATCACCGGGCTCATCGCGCTGCGGAACAGCACCGCGTCCATCTCGAAGCGCGCGTGCCGCAGCGCGTTCTCGATGATGTCGAGCGTGATCGGATCGATCTCGATGTCGGGGATCTGCGCGACTCTCATGCCTGGCCCTCCGGACGGATCAGGATGTTGAAGAAGCGGTCGACCTCCGCCTCGTAGCCCGCGAGCACCACGGTCGTCGAGTCGAACTCGGTGATCACCGCGGGGCCGGCGATGCGGTTGCCGGGCTGCAGCGCGCTGCGGTCGTAGATGGGGCCGGACACGCCCGGGTCGGGCCCGTGCAGCTCGCCCTCCGGCAGCTCGGGCTTGGACCGGATGCCGGTGCCGACGGCCCGCAGGTTGACGATCTCGGACGGCGTGTCCGGCATCCGGAACCCGTACAGCTGCTCGTGCAGCGCGTTGAAGCGCTCGTCGAGGTCGTCGCCCATCGGCACGGGGATCTCGTAGCCCTGGCCGTGGTAGCGCATGTCGGCGTGGAACGCGACCGTGCCGTCGATGCCCTCGGCGGCCATCCACGCGCGCGCCCGCCCCTCCAGGTCCGAGAGGATCCCCTCGATCTCCTCGGCCGTCGCCTCGCCGGTCAGCCGGATCAGCGTGCGCGCGAACTCGTTGCGGAAGTCGGCGACGAGGTCGCCGAGCGCGCACAGCAGCCCGGGGGAGGGCGGGACGATCACCGGGAACGAGCCCATCAGCTCGGCGACGGCGTTCGCGTGCAGCGGACCGGCGCCGCCGAACGCGACGAGCGCGAACTCGCGCGGGTCGTGGCCGCGCTGGACGCTGATGACGCGCAGCGCGCCCGCCATGTTCTCGTTGACGATCTTCAGGATGCCCTCGGCCGCGGCGTCGAGGCTCAGGCCCATCGCGTCGGCGATCGTCTGGACGGCGGCGCGGGCGGCAGCGGCGTCGAGCTCCATCTCACCGCCGATCAGCCGCGGCGGCAGGTGACCGACGACGACGTTCGCGTCGGTCACCGTGGGTGCCGTGCCGCCGCGCCCGTAGGCCGCCGGCCCGGGCTCCGCGCCGGCCGACTCCGGCCCGACCCGCAGCGCCCCGGTCAGCTCGGGCACGTGCGCGATCGACCCGCCGCCGGCGCCGACGGTGTGGACGTCGATCGACGGGATCTTGATGCGGAACTGGCCGATCGTGGTCTCGCGTCCGATCGTCGGCTCGCCGGCCTGGCACAGCGACACGTCGGTCGACGTGCCGCCCATGTCGAACGTCAGGATGTTCGGGTAGCCGGCGCGCTTGGCGACGTAGAGGGCGCCGGCGACCCCGCCGCTCGGGCCGGACAGCACGCCGTAGACCGGGTTGCGCGCCGCTTCCTCGGGTGTCATCACGCCGGCGTCCGAGCGCAGGATGTCGACTTCGTGCGTGACGCCCAGCTCGCGCAGCGAGCCGCGCAGCCGGTCGACGTACGCGGCGACCGTCGGCCGTACGTAGGAGTTCATGCACGCGGTCAGCGTCCGCTCGTACTCGCGGAACTCCGGCAGCACGTCGGAGGAGATCGTGACCGGGAAGCCGGGCTCGATCTCCTCGACGATCGCGGCGATCTCGTGCTCGTGACGGCCGTCGACGTAGGCGTTGATGAGGCTGATCGTCAGCGACTCCACGCCCGAGCCGATCAGGTCGCGCACGACGGACGCGACCTGCTCGCGGTCCACCGGGACGATCGTGTTGCCGTGCGCGTCCATCCGCTCGACCGCCTCGCGGGTGTCGGCGAGCGACGCCGGCGGGTCAGGCTTGATCATGATGATCCAGCCGGCGAGCGGGCCGGGCGTCTGCGAGCGCGCGAGGTGCAGGATCTGGCCGAATCCCTGGGTGGTGATGAGGCCGACGCGGGCGCCCTTGGACTCGAGGACCGCGTTGGTGGCGACGGTCGTGCCGTGGACGACGTTGCGCAGCGCGTCGGCGCCGATTCCCGCCTCCTCGCAGATCCGCCGCACGCCGCCGAGCACGCCCTCCGACGGGTCCGCCGGCGTGGACGGGGTCTTGACCCGCCACTGGCGATGGTCCTCGTCGTCGACGAGGAACAGGTCGGTGAACGTCCCTCCGACGTCCACTCCTAGCCGGTACGCCACGTGCGCTCCTCTCTCCTCACACCACGCCCTCGCGCTGGAGCTGCTCCAGCTCGCCCTCGTCCACGCCCAGCTCGCCGAGCACCGCCTGCGTGTCGGCGCCGACCGTCCAGCGCGCCGCCTGGCGGATCGACCCCGGCGTGCCGGTCAGCTTCGGCACCACCCCCGGCGCGCTCATCGCGCCGTGCACCTCGTCCTCGTGCGGCACGAGCAGCCCGCGCTCGCGGAACCACTCGTCGCCGTAGATATCCGCCGCGTCGTACACCGGCGAGCAGACCACGCCGGCCCCGTTGACCAGCTCGTCGAGCTCGGCCGCCGTGTGCTGCGCGGCCCAGCCGCCGATGATCTCGTCGAGCAGGTCCTCGTTCTCCCCGCGCGCGTGATGCGAGCCGAACCGCGGGTCGTCGCCGAGCTCGGGCCGGCCCATCAGCTCCGCCAGCCGCTTCCACAGCGTGTCGTGGTTGGCGGCGATCACCACCCACTTGCCGTCCTGGCTGCGGTACACGTTCGACGGCGCGATCCGCGGCAGTCGCGGGCCGGTCGGCTGGCGCACGAAGCCGGTCTTCTCGTACTCGACGACCGTCGACTCCATCATCGCGAAGCAGGCGTCGGCGATCGACGCGTCGACCACCTGACCGGCCTCTCCGCGCGCGTCGCGCGCGTACAGCGCCAGCACGATGCCCTGGAACGCCGACTGCGCCGCGATCGTGTCGCCGAGCGAGATGCCGCTGCGCGGCGGCGCCTGGTCGGGATAGCCGTTGATGTGGCGCAGGCCGGCGATCGCCTCGCCGGCCGACGCGAAGCCGGGACGGTCGCGGTAGCGGCCGGTCTGCCCGTAGCCGGACACGCGCGCGTACACGACGCGCGGGTTGCGCGCGTGCACGTCGGCGGGCCCGAGGCCCCACTTCTCCATCGTCCCGGGCCGGAAGTTCTCGAGCACGACGTCGGCCGTGGTCGCCAGCTCGCGCGCGAGCGCCTGGCCGCGCCCGCTGCGCAGGTTGAGCGTGACGCTGCGCTTGTTGCGCGCGAGGATCGACCACCACAGCGAGTGGTCGTTGTGGCGCAGGCGGCCCCAGTCGCGCATCGGGTCGCCGTTCGGCGGCGCCTCGATCTTGACGACGTCGGCGCCGAAGTCGCCGAGCAGCGTGCCGACGTAGGGCCCGGCGAGCAGCTGCCCGAACTCCACGACCCGGATGCCGCTGAGCGGCGGCTCACCCACGGTCGCGCACCGCCTGCCACAGGAAGTCGCGGGCGCCGAGGATGTGCATGCGCATCACCGCCTCGGCGAGCTCGCCCTGGCGGGCTCCGAACGCGGAGACGAGCTCGCGGTGGCAGAACAGCGACTGCGCCCGCTGCTGGTCGGACGCCCAGAACAGCGTGCGGAACTCGCGCGGGATGCCGGCGACCGCGCGCATCGCGGCCGCCAGCCGCGGCGACGCGGAGGCCTCGACGATGATGCGGTGGAACTCCTCGTTGAAGACGATCTGGTCTGCGACGGTCGCCCGCGGGCTCTCGGCGGCGGCGCACAGCTCGTCGAGCCGCGCGAGCTCGGCGTCGCCGATCCGGGTGGCGGCGCGCGCGGCCGCGTGCGGCTCGATCAGCGAGCGGACCTCGTAGAGGTCGAGCAGGTCGTCGGGGTCGAACGAGCGGACGATCGCCCCGCGGTTGGGGTGGACCTCGACGAGCCCCTCGCGCTCGAGCATGAGCAGCGCCTCGCGGACCGGCGTGCGCGACGTGCCGAAGCGGCCGGCGAGCGCCTCGGCCCGGAGCCGCGCGCCGGGGGCGAGCTCGCCGTCCAGGATCGCGGTCCGGAGCACGTCGTGCACCCGGATCGAGCTGGTCGGCGCGGCCATGTGCATACAAAATCAGCGATTTCCCGCCTGTCAAGACCGATTTGGCATGATTCTGCATGCAATGCGCGACGGCCGAGTCACGCTCTGCGACGTCGGGCCACGCGACGGGCTGCAGAACGACGCCGAGATCCTGGCGCCGGCGGTGCGGGCGGAGCTGTGCCGGCGGCTCGCTGCCACGGGGCTGCCGCGCGTCGAGGCCGCGAGCTTCGTCCATCCCAAGCTCGTGCCGCAGATGGCCGGTGCCGAGGAGGTCTTCGCGGAGCTGCCCGGTGAGGCCGACACGGTCTTCGCCGCGCTCGTGCTCAACGCGAAGGGCCTCGAGCGCGCCGTCGCCGCGGGCGCGCGCGAGATCCACTACGCATATCCGCTCACCGACACGTTCGCCGAGCGCAACCAGAACACGACCGTGGCGGCGGCGGCGGAGACGGCCGCTGCGATCGTCGCCGCCGCGCACGCGGCGGGGCTACGGGCGACGGTCACGCTCGCGGTGGCCTTCGGCTGCCCGTTCGAGGGCGAGGTCGACCCCGGCGTCGTGATCGAGCATGCGGCGCGCGCCGCCGCGGCGGGGGCCGACGAGATCATGCTCGCCGACACGATCGGCGTCGCGGTGCCGGGCCAGGTCGCGCGCCTGCTGCGCCGGGCGGCCGGGGCGGGGCCGCTCGGGCTGCACCTGCACAACACGCGCAACACCGGGTACGCGAACGCGATCGCCGGCCTCGAGCACGGCGTCGCGCTCCTCGACGCGTCGGTCGGCGGCCTCGGCGGCTGCCCGTTCGCGCCGCGCGCGACCGGCAACATCGCCACCGAGGACCTGCTGTACCTGCTCGACCGCGAGGGCGTCGCCACCGGTGTCGATCTCGACGGCGTGATCGCGGTGGCTGAGTGGCTGGGCGGCGTGCTCGGCCGCGATCTCCCCGGGCTCGTCCACCGCGCGGGCCCGTTCCCGTCATGATTCCCCGATGGCGCGAACGCTCGTCCTGTTCGGGCCGCCGGGGTCGGGCAAGGGGACCCAGGCGGCACGCCTGCGCGACGACCTGTCGTTCCGGCAGCTCGCGACCGGCGACCTGCTGCGCGCGGCGCGCGCCGAGGGGACCGAGCTCGGGCGCCGCGCGGCCGAGTACATGGATCGCGGCGACCTCGTGCCCGACGCGGTGATCCTGGAGATGGTCGGCGACGCGATCGACCGGGCGGGCGACGACCCGATCGTGCTCGACGGCTTCCCGCGCAGCGTGCCGCAGGCGGACGCCCTCGGCGCCGCGCTCGATGCGCGCGGCCGCGAGCTGTCGGCGGCGCTGCTGATCGACGTGCCGGACGACGTCGTGGTCGAGCGGATCAGCGGGCGCGGGCAGGGGCGCAGCGACGACAACCCCGAGACCGTCCGCGAGCGCCTGCGCGTCTACCACGACGAGACCGAGCCGCTGGTCGCCTACTACGACGCGCGCGGGCTGCTGCGCCGTGTCGACGGAGCGCGCGACCCCGACGCCGTCTACGAGCAGGTTCGCCGCTCAGCCGAGCGGTGACGGCGGGATCCGCGTCTCGCCCTGGACGCTCGGGATCCGCATCGCCAGCTCGTCCTCGAAGCACCACGACCAGTCCTCGCCGGGCTCCAGCGAGCGGATGATCGGATGCCCGGTCGCGCCCGCGTGCGCGCTCGCGTGCCGACCCGGCGAGCTGTCGCAGCACCCGACGTGGCCGCACTCGAGGCAGATCCGCAGGTGCACCCAGCCGCCACCCTCGGCCAGGCACTCCTCACAGCCGTCGACGGCCGCGGGCAGCTCGGTGACGTGGACGTGATCGAGGTGAGTGCAGGCCATCAGGCGGACTCCTGGCGAATCGGAAGGGTGACGTGGAAGGTCGTGTGACCGGGCTCGGAGTCGAACGTCAGCGAGCCGTCGTGGCGGTCGACCACGATCCGCCGCGCGGTGGCGAGGCCGAGGCCGGTCCCGCGGCCGACGTCCTTGGTCGTGTAGAACGACTCGAAGATCCGGTCGCGGTTCTCGGGCGGGATCCCGGGCCCGTCGTCGCCGATGTCGACCATCGCGCACGCGTTCTTGTGCCGCGTGCTGATCGTGATCGTGCCGTGCTCGCCGAGCGCGTCGATCGCGTTGTCGAGCAGGTTCGTCCACACCTGGTTGAGCTCGGAGCCGTGGACCGTCAGCTTCGGCAGGCTCCGGTCGTACTCGCGCACGACCGCGATCGACGTGTGCTTGAGCTTGTGGCCGAGCACCTTCAGCGTCGTCTCCAGCCCGTCGTGCAGGTCGACCTCGACGAGCTCGCCGCGGTCCATGTACGTGTACTGCTTGACGGCGCCGACGAGGTCCGACATGCGGCGCGTGGACTCCTGCAGCTCGGCGGCGAGGCCGTGGGCGGCGAGCATCGCGGCGACCCAACCGACCGCCGCGCCGGTCGCCGGTCCGGCGGCTGCGGCGACGCGCTCGAGCCACGCCTCGTCGACGCCGGCCGCCGCGAGCGGCTCGGCCAGCCGCCACGGCTCC
>DASSUW010000064.1:0-5809 GCA_035706585.1 Solirubrobacteraceae bacterium | reverse complement strand
GATGGGTGCGGATCGCGACCTGGAACGTGAACTCGGTCAAGCAGCGGGTGCCGCGGCTGCTGCCGTGGCTCGACGAGCGGCAGCCCGACGTCGTCTGCCTGCAGGAGACCAAGCTCGCCGACGACGCGTTCACCGCGCTGCTCGGGACCGAGCTCGCGGGCCGCGGCTACGAGCTCGCGCTGCACGGCGAGCCGGCGTGGAACGGCGTGGCGATCCTCTCCCGCGCCGGGCTGGACGACGTGGTCAGGGGCGTCGCCGGCGGGCCCGGCTTCCCGCATCAGGAGGCGCGGGCGGTGGCGGCGACCTGTGGCGGCATCCGCGTCGTGTCGGTGTACGTGCCCAACGGCCGCGTACCGGAGTCCGAGCACTACCAGTACAAGCTCGCGTGGCTGGCCGCGCTCAAGCAGGTCGTCGCGACCGGGCCCGACGCCACGATCGTGCTCGGCGACATGAACATCGCCCCGACCGACGACGACGTGTTCGACCCGGACGCCTACGTCGGCCAGACCCACGTCACCGCCCCGGAGCGCGCGGCGCTGGCCGAGCTGCAGTCGCTCGGGCTGCGCGACGTCGTCCGCGAGCGCTGGCCCAACGAGCGGGTGTTCACGTACTGGGACTACCGCGCCGGCATGTTCCATCAGGACCTCGGGATGCGGATCGACCTCGTGCTCGCCGGCGACGCGGTCGCCGACCGCGTGCGGGCCGCATGGGTCGACCGTCACGCCCGCAAGGGCAAGGGCCCGAGCGACCACGCGCCGGTCATCATCGACCTTGACGAGGCGCCGGACGGGGACATCGGCCCGGTCGTGCCGCCGCCGTCGGCGCCGGTCACCAGACGCGGCGCCAAGAAGCTGCCGCAGGCGCCGTAGTCAGCGCGCCGGGCCGTCGAGCGTGAAGCACATGCTCACGAGCGTGCCGCCGCCGGCGCGGGCGGTGATGTCGACGCTCTGGGCGATCCGGCCGACCAGCGGCAGGCCGAGGCCGAGTCCGGGCGAGTCGGGACGCGGCGCCATGCCGCCGCCGCTGTCGGCCACCGACAGCGTCAGCCGTCCGCTCCAGTGCTCGGCCTCGATCGCGACCTCGCCGCCGGCCCGGTCGCGGTAGCCGTGGACGACGGAGTTGGTGACGACCTCCGACAGCGCGAGCAGGACGTCCGCGAGCGCCCGCGGATCAGCGCCGTGCGTGTGTAGGAACTCGCTGAGCGCGTGGCGCGCGACCGACGGTGCGGCGCGGTTTGCCGGGAACGAGCTGCGAAAGGTTGCGGCGGGCTCGCTCAAACCCCGGGGAGCGTACCGTCAGTCCGCCAGGAGCAGCGCATCGAGACCGCGCGTGAGCCCGGTCCGGCCGGGTACGGCGCGGATCGCGAGCAGCGTCCCGGTCACGTACGGTGCGGCGGACGAGCCGGCGTCGTGGCGGATCGACAGCCGCTCGTCGGCTGCGCCGAACACGATCTCGGTGGAGACCGTGAAGCTCGGCAGGCGCAGGGAATGCACCTGCGTGCCGGCGATGTCGGCCCCACGCGCCTCGACGGCGCCGTGCGTGTCCTCGAGCGTGCGCTCGCGGGCCGCCGCCCCGAGCGTCTCGGCGAGCTCGCGCGCGGTGCCGCTCGGCGCGTCGGCCTTGCCGGCGCTCGCGTAGTCGATGATCTCCCAGCTCGGGATGAACCGCGAGGCCAGCATCGCGGCCGCCTTGGCCATCGCGGCGGTGACCGAGAAGTTGCCGGCCGCGATCGCGCCGACGCCGGCCGCGCGGGCCGCCGCGTCGATCTCCTCGTAGTCGGCGGCCGTCAGCCCCGACGTGCCGATCACCACGGCGACGCCGCGCTCGATCGCGGTCAGCGTGTGGCGCTTGGCCGCATCGTGGGAGGTGAACTCGACGAGCACGTCGACCCCGTCGAGTGCCTCGGCGACGCGCGCGTGCACGGGCGCGCCGGCGACCTCGGTCCCGGCGGCGGAGCGGCTCACGCCGGAGCGCAGCGTGAGATCGCCGGCGCGGGCGACGCCGTCGGCCACCGCCGCGCCGGTCCAGCCGGTCACGCCCGCCACGCAGATCTGCAGATTCGACATCGTGGCCAATGATGCCGGGCGGAGCGTGTGTGAGGATGCCGGGTGTGCTGACGGTCCGCGAGGGCTTCTACGACGAGATGCTGGAGGCGGACGGGTCACCCCGTCCGCACGCGCAGACGCTGGTCGAGGCGCTGGCGGCGCTCGGCCCCGATGCGCTCGCGCAGGCGGGCCGCCGCCGCGACGCGATCTTCATGCAGCAGGGCATCACGTTCGACGCCGCCGGTCCGGACGCCGACGGACCGGTCCGTGACCGCCCGTTCCCGCTCGACCTCGTGCCGCGCATCATCCCGGCCGGCGAGTGGACGGCGATCAAGCGCGGCCTCGCGCAGCGCATCCGGGCGCTGAACGCCTTCATCGACGACGTCTACCACGGGCGCGAGATCGTCCACGACGGCAAGGTCCCGTGGGAGCTGATCGTCTCCCGCTCCGGCTTCGCGCGCGCCGCGCACGGCATCCGGCCGCCCGGCGGCGTCTACTGCCACGTCTCCGGCTGCGACCTGGTGCGCGACGGCGACGGCTCGTGGAAGGTGCTCGAGGACAACGTCCGCACGCCCAGCGGCATCAGCTACGTGCTCGAGAACCGGGTCGCGATGACCCGCCTGCTGCCGGGGCTGTTCGCGCACTACCGGGTGCGGCCGGTCGACCACTACCCGGCGCTCCTGCGCACGGCGCTGGAGGAGGTCGCGCCGACGGGCGGGGAGGAGGAGGCCACGGTCGTGGTCTGGACGCCCGGCCCGTTCAACTCGGCGTACTTCGAGCACGCGTTCCTGGCGCGGCAGATGGGCGTCGAGCTCGTCGAGGCGTCCGACCTCGTGGTCCGCGACGCGGTCTGCCACATCCGCACGACCCGCGGCCTGCAGCGCGTGCACGCGATCTACCGCCGGATCGACGACGACTTCATGGACCCGCTCGAGTTCCGGCCCGACTCGCTGCTCGGCGTGCCCGGGCTCATGCGCGCCTACCGCGCGGGCAGCGTCGCGATCGTCAACGCGGTCGGCACGGGCGTCGCCGACGACAAGGCGATCTACCACTACGTGCCGGAGATGATCCGCTACTACCTCGGCGAGGAGCCGATCCTCGAGAACGTCCCGACCTACCTGATGGCCGACGCCGAGCAGCGCGCCTGGGTGCTCGACCGGCTCGGCGAGATGGTGGTCAAGCCGACCAGCGAGTCCGGCGGCAAGGGCGTGTTCATCGGCCCGTCGGCGACCGACGATCAGATCGCCCGGCAGGCCGACCTGATCGTCCGCACCCCCGAGCGCTGGATCGCGCAGGAGCTCGTGCGGCTGTCGACGGTGCCGACCGCGCTGCCCGACGGGGCGCTCGCGTCGCGGCACGTCGACCTGCGGCCGTTCGCGGTGTTCGGCGAGGACATCCGGATCGTGCCGGGCGGGCTCACGCGCGTCGCGCTGCGCGAGGGGTCGATGATCGTCAACTCCTCGCAGGGCGGCGGTTCCAAGGACACCTGGGTGCTCGACGAGGGGGAGGTCCCCGCCGACGACGGCGCGGGCGCCCCGCTGTGGACGCCGCCGCGGATGCCCGGCCTGCGCCAGGGCGAATGGTCGTCGCAGCAGCAGCAACAGCAGCAGGCCCGGTGCTAGCGCGGATCGCCCACGAGCTGTACTGGATCGGGCGCCAGCTGGCGCGCGCCGAGCACACGGCGCGCATGCTCGACGGCGTCTTCCACGCCGACGTGCAGGCGCGGCCGGACGACCCGGCGGGCGTGCTGCTGTCGTGGGACCACCTGCTCACGATCGTCAGCGGCGAGCCGCCGGAGCGTCCCTCGTCGCGCGACGCGGTGCTGCGCGCGCTCACGCTCGACCCCGAGCACCCGACCTCGGTCCTGAACTGCATCACGCGGGCGCGCGAGGGCGCGCGCACCGTGCGCGACGTGTTCAGCGCCGAGATGTGGGAGGCGATCAACACGTTCCATCTCGGCCTGCTGCGGCAGGACATGTCGGCGGCGCTGCGGACCGGTCCGTACTCGGTGTACGCGTACGTGCGCGACCGCTGCGGGCTGTTCTGGGGCGTCACGAGCCGCACGATGCTGCGCGACGAGGCGCACGCGTTCCTGCAGGCCGGCGCGGCGATCGAGGCCGCCGACATGGTCCTGCGGATGCTGCGCGTGACGCTGCCGCCGGAGCGCGAGGCGCACTTCCGCGACGGGCAGGCGCTGGCGCTGCTGCAGGCGGTCGGCGGCTTCCAGGCGTACCGGCGGGCGGTGCCGGAGCCGCCGAACGCCGGGCCGGTGGCGCGTTTCCTGCTCTACGAGCGCGACTACCCCGACTCGGTCGCGTTCTCGGTCGAGGCCCTGCACGCCGCGCTCACGGCGGCCGACGCCAGCTACCGCGGCTCGCCGGCCGTCCTGCGCGTCGGCCGGCTGACCGCCGACCTGGACTTCCGCGCCCGCACGGCCGAGCCCGACGGCGCGCTCGCCGACACGCTCGAGGCGGTCCAGGGCGAGCTGGCGCTGGTCGATGCCGACATCGCTCAGCGGTACTTTGGAGGCCCGGCCACGCCCGTGGCCCGCCTCGCCACTGCCTGATGCACTTCGCGATCCGCTACCTCACCGAGTACCGCTACGCGTCCTCGGTCACCGACAACCTCAACGCCCTGCGCGTGAAGCCGGCGACGACCGCGACCCAGCGCGTCGACGACTTCGGCGTCCGCGTCGATCCCGAGTCGCGCCTGCACCAGCACCTGGACTACTTCGGCACGACCGTGATCGAGTTCGGCGTCTCCCGTCCGCACGAGCATCTGTCGATCGACGTCCGCGCGCGCGTGAAGACGGCGACGCCCGACGAACCGCCCGAGGCGCCGTGGGGCGACCTCGACGAGCCCGCGTACCGGGCCGAGGCGGGCGAGTTCCTGCTCCCGGACGGCAGCGAGCCGGACGAGCTCGCGCTCGACGAGCTGGTCGGCCTCTCGCGCGCCGAGACGCCGCTGGCGACGGTGCGCCGGCTCGTCGACGTGATCCCGGACCGGTTCGAGTACCGCGCGGGGGTCACGTACGTCGGCTCGACGGTCGCGGACCTGCTGGAGACGCAGGCCGGCGTGTGCCAGGACTTCGCGCACCTCGCGCTGCTGCTGCTCAAGCGCCACGGGATCGCGGCCCGCTACGTCTCCGGCTACCTGTGGGCGCCGCCGAACGGCGACGAGAGCGCGGACTCGGCCGAGGTGGAGACCCACGCCTGGATCGAAGCGCTCGTGCCCGGCGACCGCGAGCCGATCTGGGTGCCGGCCGACCCGACCAACCGCACGCTCGGCGGCGAGACGCACGTGAAGATCGGCCACGGCCGCAACTACGCCGACGTGCCGCCGATCAAGGGCGTCTATCGCGGCGCCGCCGGAGCGGAGCTGACCGCGTCGGTGAAGATGACCAGGAGCGACCCGTCGCCCGCGCGCGCCTAGATCACGTCCAGGTGGCGGCGCCGCCGGGGTGCGAGGCGGCGGCGCGCGAGTTCTACGGCTCGCTGCTGGGGCTGGTCGAGGTCGAGAAGCCGGAGTCGCTGCGCGGCCGCGGCGGCATCTGGTTCGAGCAGCTGCACGTCGGCGTGGAGGAGGACTTCCGGCCGGCGCGCAAGGCGCACCCGGCGCTCCGCGTCGACGACCTCGACGCCGTCGCCGCCCGTCTGGCGGCGGCCGGAGCGCGCGTCGAGTGGGACGACGCGCTCCCGAACATCCGCCGCTTCTACACCTGCGACCCCTGGGGCAACCGCATCGAGCTGCTCGAGTTGTGGTGG